>CALYQW010000001.1 GCA_945290265.1 uncultured Erwinia sp.
CAGTATCAGTATCAGTATCAGTATCAGTATCAGTATCAGTATCAGTATCAGTATCAGTATCGGTATCGGTATCGCTATGCCGGGGGGCCTCTTCCATCTCAGCAGGTTCATCAGGAACGGCTTTCCCGATGGGCACCATTTCATCCGGCACTACAGTGGATGGCATATTCACATCTGCGTCATCTGCAACCTCTGTGACTTCTGCATCCGCCACTGCGGAAAAAAGACTGAGCAGCATATCAGCATCCCCCTGGCCCACGCTGGCGTTATCCGGTTCTTCCGGCAGCTCCACTTTACTGACCCCATTCGGCGGCGGCTGGCCATCCTCGCCACCAGTATCATTCAGAGACGTCATCAGTTCCGAAGCGACCAGTTCCAGTGCAGAAGAGGATAAATTATCGTCCGTCTGAACAGACAATATACCCTCCTGCGGCGTCACCGAATCTGGCGGTGCAATTGCCACAGGAGATTCACCCGCCTCCTTTCGGAGCACCGGCGAGTCAACCTTCTCTGCCGCCTGGTCGAGCAACGTCCTGATCAGGGGCATATCAGGAGAACCATTGCGGAATGCAACGGCAAGGCTGAACAACGCTGCGGAGGTACCTGAAAGCCAGTTAATCGCTTCGGTGGGCATCAATTGACCCGCAGCCAGTGCCGCCAGAGCCGAAGCATTATGGGCATTTGGGGGAGAAGGGCGAAACCGAAAGCGATAAGGCGCATCCGGAACAGATATGCCCGGTTGCCAATTAACGCCGCCAGTGGTTTCGCCTTCAATACTGGCCAGTAACGGCAGGTGATAACACAACGCAGCCCAGAAAATAACGGCCTGCCAGATAACGCCCTGAGCGGCTTGTTCTTCCGGCGCCACACCTGGCGGAAACATATAACCCCGGGCAAGCCTGACAGCATAAGCGGTAAAAAGCAGGCTTAAATCACCAAATCCCCCTGCGTACGCCCACCGACCGTCAGGTGCCGCCGGTACGTTCTGGGCCCGTTCAAGCAGGTGGTGCACAGGGGCCAGATAGAATCGCTGGTATACCTCTGCCGACAGCGCGTTATTTTCACGGATTTTCTGCAGGGCATCCTGACGTAATGCGGTGATGACCAGTTCTTCAGCCTTAAGCGGAGAGAAATAACCCACAGGCACCGAAACGGGGAGTTTGGCGGATGGCTCTGTGACAGTCGGCGTACCGGACAAAAACGTTTTGATTTTATTTAACATGGGAAAATCGCTTCTCCCCCATCGTTCTCCATGTCCCCCGTTGCTAATTGTTCGCAATCTTTCTGCTCTTCACCGGCCTTCAGGCACAGTAGCATCTCATTCAGCACCAAGGTCTTACGCGCGCGGGTCACGGCCACATACAGCAGATTGGTTTCGTCCTGTCGCTCCTCTGCAGAGAGCAGCGGGTCGGTGATGTCACAAAAATCCTCATTCAGTACGACGACATCCCATTCAAGCCCCTTACTGCGATGCGCGGTGGAAACCGTGACCTGTGCATCCTTTTCATGCGTCACAACCTGGCGGCGCATGATGGCCAGCTTTTGAGGCAGCGGGAAATACTCGTCAAGTAACCGGATGGCCTGATTCATCTCAACATCCTGCGTTGCCTTCGCGATGGAGCAATATTCCTCAAAGTCTCGGTAATCCTGACGGAGACGGGGGGACTGCATCCGTTCGGGCATATCGGCAGAGAACCAGTAAAGATCTTTCAGCTCTTCCGTTTTGTACCCTTCAATGCCTCCCACCCAGAAAACTTGCTTCTCCTGCAGGCTGGCAGAAAGCGCAGCACCAATGACACCGGATACCGTCCGGCTTAGAACGGAGAAATGAGGTACGTCAGCAGACAGATGCGTAACCACTTCATCACCCTCACCGCTGCCGGTGACTTTCATCTCCTCCCCGGACATGGCCAGCAGCATATTCGCCATTTGTGCGACCGCAGGACCAAACCGGAAGCTGGTCGTCAGCCACAGTCGATCGGCCTGTTCCAGCCGGGGAGAACTGAGAGCATTATCCGCACCTCGAAAGCGATATATCTGCTGGTAGCGATCACCAACCAGCACGACCCTGCAGGGCTGGCTGAGGACAAAGGCACTGGTGACCGGATTGGCGTCCTGAGCCTCATCAAAAAGAATGGTGTCCCATCGACTGGCAAGACTGGGACCGGACAGTTGAAAAAGCTTCAGGTAGACATCATGAGTGATTGGGAAATCAGATTCGGTACAACTCACCTCATACCAGAGAACCTGTACGGCCCCCAGAATTTTATCTACAGAGAGACCATGACGCTCATCCTCTGCCGGCAGGTGGATAATGCCGGGTTCCTGCTCAGCACTACAGAGAAATGCATTCAGCCCCGTCAGCGCCAGACGCGCTAGCGGCCAGTGCCGTGTGATCAGTTTCCGGGCCACATCAGTAATACGCAGATTTACCGTCAGCCGGCTCCTGAAATGTCGGCCGAAATGCGGCCAGGCCAGTTGATGGGAGGTTTTGCATTCAACGTTGAAGGGAAACTTTTGTTCGGCTTCGTCGCGGATGGCTCTGTTGTAGGCAAGATACAATATTTTACTTTCAGGATTCGCCTCAGCGAACTTTACCAGCGTTGATGTTTTGCCAGCACCAGCGAAAGCGTTGACAACAAGCCTCGTGCCTTGCCAGGCAATCACAGCATCTTGTTCCGGGGTTGTATTCCAGGACATAACAGGCTCCAGACAGAAGTTCAGTTCCTGTAAGTTGCCTGTTTTATGCACAGAGAATAACGATTAACTCTTTATCCCTTTTCAGAAATTAATTTATCGTGCACAGTTGTCCCTCGTCGTCACACTACTGGCATAAAGCATTAGCTCAGTTTCGAGCGTTCTCCCTACTACTTCCATATTCATTTCAACGTATTCCATCGTTGTGCTAACGCTCCGGTGTCCCAGTAATTCTTTTACTAACTGTAAAATCCTGTCAGGCGATCTCATGAGTTCAGTGGCCAATGTATGTCGAAAACGATGAGGTGAAACGGGAAAACCGCATTCTTTTGATAATCTTCTGAAAAAAGATCTAATCTTTTGCATCATTTCATTTGAATTACTTTCGACATTATTTATATCAATCTTCGATAAATAATGGCAAACATCAAAAATAGTTCCATCTGATGGTACGCCAGCCTGTCGCGCTTTATCAATTAATCGAACTAATTGTGGCCTTAGCGAAGTAACAATAGGAACCTGCCACTCGCGATGAGTTTTGCTTCCGTCCAGACATAATTTAATACATCCATCATCTAAATTAACGTCATGTAATCTTATATGTAATAATTGATTTAATCTCATACCTGTATAGCGCAATGTATCAATGACTGTTAACCAAAACCAGGCAGGATACAGAGCACATCGCCTCCTGACATTATCTTTCTCCTCATCTCTAATCTTTTGCTCCATGATAATATAAATACGGGTTAATTGTTTTTTATTAAGTGTCTTTTTCTTCTTTACGGTTTTTTGTACTAGGCAATTATTAAACGGGTTTTTAGTTGATACCAGCAACCCGTGTTCCATACCGAAATTAAACAACGCTCGCAGGTGAGCAATTTTGTTATTCCAGGTTTGCGCCGAAAGATTCTTCACTGAAAGGACATGTCTTCTCCAGATAAAGACATCACGATTAGAAATATCGTCAGGAAATTCATATTTTTCAGAAAATGACAATATACCCTTAGTGACTTTCCTGTAACTCCATTCCGTAGCTGGTCTTAGATTATGAAAAAAGAAATATTCATCTAATAAAACATCCCATTTTACATGTGCCATAACTTCTCCTTATCAAACAGAAAACCTTCATGCTTTCTGTTCAAATAACAGTAGCGAGAAATTTTTTAACAGAAAAGGGAATACTATAAAGTCCGAATAAGTCAGAACAACCCTGAACATTCATACTGCAACCAGCAAAAAACAAACAAACTCAGAAAAAGATAGTTTACTATACTTATCAGTAAATTAGCCAACACTGCGATAACTAAAAAACGCTTAGTTATCGCAGTGCTACACATCAGGTAATTTTCACAACTCCATTATGATTACTTAATTTTTCAGGGTGAAACGTAATGGAATCACGGTCAGCGGTAAATAATATCCTACGAAGTTCACATCTAAACCCCATTGAATCTGCGACCTTAACCAGATTAACATCACGCCCTCTCAACACCTCCTTTTCAAGCTCATCACGCTCTATTTTTCTACCCGGATTATGATAAAGATATTCAAATAAGCAGTGATTCAGGGAACGATAGCGAAATGTCGTCAGTATATATCGCTCCCCCAAAGTCAGCGTTCGGGTTTCAACATCGTATAGCAACTCAGATCTGACACTTCTGCCCTGCTGCATCTCTTTTATTGGCTCCCTCAGCTCAAACAACATCACGATAAGGATAAATAACAAGAGCACAATTGCGCCAATAAAAATAACCATCATTAACTCAACCTGATGACTTCTCTGACAAGTTTATCAATACCTGCTTTTGCCTCTGAAATCTTCGTAGCAAGCATGTAGGCAGGTGTAGTTACTACTTTTTTCTCTTCATCCACAACTATCTCATCAAAACCAGCAAGTTGATGTATGCACCCCGAGCGTTCGATATAGTCAATAGTGTCCTTATCGTTACCAATTGTCATCCGTACATTACGTCCATAAATTACAGGTATTAATACGGGAGCAATACACATATACCCGGCAGGTTTATGCAATTGAGCAAATTTTTGTAGAACTGCATTAACATCAGAATTCAACTCAAGGCTGTCTCCGTCGAATGCAAAAGTCGATAAATTCTTTGCTACTCCAAACCCTCCAGGGATAATTACAGCAGAATATAAATCTACTGAGCATTCTTTAAGAGGTTTAATATTACCCCGGACAATCCTTGCCGATTCATTAAGAACATTTCGCTTACCTGTAGTTATACTTCCCGATGCATGATCAATTACATGATATTGTTCTATATCCGGGGCAAAACATTGATACTCGCAACCGTTATTTTCAAGCGCCAACAATGTTAGCACCACCTCATTGATCTCTGCTCCATCATAAACACCACATCCAGACAGAACAACTGCAACCATTTTCTTATCCATGATTATCTCCTTGTGTTTTAGTTAGAACTTCAATTAATTTACTGCTTGTAATATTTTGATATTCCTCCATTACATTAGTGACATTTCGTATTTTCTCATCGACATTAAGTTTTTCATCAAAGATAATCTCATAGATATCTTTTAAAAAGTCATCAAAATTAAAATTATGTCGATACCAGTCACCTAAATTTTTAACAGGGGCACCCAGGGTATTAAATTCCCTAATATAAGCTGAGGTTCTATGCATTAACATGTTTTTTATTCTAACTTCTATTCTACTTCGTTGTTTTAAATCATCATTGAGTAAAATAGAGCGTAATTCTTGAAGTTTTCCTCTTGAATGATACCAGACCATTGCTTTTACATAATTTATCGTCATGTCAGATGATATATTATCAATAACCAATTTATTAGAGTTAATCTTTTGTGATAACTCATCATATTGATGCCACCCAACAACCCCAATTATTCCATATATTGCCAAAGCGGTGTATCTGACAAATTTAAGCGTAGACTGAAACTCCATCTATTTTTCTCCTTGATACTTCAAATGCACACGCTTACTGACTTTGTCATAGTAGTGCCTTCCTCAAGTATCAAAGTCCACACGAATTAAGTGATATGCTTCACAAAATCAACCATTTATCGTTAATAACCGTAATTCTTACGCGATTTAGTAATTTATATTGTCCCTTCGATAATAAAAAAAAGCCAGCCCCTGAGACTTACTCAGAGCGCTGACTTAAAATTAAAGCAATTATGCAAAAATTTTCTGATGTGCGTGTAATCGGCACGACCAGTTTCCGAAATAATGACCGGGCGTCAGCAATACGCGACGCCGTTCGTCACACAATGCGTTGCCAATGACAACCTCACCGGCCACGCCGCAGAGCGATAACTGGATGTAGGCCATGCCAGCGGCCAGTGGATCAATATCCGTCGCGGAAACCCACAGATAGCGGTGTGACGCGTAGCCCGCCTGATTAATAGCATCGGCGAAAGCCAGTACCATACAGCCAGCACCGCAGGCAGGTTCGCTGAGGGTGATGAAAGGCTTTTCATCAAACATTACCTTCACATCCCCCAGTTGCAGTTGCGCCATCATTCTGGCCACACCCCAGGGGGGGAAGAACTGGCCGCGATACTTATCGCCCAGTTCCAGCTGCATAAACACGTTACCCAGAAAATCACACAACCCATTCTGTAGCCCGTTAACCACATGGGCCAGCAGTTGCGCCAGACGGATAAGGGGTCTGAAGCCCAACCGTACGAAAACGTACGCTAAGTACATTTTTTGTACGATTCTACACCCTGGCCCTACACCAATATAACCGTCATAGTGGCCATTCATCCGTTTCTTCCGCCTGCTTCAGTGGCCTTAACTGGCCTTTTGTTATCTGCTCTGCAAGCGTGAATGTGTAATGCCCCAGCATGTTGATATGTGCGTGCCTCAGTGGCGAAAGCCTGGCTTCATCCTCTTCATTGATGGTTTCACCTTCATTGCGCAAATGATCCAGTGCAGCCTGCATGTAGATGGTATTCCACAGAACGACAGCATTGGTCACCAGGCCCAGCGCACCCAGCTGATCTTCCTGTCCATCCTGGTAACGTTTTCTTATTTCACCCTTTTGTCCATGACAAATCGCTCTGGCGACGGCGTGTCGGCTTTCACCCCGGTTCAGTTGGGTCAGGATACGGCGGCGATAATCTTCATCATCAATATAATTAAGCAGATACAGTGTCTTGTTTATTTTTCCCGCTTCGATAATGGCCTGCGTCAGACCAGAAGGCCGGTCGCTACTCAACAATGAACGGATCGCCACTGAGGCCCGGATTTTTCCCAGCGTCAGGGAACCGGCCATACGCATCATGTCATCCCAGTGCTGCTCTATCTTCCGCGTATTGGCTGTGTTACGGGCAAGATCATTCAGTACACCATAATCGGCATCTTTATTCACCCGCCAGAACACTGAAGCACCGGCACCAGCCAGGCGCGGAGAAAATTGATAGCCCAGTAACCAGAAAAGGCCAAAAATCAGGTCGCTGGAGCCTGCCGTATCAGTCATTATTTCCGTTGAGTTTAGCCCGGTTTGCTGCTCCAGTAGCCCTTCCAGTACAAATATGGAATCCCTTAGAGTGCCAGGAACGACAACACCATGAAATCCGGAATACTGATCTGAAATGAAGTTGTACCAGGTGATCCCCCGGCTGGAACCAAAATATTTTCGGTTGGGGCCTGCATGGACCGTTCGTACCGGGGCTATAAATCGCATACCGTCCGCAGAGGCCACTTCACCACCGCCCCATTTCTGAGCCAGAGGCAGGGTAGACTGATAATCAACCAGTCTGGCGTTTGCTTTTACCAGCGTTTCTTCCCTGAGATAATTTTGTTTGGTCCAGCTCAGACGATAACGGGTCAGCGCCGGAATATTGGGTCGAATAAAGGGCTCCATACCAATATTACAGGCTTCAGCCAGCAATACTGCACAGATACTGACGGTCAGGTCATCCATACGCGCGCCCGCTTCGCTTGCGTGGGTAAATTCATCTGCAAACCCTGTATGCGCGTTAATTTCAAGAAGGTGTTCGGTCAGATCGACAACCGGCAGCAAGTCAGATATACGTTTTGAGAGTAACTTCAGCGTCGGCGGCTCATCCAGTCCGTTCAGATGATCAATGGTCAGCTTTGTGCGTTTACCTGTTAAATCCAGCGAAACGGCCTGATTATCAGCAAAATTTTTAGCGACCTGTCGGTACACCGTGTTGAGCTGCCGGGTCAGCGCATTGACGGCCTCTCCGGCGTTGAGAGGATGCCCGAGGGAGCGATACACCTGCACTCTGTTGGTATGCCAGTCCTGACCCTGGAGAAGTTTAGCCCGTGGATCTCCCCAGCGTTCGCTCCGTGCGACATAAATATCCCGTTGCCTCAGACTGTCCTGTAACTTATTCATAACACAGAGGGTATAGCCCTGTCGGGATAAATGACCGTCTTTGCCATAGCAGAGCCGCTTCCAGGGGCCGGTAATTATTGCCATTGGCGCATCATCAATGTGCTGCCTTCGGGTTGACCGGATCGCCGCAAGATAGCGTATAGCCTCCAGCGTGGTTTCGCCTGCCGGAGCGGCGCTGAATTCAATATTTTCCAGCAAACAGGGAAGAAAGCGGCGGACTCTTCCATACTGTTCCACCATTTCATCATGAAAACTGGCATCAGGAGGCCGGGCAATCGCGTTTATAAATGTGATGGTATCGGCCAGCCTAAATAGCTGTTCCTAATACCGCTACACTTTTGCCAGCCCGTGTTTTCCTCCCGGGAACGGGCTGACGGTATCCATAAAATGACGAACCTTCTGCAGTAGCTGCCACATTGTACGGCACTGGTGGTTACGCGTTATCGTGTCATGCAACGCCTGCCACAGCCGCTCAGCGTGGTTTACCCACGGAGAGTAAACAGGCTGATATATCACCCGGAATTTTGGATTCTGTTTTAGCCAGCGCTGCGTCTGCTGGCTCTTGTGGATAAAGTAGTTATCGACGATAAGTGTGATGGTTTTCGCCCGCCGGTACGTTGCTTTCAGGTGTTTCAGCAGGCTGATGAACAGTACTGAGCCTTTACTGCTACCACCCACGTAGCTGACTCTGCCCGTACCACTGTGCAACGCGCCTGCCAGGTAATATTTTTCGTTCTGACCCGGCGTGACCACTCGTTTTTGCTGGCCCCGTAGCTGCCAGTCAGCACCGATTTTTGGATTCAGACGAATATCGACCTCATCCTCGTAAAACACCGGATGTTCCGGGTTGCAGTGTGCCAGAGCAGCATTTATAGCTGCCATCTTCTCTTCTTTGTGTGGGTCGCGAATGCGCAGCGTTGGTGCGGCTCTGCGCCAGACCACTCCGGCAGCACGAAGCCAGCGCCGGATGGTCGAAGCATGTAAACAGTAACCGGTTATCTGATTGATTTTTATTGCCAGCAACTCCGTACTCCAGCGCGAGCGCTGATAGCCGAAAGCGCTGGGGGAATGCTTTATGAGCTGGCGTAACAGGTTACAGATATGTTCCAGCGGCCAGCGTCGGCTACGGCCTGCAGGCAGCGATTTCAGGCCATCCACGCCATAAAGCGTAAACCAGTTTATCCAGCGCCCAACGGAGGAACGTGCACAGCAGAGCATTCTGGCAACAGCACTGACTCTCTCTCCCCGGTGCAGTAACAGCATGGCAGTGAGTCTGCGGGCATAATTTTTATCACGCGTTTTGTGGATAGCTTTCTGCATCAGGCGTCGTTCGTCACGGGGAATTGGTGCTATGATCGTCATCGCTCAGTCCGGTTGGTGATAGGGTTGGTTTGGCGATTGATCAGATCGCACAATCCGGGCTGAGTTCCCTCAAAGTGATCTAATATTTGGAACAGCTATTTAGCCGGAGGACATTTTTCAAATATTGTCGTGCGAAGCAACTCACTGTCGATATTTTCATCCAGAAGCACCGAGCAGATATGTGCCAGTTCTAACTCTGATTTATCGAGATCTTTCAGTGTCCTCAGGCGTTTTTTCTGCCCAATTTTTTTCGCCTCCCTACCTATATCAGCAATAACCCCATCCAGAACGTCCAGCGCGTCATCCAGTGCCGATATTTCGCAGGAACGGACAAACGCAACCAGCATCGCTGTTCGTCTCGCGGGCGGCATCCGGGCTATTTTGTACACTGAAATCATATCCGTATATCGTGCGAGTGCATTGAATCGCACCGGAGGAATACCGGTAAAGTCGAGACTCTGCATACCAAATGCTTTCAGTTTTAGATAGCGTACGACGGCCTGATTAAATGCCGGGCCACTGATGGCAACAGGACCTTTTCTTAACTGTTCAAAGCGTGAAGTACGCACGCCATCAGGCACCTGTAACAGTTCCTCAAGTAATGAGCACTGTTCGTCTGATGATGCCAGCCCTGAAAGACGTGACCAGAGTCTGTCTGCTGATTTTTCACGAACTTCCGATATCAGGCGGGTCAGTGTGGTGACGCCAGGCAACAGTATTTTGTTTTGCAGGAGCCAGCTGGTAGCCAGATCGAAAAGCAGACCCGGTCGTTCGTTGCTGAGCCAGCTGCGGGTGAACAGTAAACGGCTTAGCCTGAAGGTCCACGGCCAGGCAAAATCACGATAGCCATACTGCCGTCGTATCAGTGCCTGGTGTTCACGCAATGTGGTTTCTCTTCTGGAATATTCAGAAAGAACGCCTGTATCAGATATTCCCAGTTGTCGTGCAACAAACCACTGCACGTTAGCCGGTATCGATGACAGGTCATGAGGCCATGTGCCAAGAAAGCGAACACATCCAGTCAGCAATGCCACCGCAAGACGGTTGGCTCTGCCGCGCCGGTTGTTAATGAACTCCATATCCGCTTCATCCAGCAGAAAGAAGCGGGCCAACTGAACATCATTGGGTTCTCCGGAGAACTGACCATAGCTGGCCCGTTGATCGGCATTTAAAAAATCGGCGGGCAAAGTTGCCTCCCTGGCATGAGTAAAGAAAACGGTCGTTTTCTTTACTCTGATTTCTCGTTTCAAATATAAACGGAACGACTGAAGAATTTTTAGTAATATACCCGGTAAATAAAACAATGTTAATATTGAGTTAGTGATAACGAGTATTTTAACAAAATGTAGGTGAAATCATGTTGGTCGGATATGCCCGAGTCTCAACCGATGACCAGAATCTGAATTTGCAGCGGGATGCTCTTCGGGTGGCCGGGTGCGAAAAAATATATGAAGACCAGATCAGCGGAGCCAAGGCTGAGCGCCCTGGTCTTCATGCTGTTCTTCAGTTTACTCGTCCCGGAGATACCCTGGTTGTCTGGCGACTGGATCGCCTGAGCCGTTCGCTGAAAGATCTGATAGACATGGTCAAGCTGCTGGAGTCGAATAGCATCGGGTTAAAAAGCCTTCAGGAATCCATCGATACCACCTCAAGTTCCGGGATGCTGATATTTCATCTGTTTGGTGCTCTGGCGGAATTTGAGCGCAATCTGACCCGCGAGAGAACGCAGGCCGGTTTGCAAGCTGCACGGGCAAGAGGACGAAAAGGAGGAAGACCAAAAACGCTGAACAAGGATAAGCAGGCCCTGGCCGTACAACTGTACGACGAAAGAAAACACACAGTTACGCAAATATGCGAATTGATGGGGGTATCGAGGCCCACGCTTTATAAATATATTGAGGCGGCGAAAAATACAGTTTTCACCAATCACTGAAGTAGAGAGTTTATAAGGAAATAAATAATGGCTATACCAGTATATCTATGGCTTTACGATGAAGAAGGGAAGTTATTAAAAGGCTCTGTCGATGTTACAGGCCGCGAAGGAAGCATCGAACTAACCGGAATGCAGCATGATTTATTTATCCCAACGGACGATGCAACTGGTGCAGCGACAGGCACGCGGCAACACGAGGCGTACACCTTTGAAAAGCTGATAGATAGTTCATCACCACTGTTGTATAAAGCGCTCACAACAGGGAAAACGCTGGCTAAGGCGGTGTTTAAATTCTACCGTATCAATTACAACGGACTGGAAGAAGAATATTTCGTTACGACGCTTGAGAATGTCAAGGTGTGTCATGTTGTACCTGTTATGTTCGACACCAAAGATCCAGATTTTGAAAAGGACGGTCACATAGAGCATGTTGGCCTGCGTTATGAAAAAATCGACTGGCATTATACAGACGGTAATATTAAACACAGCGATAGCTGGAACGAGAGAAAAACAGCATAAGGAAATCATCATGGCAAAATGGCTTTATAAACAAAGTACAGGTGAGTTATACCGCAATGGCAAGTTAATCGAAACAGGCTATTCCGGCGTACTGACAAATAAAAATAACCCTGACCGTGAACAGGTCCGCGGAATGGGACCTATCCCGCGTGGAACGTGGAAAATCGGCAGCACAGGAACAGGCAAAGGCCCGCTGACAATTACACTGAACCATATCAGCGGTAACTCTTACGCGCGTGATATGAGTACATTCAGGATGCATGGCGACAAGCGTCACGGCATCAGGGGGTTCGCGTCGGCAGGCTGCATCATCATGGGGCCATCAACGCGTTTACTGGTCAGTAAAGACCGCGGAGCGATCCTTGAGGTGGTCCGGTGATTCGCCCTTTTGTGCTAACGCTGGCCATCTTACCTTTCGCCAGTCACGCAGCAGATGTTCCAGGTAGCGAATGTGCAACCCGGGGGCATTATGCCGAAGAGATGCTCTTATCCGCCGTGACTAAAGAAGGAGTTAAGGGGATTGAGCGTGATAAAACGGCGGTTGAAGTGTTGAATCTTTCTCCCGTTTCCGATGCGTTCGCGCGTCAGCTTGCGCAGGAAGATTCGAAAACCGGTAATGGTCTTTCACTTAAAGATTACTACGGTATTTACCACGATAACGGTGCAATGAACCTAACGGCGAAATACACCTATACCAACGCGAAAGGCGCGAGCAATGTTTATATTGTCTCCAGCCTGTTAAACAACGATGAGTGCTCTGTCCGATTTAATGGATATTTGACACTATCCCGTGAGTTCTAAAAACATGGAAAGGATCATTAACTGATCCTTTCCATCAAACAACTGTACAAAAAACGCACTTGTCGTACGTTTTCGTACGATTGGGCTTCAGACCCCGATAACATCCGGCTTTTCATAACCACCGATTATTCGCAGATATTTACCTTCCCGCTTTTCGCTAAAACAGAGACGGTTCTCCAGCGCAATAACGCTGCAGCTGACAAAATCTTCAAATACCTTATGGCGGTGATGATATCGTGCGGTCTGATTAAAAAGTGAGATAAACGCCTTCTCATGGTCAATAAAAGCAGCCATACGCATTCTCCATAAAAAAGGGAACACGTACCCCGGACAGGAGAACAGTGTTCCCCTGAGGGTATGCAGCCGGCGAGGGCTGCAGTTCAGTTAAATGGCCAGAAGTCTGTTATCCACGGACGTCATTGTAACCAGCCATCTCTGGCCCAAGATGCGGCTGTTCACTACTGACCAGATACAGTGCCGGAGCGGGCGGTAGCGTTTTCGTCGGCAACCCCTGGTGGCCATCTACATGCGCCCCAAGGTCATAGCAGTCATAACCACTGAGACCGCTGACCGGTTCACTGTAGGTGTGCCGTACTTCGCACTCAAAGAGAGCGGAAATACCGGCCACCACCTCACCTGACGGTGGATACCAGGGTGAATCCAGCCGCAGCGTTAACCCGTTAGCAGCATGACGGTGCAGGTTTACATTATGCCCGGCTGGCCACTCCATTCCGTAAATACGGCTGTAGAAGCTTACCGTTGTGGATATTCCCGCCAGCAGCCCACCGGAGCCGTTAAGCTCAGTGGCCAACTGCGTCGGAATAACCATCAGCATATCGCATGGCTGAGACCGTTCCGGGTATTCCCGCAGACGCTCCCAGCAAGCTGCTGCATCAGGCTCGTCGTTCATCCCGGCCAGACCGAACCAGTCCGCATACTGCCTTTTCATCAACGTCGCCATGATGTCCCGTGACGCCTGGGGGATATTTTCCCACTTAAGCGCCCCCAGGCCGGACTGGTGATACAGCCGGTCAATCCGACGTATGGTCTCCGTACCCAGCGCCACGTCTTTCTGCAGCATTTCCAGCCACTGCTCAAACGCAAGGTTAGCGGCCGTCGACTGCCCGACACCATGACGAACCAGCCCTTGAAAGGGGATGTACGAGACGGTTCGCACCGGTTTCAGTATCCCCGCGCACCCGGCCAGGAACAGCTGTATGCTCTGCAGTATTGCGTGGCGGTAACGCGGCGTGTCTGCGCCATTTATCCACTGCAACAGCACATCGATACAGACAGATTTACCGGTAATTTCAAAGCGGTTCTGGCACCATTCAGACATAAGTTGATACTCCTCTTTTCAGTAAAAAAAGAGGGCATCGTCCCGTGAGGAACAATGCCCTCACGGGAGGGTGACAATTGTATTACTGTCGTCACCCGATAGATTAATTACGCGTCTTCAGCCTGACGGCCGAGTGCCGCGAGCAAATATTCCGACGCTTCCCGGGCCTGCCGGCAGGCGCTGAACAGCGCCTTTTTGTCGGATTTCAGTTTTGACAACCAGCCGTCAACATAACTTTCATGCTGCAAATCACCGGTTATCCCGAGATGTGCGCACAGAAAGGCACTGCCGATTTCGGCTATCAACTCCTCGAAGGCATACACCGGGTCGCCAAATTTCTTTGACGCCCGCGTTATCCCTTCACGGTTCAGTCGCTTCACATGGTCACTGGCATGCACCAGCTCGTGAAGCACCGTGGACCAGTAGTCACCTTCAGCGTCAAACTGTGACGTCAGGGGCAGCACTATCTGATCGGTGGCGGCGCGATAATACGCCCGGTTCTGCGGCCTGGGTGAAAACCGCCGACCAGAATGACCCGACAGGGCTGATTCAGAACAAACGCACTGGTCACAGGGTTGGCGTCCTGAGCCTCATCAAAAAGGATGGTGTTCCAGCGCTTAGACAGGTCAGGCTGACAGAGCTGGAACAGTTTGAGGTAGGTATCGTGCCTAACGGGGAAGGTTGAATCGGTCCGGCTCATTTCATACCAGAGGATCTGAATCGCCACCAGGATTTTACCGGCATCCAGGCCGTGCCGATCATCCTCCGCGGGCAGATGCATCAGTCCAGGCTCGGGGTCGGCGCTGCAGAGGAACATATTCAGCCCGCTGAGCGCCAGCCTTGCCAGAGGCCAGTGCCGGGTGTTTAGTTTGCGGGCCACATCCGAAATGCGCAGACTGGCTGTCAGCCGGTCACTGAAATGTTTACCGAAACGGACCCACGCCAGCTGATGCGACGTTTTACACTCTACGTTATAGGGGAACCTGCGTTCAGCCTCATCGCGCACGGCGCGGTTGTAGGCAAGGTAAAGCATTTTACTTTTCGGGTTGGCTTCAGCGTAGTTCACTAACGTGGAGGTTTTTCCTGTGCCGGCAAACGCATTTACTACGAGATGACTGCCCTTCCACTCAATGATGGCGTTTTGCTCGGCTGTGGTATTCCAGGTCATGGGGTTCTCCGACAGGTGCACATGGAAAATCAAGACTGGCAGCGGGAAGCGTTTACTGCGATAAAAAACCAGATACCCTGCTTGAGAAAAAAAACGCTCAAGTTCGGGAGCATATGGTTGAAATTATGCAGCCTGAAAGTACTGTGAATCATGGGCCAACAGGCCTGCTGGAAAGTGGTGCCGGGGATGTAAAGTATTCCGGATCGTTATTACGCCAGAGTGTTAACATTCACAACCTCGCCGACAATCTTACTAATTACCAAAGCTCGTCATTACGTTGTCAAGTCCCTGGATATGAGCACTAAACCTGTCACCTGGGCTTGCTGCTATCATGGGGCCCAGTGCACCGGTAAGAATAACGTCTCCACACTTTAATGGTGTGCCACGTTTGAAGAGTTGACGGGCGAGCCAGACAGCTGCATTCACGGGGTGCCCCATACACCAGCGGCCATGTCCTTCAGAAACAGGTTTCCCATTTTTAAACAGAGTCATGGAACAATCGGCAAGATCTAAATCTTTGAGCAATTTCGGCTGCGATCCCGTGACATATAATGCCGCAGCGGCATTGTCTGCTACGGTATCCGTTATGCGTATATCCCAGTCGCGCAAACGGCAGTCAACTACTTCCAGTGACGCAACGGCAAATTCGGTTGCGCGCAACATATCAGTGAAGGTGATGCAATCATGATCAAGATCGCGCCCGATGACCAACATTACTTCGGCCTCAATCATGGGTGCAATGAGCCTGGCTGTCGGTATGACTCCTCCATAACCGATTTCCATGTCAGCAAACAGCGTTCCGAAGTCTGGTTCTGACACATTAATCTGCTTTTGCACTGAGGCCGAGGTTAAGCCGATTTTACGCCCACTGATGCGGCGACCAGCAGCAACATTAAGAGCCACATTTTGTTGCTGCACCGCGTAAGCAGTATCGATATCCGTTTCACCAATAATATTTCTTACCGGTTCACAGGGCTGGCTTCTTTCTTCAGCCATGCGCAGGCGTTCGGCCGCCTCAATGGTACGTTTTTGCTGTTTCTGCACTTTTCCTCCAATTCATATTTGGGTTATTTAGCTGCAAAGCATTCAACTTCAACTTTTGCATCCATCGCCAGGCCATTAACAGCAACCGTGCTTCTTGCGGGGAGGTGTTCGGGTTTAAAATACTCTTTATAGACGTTGTTGAAGGAAGGGAAATCTCTCATGTTACTGAGAAAAACGGTGCATTTAACAACATCGTTTAGCTTATAGCCGTGCGCGGTGAGTACCTGGTTGATATTTTCCATAGTCTGGCGGGATTCTGCCGCGATGCCGCCAGCGATCAGTTTCTGTGTCGCCGGTACTAGTCCGACCTGCCCCGACAGGTAAAGTGTATCATCTACTTTTACCGCTTCAGAAAAAGGCAGGTTACCCTGAACAACGACTCCCTCATTCAACCTGGATACATTGGCACTAGCCTGGCTGATTGCTGCAAATAAAAGACTTGTAATTAATATCCTGACTTTCATCAAAATTCCTTTCTGATCTTGGTTTGATTGTAAATCTGCAAGAATCCTGCTGCCCTGTTGAGCTCTATCAGAGCTGTCCAGAGGAGTTACCCACTTGATAAAATCCCTGAATAAAGGCTTATCCTCTTGGGTACCTGTAGCTCCTGTTTCCTAACGTGTACCGTTTAAGTCAGGTTAACTACACTTTCCCAAATCACTATGGGCAAGATATCTGGGCTGACAAGTTGGGTACAGACCCAACTAGATTGATTTTACAAGGACACAGAAAATATATTGCGTAAGAAAGTAATTGTTCAAACCGTATTCAGTTTAAATTTTGCTTAACGGCAGATATGAGACAGGTATGATGAAAACCAGTAGATATGTAACGCCTGTCTAGTGTACAGGCGTTACAGATTATATTTAAAAGTCTGTACTATCACAATTACAACAATTAGATTTGAAATTCATTTTCAGGCCTGATTAAAGCTGGTTTCCACTTACAGTTGGCCAGTTCCCCCAGCTTTCGAATCGCATTAATATACTCCTCAGTGAGTTCAAAGCACACTGCAAGCCTCAAGCAATGACTGAAGGCTTTGTTGCCTGAGCATAAAAGCCCCGGCATACAAACTATTTTTTCGTCCAAGGCAGCATGGAACAAATCGAGAGTGTCAATGTTATCAGGCAGCTCAATCCAAAGAATAAAACCGCACTGAGGCCGGCTTACACGAGTGCCTTCAGGAAAATGGCGGGATATAAGCGCCCTAACTATCTCAATCTGTTCGTTGTAACGCTTTTTCAGATATCTGAGGTGTAGATCGTAGCTACCGTTTTCCAGAAACAATCCCAGCGTCTCAGTCAGCAGCGCGGGCTCAGCAACTGTCGAAGTAAATTTCATCTGGCGGGCAATATCACGAAAGCGCCCGGCTTCAAGCCAGCCGATCCGAAAATCTGGAGCCACAGTTTTGGTGTAGCTAGCGCACACCATCACCCATCCGTGTGTGTCGAATGATTTTACATTAGGTACCACAGACTGGCCGTACTGCAGTTCGGCATACATCGCGTCTTCAATTATCGCTATCTCATGGATACGACCTATTGACGCAAGTCGCCTGCGATTTTCTTCCGGCATAGTAAAACCCAGCGGATTATGGCCGCTTGGGATCGTAATCACTGCAGAGATAGTTTGTCTTGCAAGAATCTCTTCCAGGCTGTCGAGGTACATGCCCGTTTGCGGGTGTGTGGGCACAGCCACCACTGTTCTTCCCATTTCTTCAAGCATCGGATACAGGTTATAGAACGTCGGGGTTTCAACCGCAATGTTGTCACCAGGTTTGCTCGAAGCCCTTACGGCCAGATTTAATGCTTCCATAGCTCCGTGAGTGATCAGAATGTCATCTGAAGACAGGAGCATTCCCAGATGTGCCCCCCTTCGAGCAATCTGAGAGCGTAAGCGTTCGGAACCAGGTGGAAGGACGTAAGTAGACTGGATATGAGGATTATGTCTCATTACCTGAGCGGTCAGTTTCCTGATACGGGTTGCAGGGTAGAAGCCTTCACCCGCAGGGCAAGCCAGAGCCAGATCAGTATATCCACCCCTTTGCTGAGTCTGCAAAATGACAGAAAGGAGCCGTCTGATACCAGAAAGTGGCAGGGTGTTATCAGTGCCATTGGTATCAGGAGTCGTACTGAGTTCAGGAAGCGAAGCGCTGACAAAATAGCCAGCCTGAGGGCGGGCTGTCAGAATCCCGCGGTCTTCCAGCATCCTGTAAGCTGTTTTAACGGTATTGATGCTGACGTTATGGGTCTGCGCATATTCTCTGATTGACTGAACGCGCATCCCGGGTTTTAACCCCCCGGAGCTGACCGACCGAACAATGTCTTCAGCGATTAGTTCATAAAGGTACATGGCGAAACATCTTAAGAGTTGATAGATAATGATTTACCAGTGTGTCCTTTCTGTATCCGAAATGGAACGCTGCAAAGTTAGTTAAATTCCTCCTGTGTCCATTGATAACACGTATTTCTGTATCTGTACCCATTCATACCCGGGGTGTAACATCGTGGAAATAACCATCGCATTTCTCTCAAGGGTAAGTTATGTCCAGTGTTGCTTTTCGCCAAGTTGATGTCTTTACGGCTGTTCCATTTAAGGGCAATCCGGTTGCGGTAATCATGGATGCACGTGAGCTCTCGACTGTCCAGATGCAGGAAATCGCCCGCTGGACCAACCTTTCTGAAACAACGTTTGTATTGCCTCCGGAAACAGAGCTGGCGGATTATAGAGTCCGGATTTTTACGCCTGAAAGTGAACTACCTTTTGCAGGCCATCCGACAATTGGCACAGCTTGGGCTTTGATCGAGTCAGGTATAGTCAATGCACGAAACGGCATTGTAGTGCAGGAATGCGCTGCGGGCCTCATTAACCTGACGATAGCCGAAGATGCTACCGGGTTCTTATCAGTTGCATTTGATCTGCCAGAACCTGATATCACCCCTCTCACAGACGTTCAGATTGATCGTCTGGAAGCTCTGCTTGGAAGTACGCTGGATCGGTCGCTGACTCCCGCATTGGTGGACGTAGGAGCACGGTGGATTGTAGCACACGTTAATGATGCCGCTGAGGTGATCAGAACTGCGCCGGATTATGAAAAACTAAGCGTACATGATGCTTCAATGGGCATAACAGGCATCTGCATTTATGGTGAGTATGCTGACGAGGCCGGTCTTAATATTGAAGTCAGGTCATTTGCGCCGGCTTGTGGCGTTAATGAAGATCCGGTATGCGGAAGTGGAAATGGCAGCGTAGCGGCGTTTATGCGCCATCACGGTGTGAAATTACCGGAAAACGGACTTGTGCTTTCCTCGCAAGGGCAGGTTATCGGAAGAGCCGGCAAGATCCAGCTGAGCATTGATAGCGGTAATATTCGGGTGGGCGGACGTGCAGTTACCTGTATCAAAGGCACATTCAATTACTGATTTTCCTGCAGAAACGAAGATCCGTTAAAGGGAGAGAACATGTCGCAGGAAAATGCCGGCAGACTGGGAGCACACCGTCCCCGCCAGATAATGCTGACCATCTTATTTTTTGTCGTCCCGCCCCTATTCTGGGCAGCAAACTATATTGTGGGCCGGGCTGTAAGAAATGATGTCCCCCCCGTTACGTTAACCTTTGTGCGCTGGTTGATTGCTCTGGCAATCATTCTTCCTTTTGCTGCTCCGCACATAAAGCGTGATTACAGGAAATACCTTCAGTATCCGTTGAGGATAATCGCTGTGTCACTGAGCGGTATTGCAGCCTTCAGTCTTCTGGTCTATTACGGACTGCATCATACGTCAGGCACAAACGCACTGCTGCTCAACTCATGCGTGCCCGTGCTGATCATGTTGTTCTCATGTCTCTTTTTTAAAGCCCGGCTTAACCATCTGCAGATAATCAGCGTGTTCATTTCCTGCTGTGGTGTGCTAACGATAATCCTTAAAGGCGACATCCGCGCGCTCTTTCACCTTGCATTTTCTTCAGGAGATATGCTGCTGCTTGCCGCCATGGCGTGCTTTGCTTTGTATACGCTCTGGCTGAAAAAGCTGCCAGCGGATATCAATAAAATGGGATTGCTGGGGATGCAAGTGATTATTACTCTGCTTGCTATTGCCCCTCTGTTTTTACGGGAATATCACTCCGGCGCTCAGGTTAACTGGGACCAGGTAACCATAACTGGCGTGATTTTTCTTGGAGTATTCCCCTCTTTTATTTCATACCTCCTGTATGGCTGTTGTGTGGAAGCGGTAGGCACTGCCCGTGCGGGGTTAAGCATCCATCTGATTCCTGTATTTGGTGTGGCTCTTTCTGTGATCTTCCTTGGTGAGCACATACAGCCTTTTCACGTTATGGGTATCAGCATAATTCTCTCAGGCGTAGGCCTGGCTAACGTTAAGCAAAAAAGGTAAACAATCATGACCCGAGAAATTTTTTATTCAGAAGAACTGCCCGTTCCGGTCGGCCCTTTTCCTGCAGGCGCGGCATACGGAAAGCTGGTTTACCTGTCCGGCTGTGTAGGTCAGATCCCAGAAACCGGTGAACTTGCCGGAGACTCTATTCAGGAGCAGGCTCGTCAGGCACTTAAGAATATTTTCTCTGCAGTTAAAGCTGGCGGAGCTACCCCTGAAACAATCATCAAAGTGAACTGCTATCTGCTCTCTATGAACGATTTTGCGCCATTCAATGAAGTCTACAAAGAATTTTTCAACGGAAACGAATTTCCTGCAAGAACCTGCATTGCGGTTGCTGAATTGCCGCTGAAGGCACGCGTTGAAATTGAGGCCGTGGCTTTCCGACCCTGAGCACCGAATAAGTCACCTGACAGAATTTAAGCAAGGAGATACTGATGAGCGTAGAGCGTGTACGCGCTTTCTTAGAAAAGAAAGCACCAACAATTAGCGTAACAGAACTTGGACAGCCCACGGCAACGGTCAGTCAGGCAGCTGAAGCTTTTAACGTACAACCCGGTCAGATCGCTAAGTCTCTGTCGTTTCGGGTGAATAACGCCGTCATTTTGCTGGTCATGGCGGGAGACTGCCGCCTGAATAACAAAAAATTCAAAGATTATTTTGGCGTTAAGGCTCGCATGCTACCCTCAGAAGAGGTGCTGGACGCCACGGGGTTTGCCCCCGGCGGCGTCAGTCCGCTGGGGATTAATGCGGAGGTTACGGTGTACTGTGATGAGAGCCTGAAGAACTATGAAGAGGTTTTGCCGTCTGGCGGTAATGGCCAATCGGGAGTCAGAATCTCACCTGGTACACTTGCGAGCATTACCGGTGCCATCTGGGTCGGCTTATGCGGAGAATAGTATGTTTCCGTAACATATTTTATACAGGCAGAAATCATTTTGCCTGTACTGACGGAAATAATCAGTTGGTGCTACGTTAACCCTTAGAGAAAGCCATCATGCCTTATGTGAATATTAAAGTGACCGGTGGAAGCGAAGCGCCATCACAGGAACAGAAGTCGGAAATCATTCGCGAGGTGACCTCCCTGCTTGCACGGGTGCTTAACAAAAACCCGGCCAGCACAGTTGTTATCATTGACGAAGTTGCCATGGATAACTGGGGTTTGAACGGCGAAAGTGCGACGGTACGCCGTGCCAGAAGTTCCAATATTAAAACAGGCAAATCCTGATGAAAAAATTAGGTTTAATCGGAGGTATTGGCCCTGAATCAACGCTTATCTATTATAAAAAGCTGGTCTATGGCTCACAACAGCGGTCGGGAGAGCATTTCTTTCCTAACCTGACCATAGAAAGCTTGAACGTATTTGACGTGCTGAACTTCTGCCACGAAAAGGACTATGCAGGTCTGACGCGTTACATGATGAAGGGGATAAATAATCTTATTTCGGCGGGAGCCGAGCTGATTGCCATGACCGGGAACACGCCGCATATCATTTTTGATGAGTTACGTGCTCGTTCGACCGTCCCCATGATCAGCATTGTTGAAGCGGCAAGTGAATGGGCAACATCAGAAAAAATCGTAAGGGCAGGTTTGCTGGGCACCGCCTACACCATGCGTGAAGACTTTTTCAAAAAACCTTTTGTGCAGGCAGGCACGGCCATTGTTACGCCTCTGGAAAGTGAGATTCATTTCATCGCGGAAAAAATATCTTCGGAACTGGAGCACGGTATTGTGCGCCCCGAAACGCAAAGGTCTTTCCAGCGCATAGTCAGCAGAATGGCGGAAGATGAAGGCATTGATGCTGTCATATTGGGATGCACAGAGCTTCCTTTAGTTTTTGAAAGCTGCACCCTTCCGGTCAGGATATTGGACACGCTTGAAATACACACTCAGGCCCTGCTCAGAGAAGCCTTACTGTAACGCAACCTACAACTGACCTCTGCAGCCTGTAGGCAGATGGCTTGACGGGTACGTTTTTACACGCCTTTGTAAGCTATCAACCCTGCTGGATGGATGGTGGGAGCTTTAGCCAGAAGATCCGGCACGGTTGCAAACATCTGCTGCGAAGCATCTCCCGTCATATGTGCATCTCTAGCTTGCGGATTGCTGAAGCAATCAACGATAAATACCGCATCTGGTATTGCGAATACTGAAATTGATGAAACTAACGGCCCACCTGCCTGTTGAGGAGCCTGTAAACCGGAAAGGCTTTCTGAAGCCGTATATTTTCTAGAGGTTAGTCAGGCGCGGAAATCATTGAGGGGCGCGAATAAAATCCCATTCAGACGACAGATAGATTCAAGCAAGCCAACTTATATTCAAAATCGGTGTTGCAATAACGGGAGTGACCATAGATTGTAGATTCAATTGGTCAACGCAACAGTCATGTGAAAACATGGGGTTGCGGAGGGTTTTTGAATGAGACGGACATTTACAGCAAAGGAAAAAGCATCTGTTTTTGAACTGTGGAAGAACGGAACAGGCTTCAGTGAAATAGCTAATATTCTGGGTTCGAAACCAGGAACAATCTTCACTATGTTAAGAGATACTGGCGGCATAAAACCTAATGAGCGCAAGCGGGCTGTAGCTCACCTGACACTGTCAGAGCGCGAGGAAATACGAGCCGGCTTGTCAGCCAAAATGAGCATTCGTGCGATAGCTACTGCGCTGAATCGTAGTCCTTCGACGATCTCACGTGAAGTTCAGCGTAATCGAGGCAGGCGCTATTACAAAGCTGTTGATGCTAATAACCGGGCCAGCAGGATGGCAAAAAGACCAAAACCGTGCTTGCTGGATCAGAATTTACCGTTGCGAGAGCTTGTTCTGGAAAAGCTGGAGATGAAGTGGTCTCCAGAGCAAATATCAGGATGGTTAAGGCGAACGAAACCGCGTCAAAAAACACTGCGAATATCACCTGAGAAAATTTATAAAACACTCTATTTTCGTAGCCGCGAAGCGCTACACCACCTGAATGTACAGCATCTGCGCCGGTCGCATAGCCTTCGCCATGGCAGACGCCATACCCGCAAAGGTGAAAGAGGTACGATTAACATAGTGAACGGAACACCAATTCACGAACGCTCCCGACATATCGATAACAGACGCTCTCTGGGGCACTGGGAAGGCGATTTAGTATCAGGCACAAAAAACTCGCATATAGCCACACTTGTAGACCGAAAATCACGTTATACGATCATCCTTAGACTCAGGGGCAAAGATTCTTTCTCAGTGAATCAGGCTCTTACCGAAAAATTTCTGAGCTTGCCGTCTGAACTCCGGCAATCACTGACATGGGACAGAGGAATGGAGCTGGCCAGGCATCTGGAATTTACTGGCAGAACCGGAGTTAAAGTTTACTTCTGCGATCCTCAGAGTCCCTGGCAGCGGGGAACAAACGAGAACACTAATGGGCTAATTCGACAGTACCTTCCCAAAAAGACATGCCTTGCCCAATATACTCAACATGAGCTTGATCAGGTTGCAGCTCAGCTAAACAACAGACCGAGAAAGACACTGAAGTTCAAAACACCGAAAGAGATAATTGAAAAGGGGTGTTGCGTTGACAGATTGAATCTACAGTTGCCAGAGACTGGCATGCAAGCAACATCAACTGGTCAGAAACTCACTCTGAGAGAGTGCTGGACAGCCTTATCAACCATGTGTTCCCTGTTATTGGTAAACGAAACATTACCGACCTCAAAACCCGTGACCTGCTTCAATCAATTAAGACGGCTGAAAAATCCGGGCATCTTAAGATTGCTGCTCGTCTCCAGCAACATATCACCGCTATCATACGATATGCTGTCCAGAAAGAACGGTCAGGCCATTTGAGTTTGCTCATAAAACATAACCTAACTTCTTACCAAAGCTGCTAAAGGCGTCAGAGTATCCCTTATACTATATTCATAAAAATATATGCGGGTTAATAAAAATGAAAAACATTGACGTCATCCCTGGTAAAGACCATTAAGAATATATTACTTCTGCAAAACCAATTCCAGCAGTTAAAGAGATAATATGGACTATTTTTAATTCCAAATCGTTAATAGTAAAATTGTTGTTTCACGAATGTCAGCATACAACCTCTGACCCATATCCTCAAGCCCCCCAGTAATTTCAATCTTGCTTTATCTTCAGTGCTAATTTTAGATGGTAGCAATATCAGTCCTAATATTAATTCTTTATCAATATCTTCTGCTTTACAGCCCACAGCGTTAGCTACTTCAGCACCAAGTATAATCTTAAACGTGTTTAATCACTCTTGATCAGAGATTTTTCCTTACTCTTCAAACGATTCAGACGCATCTGCGCTGATGCTATTTTTTGCTCAAAAGTTTTTTCTGTTCTAAGCTTTCCTCATTCTTCACGAATAAATTATTTTCTTTTCCATTACGAACTCTTTGTTTATTATTAAATCGCTAATCCATAGATAAAATCGTTTTATGATAAAGCAAAGGAATTGAAAGGAAGAGATTTTTATATGATTTAACTTTCTTATATATTTTAAAGGCAGGTATAATGCTGTGAAAAAATTGATTATTTCTAATAAGTATCATTCGGGCAAGAGCATTCACCCGAATTTTTGTAAATTATTTTTTAGACAGTTTTTCTAATAACTGCATTAACAGGGCAGTGATAACGAAGCAAAGTTGTAGGCCCATATACATTATTATTTTGTCATTAGAAATATTTTTTGACTCCATAAAAACGCCTAATAGGTGGATAGTCGAGATTGAAACCACTGAAAAGAATACCTTATTTTTCAGTGATTCTACATCCATCTTGCCTATCCATGACAACTCGTTATCTGCCCCTTTTACATTCAATTGCGAGACGAAGTTTTCATAGCCGGAAAAAATCACCATAACAAGCAATCCTCCTATCAGAACGAAGTCGATAAGTGATAGCAGGCTAAGTATAATTTCTTCATTGTTGTAATGAGCTAAGTTTAGCACTATCTCAAACAACTCTACAAAGAATTTATAGGCTAAAACTATCAGACTGGCTGATAAACCCAAATATACCGGAGCCATTATCCATCTGGCCCCGAATAAGACCCGTGTAAACAAATTGCCCATAAAACCTCCTTCTTTAAATGATGACTAACCACCAACCTGTTGATTATATTGAATATATTTCAATTAATTTTTTTCGAAAAACAAAAACACTTCAAACGAAAACAGATCTCTTCTTGACCTGACTTAATATGTCATTATATTTGATAAAATAAAACTAATGTTGCGCACATAGGCAACTGTGAACGTACTCTACTAAGAAGTGTTACTTTAATCCCAAACTCAATAAAAGAGGGATTCTCTATGACGTTATGTAACAAAACGATTTTGGCTGCAGCAATTACCCTTCTCATTGCTGGTTGAGATGACGCGGATAAGAAAATGGATAGCAACCTTAATCAAGCTAAAGAAGCCGCCAGCCAGTTCAAAGATGCTGCTGCTGACAGAGTTTCATCCCTTAAAGACGAAGCGAATAAGCATATTGATGCTGTTAAGCAGGAAGCAGATAAGCAAGCAGATCAACTAACTGAGAAGGCAAAATCCATCAAGGCAGAAGCGGACGCAAAAGCACAGTCTTTAGCTGATCAGGCTAAAGCTAAAGGAGATGAACTCAAAGCAGATGCTAAACAAAAAAGTTATCAGGTAGTAGAAAAGGCTGAACAGATTAACACACTGGCCATAAACGGAGCTAACGATCTGGCAACTGATGCTGAGGCTAAGATCCATGAAATCAAAGACAGCATGAAAAAGGAGAATACCCCAGCACAGGCTGATTCTACCCCAACTGAAAACAAACAGTAATTATAGGAGCCAATATGGGTATTTTGTCTTGGATTATCTTCGGCCTTATCGCTGGTATTATCGCAAAATGGATTATGCCGGGTAAAGAAAACATAGGGATTATCGTCACCATTTTTCTGGGGATCGTCGGTGCTGTTGTAGGGGGCTACATTAGCACGTTCTTTGGATTCGGTAAGGTTGATGGGTTCAACTTTGGTAGCTTTATCGTGGCAGTGATTGGTGCTACCGTTGTTCTATACATCTACAACAAAGTTAAAAACTAAAGTTATTAAAGCGGCATAGGCTATGCCCCTCTTACAAAGGCAAGGACTTAAACATGGAATACTACGGGATTGTTCTGCTTAAGTTTGTTATCGGGTTTGTTGTTGTCATATCTCATCTGAACTTTTCTGGCAAAACCCAACTTTCACAAATGACTCCAGTTGACTTCATCGGGAACTTTGTTCTTGGCGGGATTATAGGTGGCGTTATATACAGTGATGCTATACCCATGCACCAATACATCATCACATTGTTTATTGGTGTTGCTCTTATTTCTTTACTCAATTGGGTAAGTAAACACGTCTGGTTTTTCAGGTCATTTACCATTGGTGAGCCAATTCCGATCATAAAGGATGGTAGCTTTCTAATGGACAATATACTTAGGCGTCGAAATAAAATAGATATCATCAATGTCGCATCTCTACTTCACTCTCAAGGCGTACATTCATTTCAGGAAATACGCTACGCACAAATAGAGCCAAGTGGTTCTCTGTCTGTGGTTTGCGAAGGCGGTAAAATGCCGTCAATAATTCTTATGAAAGATGGCAGAGCACGCCTTTCAGAACTCAACGGCATAGAGAAAGACGAAGATTGGCTCGATAATATACTAAAAGAATCTGGGATAGAAAGAGAACAGGTGTTCATCGCAGAGTTCTGGGATGGAGAGATCACATTCATCCTTAAAGATGGGAAAGTGAAGCGAAATCAACATTGAGACTTAAAACATAAGCTGCAATTCATTCCTTTTACATGACTAACAGGTGAGAACTATGACCATCGCAGCAAGCCCTGGAGGCCGTATACTTCTTGGTGAAGGAACTTACATTACCCCATCAACTGAATGCTTATCTGTTTCGGTAAGCTTAACACCTGAAAAATTCCCGGAACTGGCAGAAGTAAAAACCTTAACACTCAATGTTAAATACAATGACTCAGATGAAACACAAACGGTTCTTTTCCCTCCTGATGGAGAACATAGCTCGAAAATGACTCTTTGTAATTGGAATAACAGATTAGACACCACATTTAACACGCTGTATCTGTAAATAGGCCCATTTTAGTTCCACTTACTTTTAGTGATTCCGGTCAGATGGTGTTGTAGTCGATATTCCTCCGGTGTCAGGTTTTTCAGTGACGCATGTTGACGTTAGCAGTTATATTCTGAAATCCACCGCTTTGTGATTTCCCGTACTTCTTTCAGCGTCCTGAACATATAGAAATATTGCCTTTGTCTTTATTTTCATCACGGTCCCGCAGGGTTTCGGCATAAGCGGTGGCTTCTGGCCTGCACCGGTAATTATGGCTGCAGTTATTCCACTGAGCTGTCATCATAAAACTGTAAATTCTCGCACGCTGTCATTTCTGGGCGATATTTCTTACTCACTGTATCTTGTACATTACCCGGTGATGCTTTTTATAAAAAATGCTTTACCGTCATCTGCGTTCCAAAATGGAAGCACGCTGGTCTTTTTACTTTCAGTTGTAGTAAGCACCTTATTAGCTTCAGTTGTGTTCAGGCTGGTTAAAACTCCATCAATGCAGTTAGAAAAAAAATCACCCGAAATATTTCTCTGAAAAGAACAACCGAAAACAAACAGTCCCGGGAGGATTCGCTTTTTTCAGACTTGTCAACAAGGCAAGCTAATTTTTTAGAGCCGCATCATGGAAATGATGGTGATGTTAGATTAATTTCCCACGGCAGCAGATTGTAGTGGCCAATATCAGTGTGCCACTTTAGTTCAACTTTCCATCGCGGTTTTCACACACCGCCTTTAATTTAATACTGCCGGTGGTGCTGTCGATTTCATTGCTGATGTAGCGCAGCGAACATTGTGCCACCCTGTGACGATTATCGGCGTCAAAGATAATCAGCGGTAAGGTTGCCAGCCGCTGCTTCGCTCTGATTTCAGGTAAATTTTCCTGCGGCAGACTGAACGTCACGCCAATCGGATCTTCCTGGGTAATGGTGACCATCGCCTTGTGTTCACTGGCGAGGATCATATTTCCCTCGTCAATTAATCGCAGCCCTGCCCGTCCAGAAATCGGTGCGGTAATCCGGGTAAAATCGAGATTAAGCTGAGCCGACGCAATTTGCGCGTCGGTGGCCATGATCGCGCCGTGCAATTTATCCACCACCGCCGCCTGATCGTCCAGCTCCTGTCTGGCAATTAAATTACGCTGCTGCAGAGACTGAAAGCGCGTTAATTTGTCACGCGTGCTTTTCTGCATCGCGATATTTTCGACCTGTTCGCCACGATAACGTTGCAGCACCGCCTGATAAGCGCGGGGATCGATTTGCGCCAGCTGCTGACCTTTTTTTACCTCATCGCCTTCGGTAAACATTACCTTAATTAATTGCCCATCCACCTGGCTGGTGACACTGAACGTGGCCAGCGACGCAACCTGCCCTAATGCCTGTAGCATCACCGGCACATCAGCCCGCTGCGCCAGTGCGGTTTGTACCGGCACTGGCGACGCCTGCGTTAAGGCGACTGCATCAGAGCGTGGTGTGGTTCTGCCCCAGATAAAGAAACTGGCAAGCAAAAAAATGATTAAACACACTATAAGGGCAATGGGTTTGATTTTTATTTTTTCAAACAAATTCACTATTTATCCCCGTTAATATGCACAGCCACGCTTCTGAGGTTGCACTTTGAATAAAGGTAAAGGCATGCTGTCTGCCAGTATTTACTGGCAGACAAAAAACAGAACAGGATTATCAGCCAGAATAAATTAACCTGAATTAATGCTCCTCCTGACTCACAATATTTTCACCGCTCAGATTAAGTTCTTTATCCAGCGCGGTAATTTCCGCACTCATTCTTTGACAGACAGTGGCAATAACTTCGCGAACCGGCTGGGTGGCAATAGTTTCTTTGGACACCTGTGGTAAAAAGCGAATGATAATTTCACCATTATTGATTCTGTTAAGCCTGAAATTACCATAATAATTACTGGCACACACCGGAACCACAGGAAGTCCGGCATTACGCGCCAGATGAAAAGCACCGCTTTTAAACGGTTTCAGACCCTGGCTGTAGTTACGCGTTCCTTCGGGAAATAACCAGACGGACATATTTTCCTTCAGCATTCTTTCTTTAGTTTTTTGCAGCGCCTGCATGGCCTTAATTTTATTGCCACGCTCAATAAATATATTGCCGGACAGCCAGTAAATCAGGCCGAAGAAAGGGAAATAGAGAATACTCTTTTTTCCGATGCTCACCGCGCCGGGCGGGACGGCAGCAGTAAGGAAGAAAATGTCATAATTGCTCTGATGATTGGCAACATAGACGCAGCTGCCCGCAGGAATATTCTCCCTGCCAGTGACAGTGATTTTCACCCCCAGCAGCCAGGAGATTTTGCTGTACAGCTGGGCAGCGAAGTGAACGTTCATCACGTTACGCGGCCGTAACAGGCAGACCAGTAAGACCACCACGCTGCTCAATAATATAAAAATGCCCATTACTATCAGTCTGACTATCGCAATCATAAACCTGTCCAGTAATTATCCATGTTGAGTTTCTCGTTGCTGAAAGCCCAGCCATATCTGCTGGTAGCTGACGACAGTTTCATCGCTAACCCGGCTTTCACCACTGACAATGATAAAGCTCTCCTTTTGGACATCAAGAGAAACATGATGCTGGATAATTTCACCTGCGACAATCGCCCGGCGGAACTGAATATTTTTGCAGGAAATAACGTAGGGTGACAAATTGCGGCTGGCGCACTGCAGAAATAAACCCGCCGACTGAAAAAATGACTCAACCACCAGCCAGTCCGGATAAATAAATTCCTGCTGATTTTGAAAATCAGCGTGCCTGAATTCATAGTCATTCAGCGAAACAAACTTTTCAGTAATCACTTTACTGCCGTTTTCAATAATTCTGTCCAGCAGAACCATCGGAAAACGGTGCGGATTACCGCCAATCAGGCCGATATTATTCAGGGTATCAGTCTGCATCATTTACACCTGCAGAAAAAATAAAGTGAATTTTTGCCACGGTTTCCTGCGATTCATCCTCAACCCGGGTGACAACATCAATGCCACCCGCCGCCGCCGGGCTGCATTCAATCAGGTAATTCAGCTGCGTGTCGGCCGCAACCATTTTAATAAATTTCGCCTGCCTGATGACATAAGGCAGGCGAGCCACTTGCGGCGGCAGCTGCCGTAAAATTTCCCTGAAATGAAACACCCCAGGCAGCAGCGGGTTCCCCGGAAAGTGTCCGCGGAAAGCCCGATCCTCAGGCTTGAAGTGCTGGCTGTGCACTATCTTAGCTGCGCGACGATCCCCGACTGATGTCATTGTGAGGCCTTCTCAATCAGCGCCATACCATAAAATCCGTCAGCATCGGTTGCCAGCTGCACGCTTAACTCACCATCAGCGCTACAGGACAACAGCGTTTCCAGCTGCCAGGCACCCAGCCCTGCCATCAGCACCCGCGCATCGGCCGGTAACACCGTCAGCGTCGCCTGAGTGAACTGCGCGTTAAGCGACACCGGCTCGCCGACTGCATCCCAAAGATTGATATGGGCGATGTCGCTGGCTGCCACCCCCTGGCTGGCAAGAAAACTCGCCAGCCGGTCTGCCAGTAGCGAACGTTGCGACAGCCTGCCGCTGGAGACGGCAAGAATGCGGGCGGCGGAGTCTGCCTGCTCTGAAAACAGGTATAAAGCGGCATAGCTCTGCTGCGGGAAGCCTTGCTGCGGCAGGTTTTCCCGGTGATGGCTTAACGACTGACCATACAGCCCCTGCCAGCTCTCCAGCGCGCTGACAAAAATATCCCCGGCCTGAGCCGATTTTTTCAGGGCAAAGGCTTTGCTCAGCGCCTCATAGAACGACAGCTCGCTGGCACATAAACTGATATTTGGGCCATCAAAACCATAGTGAATGGCAGCCATGCCGGCGGTGGAGTTAATCACCGTATTGGGAATATTGCCGGGTGAAATCTGATGAGGTAGCGCGTTTTCGCGCGACTCAACCAGCAGCTTACAGACGCTGTCAAAAGCCCCCATTGAGGTGGCGCTGACCATCGCTGCATGCGCGTCCCAGGCTGTCGTGCGGCTCAGCGCGGCAAAGCAACACAGCATACTGACGGTTTGCGCATCGATATTGCGTAACTTTTTGCCCGCCAGCACCTCAGCCGCATCGACCGGCTGTTGCCCGCCGTCAGCCAGCGGCTGACAGTTGCCGGACTGGATGCCATCCTGCAAAGTAGACCAGTGGCTGAGGGAAAGAGAGAGTTTAGCCAAGGGTATTCACCCTCCTGAAAGCCACGATGGCGTTATTGCCGCCAAACGCAAAGGCGTTATTCAATGCAACGTTAACCGGCTGAGGCAGGTATTTCGCGGTCAGCGGTATTGCAATTTGCGGGTCCTGTTCGCTGAGATTAATCGTTGGCGGAATGCCGTGATTAAGAGCAAACATGCAGGCAATGGCACCAAAGCCCGCTGCCGCCCCCATCGCGTGCCCGGTCATCGATTTGATCGAACCACACAGCGGAATGGCATCACCAAATACCTTCTGTACCGACTGATATTCATTCAGGTCGTTAGCAGGCGTGCCGGTACCGTGCATACAGATATAATCCACCTCTTCCGGTGCCAGCCCGGCAGTCTCCAGGCAGCGACTGAGGCAGGTTTTGATTTTGTCCGGATTCAGGTTGGTCATATGGGTGGCATCGCAGTTCATGCCGTAGCCGACCACTTCACCATAAATTTTCGCTTTCCTCGCCAGCGCGGACGACAGCTTTTCCAGCAGCAGAATGCTGGCCCCTTCGGCCGGAATAATCCCTATGCGATTCAGGTCGAAAAGCGTGCAGTGTTTTTCGCTAATGGCGGACAGGCGATGAAAGATGGAGAAGGTTTTGCGGCAGGCCACATCACTGCCGCCGCAAACCGCGAAATCGGCTCCTGTGCTACGCAGATATTCGACCGCCGACACCAGTGCCGCATTGCTGGCAGAACAGGCATTGCCAATGGTGTAAGCCGGTCCGGTTGAATCGAGATAAAGATTAATATTCCGGCTGAGTCGGGCATGCGCCACCGCATCAAAGCTGTTCTGCGGCACGCTTTCCGCATTGTGCAGCCGGGTTACCAGCGCATCAATACGCTGGGATTCACCGTCAGTGGTGCCGATAAAACAACCAACCGGCTGATTTTTGAGTTCTTCGCGCCTCAGGCCGGCATCGTCGATCGCCAGCTGCGTGCCCAAAATGGCATACAGACTGGCTTTTTCACAGCCTTCAGGCAGCGGGCCGAGTGCGCACTGGTCAGAGTCCGCCAGGTCGACTTCACAGGCGTACTGGTGCTTATAATTACTCACCTCGATGGAGCGCGCCGGTTTTGCCCCATCAACCCCGGCGGCCAGCGAGTTGAAGAAGGCCTCGCGGCCAATGCCCAGGGCGTGGACAGGCCCAAGGCCTGTCACCACTATCCGTTCATCGGGGGACGCGTTGAGCTGGCTCACAGCGTGGCTCCCTCCGGCTGTGTTGCCGGGATCGCCTGCATCATCGCATAAATCGAATTCATGTCAGTCATTTTTTCCACATGACTTTCCGGCAGATAAATGCCGAACTCCGCTTCAATCGCGGCCAGGATTTCGATGCCGGTAATTGAATCCGCATCGTACTCATTTTTAAACGATGCATCGTCAGCGATTTCTGTGCTGTCAATTTCAAGAATTTCCGCAACCAGCGCTTTCAGTCTGGCATGCATGTTTTCGTGACTCATGGCGTTCTCCAGGTTCAGATAACAAAGGGAAATAATTTCCAGGAATATTTACTGTAGAGTGAGTACCGGTGCCCAAAACTTTCCTTCATCATTTCTTCTTCATTTTCAATTCGACGCATCGCCAGAATGAAAAAGACAAAAAAGCAGAGTAATGCCGCATCCGGATGAAGGAAGCAGCCGAAACCAGCCATCAGCAGAATAGTGCCACTGTATGCGGGATGGCGAATAAACCGGAACAAGCCATAATTAATCAGTTTATGTCCGTCCAGAACGCGTAAGGTATGGGAAAAGTGTATTCCCAGCGTCACCTTAGCCCATGTCCGAATAATGCAACCCAGTAAGACCAGCAGGCACCCGGTTAATATCATTGCCTCGGTATGTTCAACGCTGGCGGCAAAATACATCAGTACGGAAATGGTTGACGAGATAACCAGCGCACTCAGTATCCCCTTATCACGCGAGCGGTTATCTGATACTTCCTTCAGGAAAATCAGTTCATTAATAACGGCGATAAATGCCACCGGATAAAGCAGGATATTTTTACCCGCGTAGCAGGCAAACCCTAACGATAAAGCCAGCGGAAATAAGAAAGCAAACAATAGAGAAAAGCGAAATTTTTTCATTTTACATTCCAGATATCGGCAGGTGCAAAATTAACAAAATGAAATGTTATCTTTTCCGACGCTTCAACTTTCCAGTCGCGTTGAAACAAATCCTGATAACGTTCAGCGGGAAAGTTATTGGTGCGAAAACCGGATGAAAGCCAGCTTTTCGCGGCTAATGCGTTATAAATAAGCCGGATCATCATCAGCTTCTTTGTAGCAGGCTGATAATTTTCGCCGTGCACATGTTGATTCACCGCGCGGATCAAATCGTTAACGCTGTAACGATGCTGACTCAGTAAATAACTGATGGTCAGCCGGTGGTCATCTTTTTTATCCAGCCAGTCAGAAATATAGTGAGCAATATCCCGATCGCTGATGCAGTACCAGCGCGTGATCTCCCCCTGTATTTCCGGTAGCCTGCCCTTTTTCGCCATCTGTAATAGCGGGGCAAGATTTGCATCATCCTCACCAAATACCGCAGGGATGCGCAGCAGTTCCCCGCACAGCTTATCGCTGTACGCAAAAAACACCTGTTCTGCACGCTGCTTGTCGGCAGAGTAGGCATCAATATAGTTATTGGCATTGAAAGCCTTGATGGTGCTTAAGTGCAGTAAGCGGTATTTTTTTCCTGCGCCGCCCGGCAGCGCGTCCACCAGCTGGCGGGCGATGGTTTCATTGGCATCGCGCTGCTTTTTGATATTAGCCAGGCCCACGCCAGCGCAATTGATAATCGCCGCGCAATCATTAATCAGCGTTTGCCATTCCCTGTCGCCGGGTTGACAGCAGACATACCCCTCACGCGGCCGCCGCGCGTGGCGCAGCACCACAATATCGTCGCGCTGACTAAGATAATCGGCGACTTTTTTACCGATAAAGCCCGTTGCGCCCAGGATCAGGATTTTTTTCATTTGTCCCAACACTCCACGGTAAAGCAGCCCTGTTTAAAGGTTGCTCGCGGCCGGAACTGCTGTTTCGTCAGCCGCTTTTTCAGGTAATGCATCAGAAAGCCGTGGGAAACCAGGGCCACATTTTCCTGCTGCTCAAGCTGCGGCAGCAGCTGCTGCGAACGGCGTACGGCATGCCGGACTTTTTCCGGCTCACCACTTAACCGTAACAGCCAGGCAATGCGGGAAAGTAAAAACCACGTTCTGACTTTCAGTTTCACCCACGGCAAAGGTGAAATACGTAATCCCACCTCGCTCAGATCCGGATTAATAACATAGCGATCAATATGGCTAAAAAGCAGCTGACAGGTGCGCTCAGCCCGCGCCACCGGCGAGCAGTACACCACCGGATTGCTGGCTTTAATTTCCTGAAACAGTTCACTGAGAAGAAACTGTTCTATTTCACTCTCTTCAATTTCTCTGGTCTGGTTATATTCCTGCAACCGCACCTGGGCAGCCCGGTAATCACAGGCGCTATAATCAATCTTTGGCGTAGCGTGTCGAATAAGAAAAATCATAGTAAATACGCAGCAGTAATAATCAGATTACCGACAAAGAATAAAAATGGCGTATCCCAGGTATGCGGCGATTTAGCCTCAGTCAGCGTCATGGCGAGAGGGAACAGGATAATCATCATCGCCAGACCCACGCCGTGGAAACTGTGCATAAACAGCAGAGCTAAAATTAGCGCAGTGGTAAACACCACCATGCTGACTTCGTAGCTGCGATAAAACGTCTTATCAATCAGGAAACCTTTAACCGCATATTTATGTTTACCAAAGCGCACGCCGACCGGCTCAGCAAGGCCATCCCCCAGAGTGGTGGTTAAAATAGTCATATACATCAGTTCATAAGGAATATGCCATTTGTTTCACAGCAGGCTGAACAGCGCTAATACGATAAAACCGACGAAGGTTTGCGAGAAAATCCACACCAGAGTAAAAGGCCGATCTTCCGGGCGATCGATGGCGTGAAAAGAAAGCGAGAGATATTTTAACTTATCGCGAAAAATACTCGCCAGACTGATAAAGAACAGCACGCTGGAGAGGGATGCAATAATAATTTTATCCGTCGGGTTACTGATATTAAATAACAGATAAATCGCACCGGGAAAAAGGAACATGGAAAAATGCCCAATTTTTCTGGTGTAGTTAATTTTAATATCGTAGCTGTTCGCCAGCAGACCCAGCGCTGAACACAGTAACCAGTAGCTACAAACCAGTACGAAAACAGGTAAAACAATATTGGTGGTCATTAAAACAGTCTCTGATTCAGCTGATACGGGAAATTGCCTGTTCCAGGGTCTCTGCCAGCAAATCAATATCTTCTCTGGTATGGTTCGTGGTTAAGGTAATGCGCAGCCGTGCTTTGCTTTTCTCGACATAAGGCGGCACAAACAGCGAAGTCATAATATTTCTTTGCAGTAAGTAATCATTAACCGCTGCCGCCTGCTCCGCTGTGTCAAAGATGACAGGGATCACTGCAGAGACAGAATACTGCTTGTTGACCGGCGTCTGTTCCAGACGGCGATGGGCGTAGTCAATCCGCTCCGCCAGTTCAGCACGGCGGATTTTCCCTTCACGCTGGTTAATTTCTAACGCCGCGCAGGATGCGGCAGCAACGCCTGGCGACACCGCGCGCGAGGCATTATAGGTGGCACTTTTGTATCTTACTTTCTGCGCCAGAGCGTCATCTTTGATGATGCAGAAGCCCCCCGTGGAGCCAAAAGACTTGCTCATGGTACCAATGATCACATCCACTTTACCGAGGCAACCGCAGGCTTCAACCAGCCCACAACCGTTCTCCCCCAGCGCCCCCACACCGTGTGCATCATCGATGTAGAGGATCAGCCCCGGATGGCGTTCTTTCAGTTCACACAACGCGGAAACATCGCAAAAATCGCCGTCAGCGGAGAAAACGCCATCGGAAACCACCAGTATTTTTTTCCCTGGATAGTTGTTTAATATATCGGCCAGTTTTGCCATGTTGTTATGCTGATAAACCCGAAACGGCTTGCCGCTGAGTTTGACCGCATCGTACAGCGAGACATGACACAGTTTATCCATCACGATCAGGTCAACGTCTTCGGCAATCACCGGCAGCGCACCGATGTTGGCCTGATAGGAGGTGGTATACATCAGTGCAGAATTGACCTGATACATCCCGGCATAACGGTTTTCCAGCTCTTCATGATATTCGGTATAGCCACAGAAAATCATCGGCCCGCTGATATTGGTGCCGTACTGCCGGATAGCGTCGATCGCTGCTTCCTTCATTAACGGATTATCCGCCATCCCCAGATAATCACATGATGAGAAGTTCAGGTTTTTATCGCCATTAACCAGATTTAAATGTCGGCCACAGGCAGAACGCACGCGCGGGAAGTAGTGCAATTTGACGTTGTCATTTTCTACACTGACCATTTCGTACAAACTCATTACTTTTTCCTTAATTTTTCTGTGCAATCGAAAAAATTCTGTAATGCCTGACCTGGCTTTCACCATGTCGGGTAAGTTTCTGCATCGTCCTGACAATCATTTTGTTATCTTCCAGCATCCAGGAAATGCTGAACTTTTTAATACCCTGCTCGATGGCAATGGCTGAAAGTTTTGATGTCAGCACAATCGCTAATCCGCGCTGACGATATTCCGGGAGCACACCAGAAAGAAACGCTCGCCCGGTTTTCCCTGATGCATCGGTAATAAACTGCATCATGGTAAAGCCAATAATATGACCGCCTTTGCAGGCAATCATACCCATAATATTGGTCACGTTATTTGCGGCAATCGCTATTTCATCCGCCGTAATTACACTGGAACCCCAGTTATCATGCCAGGCAGTATTATAAACGTCGGCCAGTTCATCACAGCGAGCGGCAATTTCATCTTTTTGCACAAAATGAAACTCTACCCCGCGCACACGCGCCAGCAGGCGTTCATCGGTATGAGTTAATAAGGTATCTCTGACATCGTAGTCATAAACAATTTCCAACAGATCCTTCTCTTTATGCCCGCCGCCCGCCGTTATCCAGTCGCAAAGCGCGGGGGTATTATCCGGCATCTGGTAGGTAAAGGGCGCTCCGGCAAAGGTGCGCAGGCCGCGATTCACCAGAATTGAATTATGGATGGGGCCATAAACCACAGCATCTTTATTGTTAATTAACGCCCTTTTTTCTGCTTCAGCAAAAATTGCTGAAAAAAGAAACTCCAGCGCAGCAATATCCCCATTACTTATCAGATTGAAAAACTAATCTGTCCCAGCGACTTTATTTTTTCCTGATGTGAAAAATGAACCAGGCAACAGGCTTTTACTTCGTCATGCAGAGAAACCACTAATGGAAAGGTGATATCTGCACTGGACAGGTTAATAGCCGTATCAATTCGCTGGTTTAATTCAGACTGTTCCAGCAGGGAGTGATGCCGGGCGTTATAAATTTTAAGCAGCCGTTCTTTCTGCAAAGTATTCAGCGTACGACTATAACGGTACATTATTTATTTTGCCTGGTTTATCTGTAAGACGAAGGGATACTCACATGGCGTGTAAGTTTGTGTCAATCGTAAATATAGCCGGGATCATATTTACCTCTAAAAATAAAGTAAGGCAATTTTTAAATAAAATCCGAAAAAATATCATTATAAAGAATACCGTTTTTGCTGAGGAAATATTACTGCTTAACGGTACAGCCAGGGGGATTATCCTGTCGGCGTTTCGGTATATACGCCGCCTCAACCCGGGCTGCACCTGTCCTGAACAGAATATAAGACAGAACGTAGCCAGACTATTTCACTGCTTCCGCCCGCCGCAGCAGACGGGCAATAAGTGGCGCAGACAAAATTTTGTTATAACTCTGACAGGGCTCTTTAACGCTTCGGTAAGGGTAACGGATATGCGCTGCTGACTGCTTTTTTAAGATTAAGATTACCTTAAGATAAACCTCAGCGTGATACTTACGCTGGTAAAGCGGCTGGAGAAAACAGGCGATATGACGTCTAAGCCGTCACTCTGGGCACTTTTCATCGCCCGTAGCCTGGCTTTAATGGCAACGCAAGTCAGTTGAAAAACGCTGAGCACGCGCATGCTGCGGCCTGCTGAAGAAGTTCTCCGGCGTGGCCTTCTCCAGAATCTGCCCCTGATCCATAAACCAGATGGTATCCGCCACTTCACGGGCAAAATTCATCTCGTGCGTCACGCACATCATTGTCATCCCCTCCTGCGCCAGACCGCGCTTCACATTCAGCACCTCCCCCACCATCTCCGGATCCAGCGCCGAGGTCGGCTCATCAAACAGCATCACCGGCAGCTTCATGGCCAGCGCGCGGGCAATCGCCACGCGCTGCTGTTGGCCGCCCGAAAGCTGCGCCGGATAAGCACTGGCTTTATGCGATAAACCGACGCGCTCCAGCAATTCTCCGGCATGCTGACGCGCCTGCGCTGGACCAGAGTAACGCCCGGTGCGAAAAACATCCTGACGTTCTACGCCCGTCTGGTGACAACCCGTGTTCCCGTTACTGCCGGCTATGCGAATGCGACAGCAACCTTCACACTTGAATTTCAGTAACGGTGGCTGAAATGATCTTTTCCTGCTTAACGCGTTTTCTGACTGCGCTGCTGTTAACCGCTCCGCTGGTCAGTCAGGCGGCAGACGTTACCTAAAGTCCAGGCATTAGCTGAAATTAATATTAGCTATCAGTAACACCGATAAGAAGGCGGTAAATCAGTTTAATCCACATAACAAGGCAAAATATGCTAACTGTGGAAATTGATATCGTCTTCTGATTTCATGTTCACTGCGAAAAACATATTCTACAACAAGAAGACAGAATTTTTCTGGTGACTTCTTCCCCTTTTCCCATCGTTATAACTGCCATTCACTGCGCTGTACGCAAGATATGAAAAGTGACTGGGCATCATTTACCTAAATTGTGATCTGTATTACAGACATAACATAAACAGCCCGGAGTCTTTTGATCTTTTCTCGCTTCCCTCTTGTTTCCTGCTTAGCCGAAGCGCACTCTGCATAAGACCTGACAGCATTAACCTGTATCTGCCTGAAAAGAAATCTAAAGTCCGGTAATAACCGGGGTTGATTAATTTGTCTATTCACCAGGGATAAGAGAGGTGTTAATGAGCGTAATTTCCCCGTGGCTATCCGCCGACCATATTCAGTTTGTTGAACAGCTTCAGGACTGGAAAAGCGCGATTAATACCGCTGCCCAACCGCTCATTGCGTCCGGAGCAATGACTTCAGCCTATCCCGCCGCGATTATCAGCGGTAAAGAATCTCTCGGGCCTTACTTTGTGCTGGCACCGCAGATCGCCATGCCGCATGCCCGCCCGGAAGAAGGCGCGCTGGCGCTCGGCCTGTCGGTACTGATGGTGCGGGCTGGGGTAAATTTTGATGCCGATGAAAATGACCCGGTGCGTCTGCTGTTTATGTTTTCCGCACCGGACAGTTACAGCCATTTGGAGATGATCTCACAGCTGGCGGAATTACTTTCCGATGATGCCATGATGGCACAGTTGCTTAACGCAACCAGTAAACAACAGCTGATCAGTCTGCTTGTTAATTAATTTCACCAGAGCAAGGAACCAGATTATGAAGATTATGGCGGTATGCGGTGCCGGTTTAGGCAGCAGTTTTATGATGGAAATGAATATTAAAAAGGTGATTAACAAACTGGGTATTCAGGCCGAGGTTGAGCATTGCGATTTAGGCTCAGTCACCGCCGATGCCGCCGAGGTGTTTGTCATGGGCCGGGACATTGCCTACAGCGCTAACCTGCCGGAGAACAAGCTGATTGTGATCAGCAATATTATCGATATAAAAGAGCTGGAAGAAAAACTCAACGCGTATTTTACATCCTGACACCATCAACGATTTTCGCAAGGGTCAACGCTATGATCACAGAAATTCTGGATGTCATTGTCGATATACTTAAAGTGCCTTCTATTCTGGTTGGCGTAGTGGCACTGGTGGGTCTGGTTGCGCAGAAGAAAAGTTTTCCCGAGGTGGTAAAAGGTACGATTAAAACCATTCTCGGCTTCGTGGTACTGGCCGGGGGGGCAATGGTACTGGTCGGTTCGCTGACGCCTCTTGGGGATATTTTTAAGCAGGCATTTAATGTGCAGGGGATTATTCCCAATAATGAGGCCATTGTTTCCATTGGCCTGGGAGAATACGGTGCCTCCACTACCCTGATTATGGCCTTCGGCATGGTGGCCAATATTATTATTGCCCGCTTCACCCGGCTGAAATACATTTTCCTCTCCGGTCATGTCACCTTTTATATGGCCTGTATGGTGGCGATTATTCTTTCGGTTGCCGGTTTCAGCGGTGTCCAGCTGATCTATACTGGTGCGCTGTTGATGGGCTTTATCATGGCCAGCTTTCCGGCGCTGGCTCAGCCGCATATGCGCAAAATAACCCAAAACGATCAGGTTGCCTTAGGGCATTTCGGCACCGTTGGCTATGTGTTGGCGGGCTGGATAGGAGCGCTGGTAGGTAAAGGATCGCGTTCGACTGAAGAAATAAACCTGCCAAAAAACCTCAGTTTTCTGCGCGACAGTACCATCTCCATCTCACTGACCATGATGATTATTTATCTGATCCTGGCGGTGGCTGCCGGTAAAGAGTATGTCGAAAGCACCTTCAGTCACGGTCAGAATTACCTGGTGTATTCGGTGGTGCAGGCCATCACTTTTGCGGCGGGGGTATTTATTATCCTGCAGGGAGTGCGCTTAATCCTGGCAGAAATTGTCCCGGCATTTAGCGGCTTCTCGGAAAAACTGGTGCCTGATGCGCGTCCGGCGCTGGACTGCCCGGTGATCTATCCCTATGCACCGAATGCGGTACTGATTGGGTTTATTGCCAGTTTCGCCGGCGGCCTGGTGGGGTTATTTATCCTGGGGCATCTGCAGCTGGTACTGATTTTACCTGGCGTGGTGCCGCACTTCTTCTGCGGCGCGACCGCCGGGGTATTTGGCAATGCCACGGGTGGCCGGCGCGGGGCGATTGTGGGAGCCTTCACTAACGGGGTGTTCATCACCTTCCTGCCGGTAGCGCTGCTGCCGGTACTGGGTTCTCTGGGTCTGTCGAACACCACCTTTTCCGATACGGATTTTGGTGTGGTGGGCATTCTGCTGGGTAACCTGACGCATGTCATTGATAAAAATATGATTACCCTGCTACTGACCGGGGTATTCGTGGTCCTGGCGGGCTTTAATCTGCTGCGGCCTAAAAAGCAGCCGGCAGAGGCGCAACCAAACACCCCATCAGAATAATAACCTCATCTGCCGGGTACTCCACCCGGCATTGCTGTCTTTGATTTCCTTTCAGCTTTTGACCTTGCCCTGGCCTGTTTAAAACAGCCAGCGCAGCGCCCTAATCACCGCCCGTTATAACCGGTCGCCTTCGCCTCCAGCTCCACCCGATCCTGCAGCACCACCTCCTGCGCATTCTTACTTAACAATAAACGATAATACCCTGCTTCAGTCACCCACTTCTGATTCGCTTCATCCCAACAACAAATCACCCTGTGATCCAGCGGCAGCCGCAGCTGACAACTTTCCCCCGGCTGCAAAAATACGCGCTGAAAGGCCGCCAGCCGCGCAACATATCTCCCACTCTCCGGCTGAATAAAGATCATCGGTACGTCCGCACCCGCACGGTCACCGCTATTGGTCACGGTGAAAATCGCGCAGACCTCATCTTGCACCCTCTCGATCTGTAAATCCGCATAACTAAATGCGGTATAGCTCAGGCCGAAACCAAACGGAAACAGTGGCGTTTGCTGCGTGCGGGTAAACCAGCGGTAGCCCACATCCGAGCCTTCAATGCTGTAATCCAGCGGAATAATGCCGCCTTTCACCGGCACTCCCGGCATCGAGGTGGTGGTTTCTGGATCAATCTGCTGTGGACGCGGCAGCTGCGTCTCATCAGACGGGAAGGTAACTGGCAAACGACCGGACGGATTCACCCGGCCAAACAGGACTCCGGCAATCGCCTCACCGCCCCCCGCGCCAGGATACCAGGCCTGCACCACCGCCGGCACCCGATCAAGCCAGGGCATTGTCACCGGGCCACCGGTTTCCAGTACGACAATGGTGTGCGTATTGACTGCGGCCAGCGCCGCGATCAGCGTGTTTTGCGCATCGCTCAGTGCCATCCCGCAGGCATCCAGCCCTTCTGAACGCCACTCCTCGCCGAACACCATCACCGCATCCGCCTGCCGCGCCGCGCTGACCGCTTCCGCCAGATTGTCACCGCTCAGATAACTGACTTCCGCCGCCCCGGATTCTGCGCGGATCGCCCACAGCGGCGATGAGGGATGGTAGACCTTACTGGTTTGCAGGCCCATAAAGTCTACGCCGGGCAAACAGAGGCTACCGACCGGCGTGACCGATGCCGATCCGCCACCGGACAGCACGCCATGATCGGCATGTGCGCCAATCACCAGCAGCTTAGTCGCCCCGCGCGCCAGTGGCAGCGTCTGATTATCATTTTTTAGCAGCACAATCCCCTGCTCTGCCTCACGCTGCGCAACCAGACGGTGCGCCATATAATCAATATGCCCGTACGTCGGACAAGGATGTTCAATCGCTCCGATGCTGAACAGGCTGCGCATAATCCGTCGCACCATATCATCAATGCGCTCCTGCGATACCAGACCATCGGCCACCACCTGTTTCAGCGGCTGATCAAACCATACCTGGGTATCCAGGTTGGCACCGGACTCGACATCCAGCCCGGCGCGTACCGCGCGCGCTGAAGAGTGGGTTGCGCCCCAGTCCGCCATCACCCAGCCGGGAAACTGCCAGTCACCTTTTAACACTTCGCTCAGCAAAAACGCGTTCTCGCTACACCAATCCCCGTTCACCAGGTTATACCCAGGCATCACGGCAGCCGGTTGCCCCAGCGCGATAGCAATCTCGAAGGCCAGCAGATCGGATTCACGCAGTGCGCTTTCCGACATATCTGAACTCACCGTCACCCGCCCGGTTTCCTGAGCATTAACTGCAAAGTGCTTGATGGTGGAGGCCACATGCTTTGACTGAATACCGCGAATGCTATGACCGGCCATTATCCCGGTCAGCAGCGGATCTTCCGACAGATACTCGAAGTTACGGCCCCCCCTCGGCTCGCGCACCAGGTTGGCTCCCCCTGCCAGCATCACGTTAAAACCTTTTATCGCCGCTTCTTCACCAACGATTTCACCGCTAAGCTCGGCCATTTCCGGGTTGAATGTCGCGGCGCGCAGCAGGCCACTGGCCAGTGCTGTGGCATTGTCACCCGGACGGACGTTCCCCGGATTGGTGATGCCCAGGCTGGCATCACTCTGCTGCATGGCCGGAATACCCAGCCGGGGGATCGCAGGATAATACGCAGCTGAGCCAAGGGCACCCTGTGGCAGAGGCGTTTCATCCAGCGGGATTGCCATTGGCCCGGACAGCCAGGCAAATTTTTCCTCTGTGGTCATCTGACTCACCACCCGTTGCGCTTTTTCGTCCGCCGTCAAATGAGGTTGCTGCCAGTCATAGTTCATGCTTTTCTCCTTTTGCAGTCTGCCGGGAAATACGATGTCCGCAGCAAAGCTGGTATACCCTGAATCCTCCACCACCCCGCGTGAATAAGTACGGGAAGAATTACCATCACTTCGGTTGTAGCCAGTCGGGCATTAGAGCCTGTTTCCGCCTGCGACTTACCAACCTGTATGGTGTAATTTGATGCTGGTTGTTATTGGTAAAACAACGTTCCTGGTAATAGGTTTAGCATAGGCCACAATCTGTAGATGAACTATTCTGGCGGTGGTTAAGCTAATAAAATTAGCTTTGATTCAAAAGGATATCGTTGCTATTAGCATAATCCCCATGTTCTAACGCGATAATAGCGCTAATAATAATGGTATTTTTATGAGTAAAAAAGGCCGGCAGATGACGCCGGTAATTTCTGCTAATTGCCGTAACAGCACAATATTTGTTGACCGGAAGATTCTCGTAGTGAGAGAGATATGATTCTCCGGGCAGACGGCAATCAATATCACACTTCCCGCTGGAGGGAGATTACTTCACTGAGTGCGCCAACTGCTGCGCCAGAAACTGCCACAGCCCCTGCGCCGAATCTTCATAACCTTTCGCCGTCAGGTGGACTAAGTCGGGGCGTGCACGCTCTTCTGTTGCCCATTTTTCAATAGCACAGTCACCACCCATAAAACTGAACCAGTTCCAGAACAACGCGCCCTGTTCTCTGGCAACCTGCTGCTGAATGGCAATCAGCGGTTTCAGCAATGGCGGCTGACGCTGCGCGCAGGTCGCGCCGGTTTTATGCATAATGCTACTCCCCGGACCAATCAGTAAAATCGCCGCCTGAGGGAGGGCAGCACGAATATGTCCGATCTGCTGCGTCAGTTGCTGACGATAGCTCGCCAGCGGCAGATCGCGGTCGAAAACTTCATTGGTGCCATAGGCGAGGATCACCAAATCCGGGCGAAGCATGGTCATGACGCCAGGCCAGTCCGCCTGCCATTTCTCCATCAGGGAAAGCTGCGCGCCATTGGTGCCCAGCGCGCTGACGATCACCCCGTGTGGCTGAGCGGCAGTCAGCCACCAGCCTGCCAGCTGCGCCTGCCCTGACGTCAGTGACAGCGTAAAGCTGGCAGGTACCGTCACCACCGGTGACAGCTGCCAGCGTGCGCCAGTTGCCTGCAACGACAGGGGGCGTCCCGCCATGGTTAAGATAGCGCGGCTGGCGGCACGATAGAGCGCCTGAGCCCGCAGCTGCATCTCGCCATCGCTGGCGCTTATCTGCAGCTGATTATGTGCGGCTGTCGCGGTGGCAATATTGCCCCCGAGGGTAAAGGCGCTGTTGTGCGCGCGACGGCTGCTATCAAGTTTCCAGCCACGGATATGACTGAATTGCAGCTGACTGTAGCGGTTACCCGGCACCGCCAGCGGACTGATAAAACCAGGCCCACCATTGCCATAGCGGCTTTGTAGTTGAGTTCTTAGCTGACCGGTAAAAAAGTCCGCAGCGGTATGCGAATCGCCCAACACCAAAATATGCGTAGTGCCGGCGCGGCTGTGCCGCAGCTTTTCTGCCAGACGCAGGATGCCCGGAACCGATCCAGCGCGTTGTTCGCTGACGGCTGCCGGGCGCAGCTGTGGCGGAGCACTTTTGCTACAGGCCGCCAGACTAATTATCACACTCAGCAGACCCGTCAGCGTTGAAAGTATCCGTATCTGCTTATTCATGCGCGTCTTCCCCGGTCGCGCCATCAGGATGGATCTGCGCCACTACTGCTGCGGCAATCAGCTTCTCTCCCGCAGGCGTGAAATGGATACCGTCATTCGCTCTGATACGCACCGGTTTACCATCTATATTGATTGTGGGCTGATAACTATCGCCCTGATAATCAAACAGCGTATTGACGTCGATCACTGTCCCTCCCGCCTGACTAACTTCAGAGTGATACAGGGTATCCAGCCAGTGCATACTCTGATTCAGCCGGCTGCGTGCCATATTTGGCGGTAACAGCCAGACAACCGGCACGGAAAATTGTTTCCCCAGTGCCAGGATCTGACGAATACGGCGGCGATACTCTTCTTCCCAGACCGGACTTTTAAATTTTGCATAGGGTTTTCCCTTAACCACCGGCATATCCCAGGGATCGTTCGGTCCCAAAAATACCACCAGCATCCCGATATCAGGGTCGGCAGCCAGGGCGTTTTGCGTGGTCAGCGGCCAGTTAAAAAACCCCGGATACGCCAGTCCGGTACTGCGTTTGCTCAGGTTAATCGTGCGAATGGCTAACCGATCGCGCAACATTTCAGCCAGGCGCGGAGCAACCCCTTCCATCATTGAATCACCAATTAACAGCACCTTTTTCCCTGGTGTCAGCACCACGTTGCGCTGCCGCTGGTCAGTAACATCAGCGCGTTCTTCCTTCGTAGCCGCCGACAACCTCACCAGCTGATTAATCGCCACCGCCCGACTGTTACTCAGCCATCTGCTGAGCTGTAATTCGCTGGCGGGTTCGCTAACTGCGTGGGGCAGTAACGGGGCCGAGGCGGGATGGGCCTGAGCCGGTGCCATACAGACTGGCGTAACCGTCACCGGTTGTGCTGGCGGCTTATCACTGAATGCGTCGAGAAACGCGCTCTGTGCCGCCTGTGCTGCCTTCATCACCGTAACGCCCTGACGCCATAATGGCGACGACACATCATGCCAGGGGCTGTCACGATGGAAATGCAGCGCCCAGTATTGATCCAGCGAGGGCTGGTTAAGCCAGACCAGCCCCACAGCACTGGCGATAACGATCAGCACCGTGCTGAACATGGTGCGCAGGGTGGCCAGATAATCAGAAATTTGCATAAATAAACCCCGGCACCCCGGAAGGGGCAAAGAAGAAAGCCAGTGCCAGTAAAGGAACAATCACCAGCGGCAGGGCATACCAGCGCAGGGTGCTCAGCGCCGCGGCAGCGCGTATTCTCAGGCGGACAACCTCCGGGTAGATCACGATAACCAGCACAAACCCCAGCAGCAGCCAGATTTGCTGCGCAGTAAGCAGGCCAGGCTGGGCGTGAATAATATTGTCGAGGATCTGTAAAGCATCCGCCGGCGTTGCAGCTTTAAAAAAGATCCAGGCAAAACAGACAAAGTGGAAAGTCAGCAAGCGGGCAACGACCGTCGGCAGCCTGAAGCGCAGCGGCGTGCTGATAAAACGTTGCCACAGATTACAGCTCACCAGTCCCAGGCCGTGGATCAGCCCCCAGAGGAAAAAATTTATCCCGGCACCGTGCCAGATACCCGACAGTATCATCGCCATCAGTACATTCAGCTGGGTGCGCGCATAACCTTTCCGGTTCCCCCCTAACGGCAGGTAAATATAGTCACGGATGAAGGTGGACAAACTGATATGCCAGTCATGCCAGAAAACTTTGAGGGAATCAGCCTGATAGGGATGACTGAAATTTCGCCCGATACGAAAGCCCAGCAGCAGGGCAATGCCGGTCACCAGATTGGTGTAACCGGAGAAGTTAAAATAAATATTCCAGGCCCAGGCATAGGTGGCAATCACCAGCTCCCAGCCATTCTGCCCGGCCGGAGAGGCGTAAGCGGTAGCAACAAACTGCTCATTCAGCCAGGAACTCAGTAAAAACAGCTTAATCAGTGCCAGCACGATCAGAAAAATAGCGCGCTGGTACTCCAGCACCTGACGTTTTTCCGCAGCCAGCTGCGGGATCAGCATTATCGCGCGGTTAACCGGACCGGCAATCAGCGTGGGAATGAAGTTGATATACAGCAGCGTAGTCAGGATATCGGGCGGTGGCAGTTCGCCGTTGCGTACCGGGATCACCAGACTGACGGAATTAAACAGATAAAATGACATCCCCAACGGTAACATCAGATTGATTACCGACAAAGGCAGATCGATTTGATACCCCGCCAGCCACATCTATAGCCAGTCATTCAGCGGCATCAGATATTTAAACGCCATAAAATAGCTGACCAGCAACGTTATTAACAGCGGCACGGTTTTGTCTTTATATCGGCGACTGGCGGCAATCTGCACCAGCAAACAAACGCACAGGCTCCAGGACACTAAAACCATCAAGGCCTCAACGCTGCTGTGCCCGACAAAGTAATAACCTGCCAGCAGTAACAGGCTATTTTGCAATCTTACCCACGGAGCTACCAGCCAGTAGCAAACGAAAAAGACCAGGAAAAGAGCGAGGAACTCTGGTGAAAATAACGTTGCCATAAATGACTAGCCTACCTGTCCGTTGATATGATGCATTATGATTTTTACAGCCATAAATTGAATTAATCAGCTTTACCGGGAAAAGTAAAAAAACATCTCAATTCACTAACCTGCTCAACATCAGGCGATAAAAACATAAAGAATATTAATGAACTGAAAGGTTAAACCAGAAATATCCGGGCACCCGCATCTTATCCGGGATAATAAATTTTCGCAAGACTCAGACAACGGTCAATTATTCATAAAAAAATAATAAACCCAAATTCACCATGTTAAGAAAAATGGCGAATATAATGATACTTTGCGCCACCAAAATACAGGCCGTATTTTATAAAACCGGGCAAGGTAACTGTACCTCTAAGCAGAGGCACAGGGACAGATAAGAGCCTGGCCTCTTAGATGTAATGGTTGAAGTCAGTTTGAACACGGACAGCGCGCAGGAACCGCAGCGCACACCAAGTACGTGAGGATCCTGAGCACTGGCCGGGTTCAAAATAACGAATAAAATAGCCTAATGGGATAAGCTCTAAGGCTATCTGGCAAACAATATTGACGTCTTTTCTTCCCCGTCGCCAGCAGGCCCGGGCCGAAGGGGCATATCAGGCTGGCTGGCACGCGCGATGACTCTCCGTCTGCGGCGGTCTGACGGTCCTCTATTCATACGTTGAGCTGCGCTGCTGACTACCATAAATCTGTTCCAGAGCCTGATGACGGCCGACGACAGCATTGACTATTTCCCCGGCTTCATCCTCCGAGCTGATGCGATCGGAATTACAGAACGGAAAATGGCTGCTCAAAATATTGGCTTCAGGCAGATTCGACACTACCTGCCTGCCGTGCAGCGGCTCAGAGCCATTCAGCGCCTCCAGCAGTGGCTGATGAAGGTATTTCCCCTGATACAATCCCAGGCTCAGACAAAGTGGTACCCCGTGCTGCGTCCAGTCATCAATCTGATTAATATTTGCGCGCAACACCCTCAGTACATCCCCTTTCATGCGATGATTGGGCGTCTTAACGCTGTTATAGTAATAAATATTGGCATGCACCATTGCCAACAGCTGACTGTTATTCCAGCCGCTACATCCCAGCGCCAGGCCACCTGCCAGGGTAAATAACAGCAATCCTTTACGCCAGATGCGCTGCACTGTACTCAGCCCTAGTCTTTTGGGCAACTGAGCCAGAATGAAATCCGGTGTACGCAACCCGAGCGGTTTTTTGTCGTTCGCCGGCTGCCACCCGGACCCGTGTTTGATTGCCGTATGCTGCTGCAGCCACTCAGTCCACACTGAGGTTCTGAGCACGCCGGACTGTGAAGGGGCAATCCCCCAAAGAATGGCTGCCGGGGCGACGCGGGGAATATCGGGATCATCATTAAGAAACACCGCGCTGATACTGTCCCGGCACCAGCTCATCAGAGTATTCATCATAATTTGTTGCTGCAGGGCAATGGCTCCGCCAGCGGCCAGCCAGCTGCTGACGGAGCTGACGCTTTTATCCTCACGCCAGACGCAAATATCCCGTTGCGATACCGCCGCCTGCCAGAGCATATCATTAACCATACTGCTGGCGACCATATTGCTGAGTATCACCGGGAACTGCCAGCAGGTTTCACTGCGCAGATGGCTGATTTGCCAGCGCAGCCTGAGCAGGTGTCGGTTCAGGGAAGCGCTGTCAGCATAATGTTGTGGACACACGCTGACCATAATTGACAGTTGCTCTCCCCAGTCCGGTCGCAGCCATAATACCTGTCCAACCACCTGCTCAAGCTCCTGATGTTCATAAACCCGTATCCAGCAGCCACTGTCCGTCAGTATAACCGGCGTCTTAATCGGCCAGATTTGCGGCAAATCGCCGCACACCAGTACCACGGGCTGACGATAACCTGCTGCCGGCAGGCCAGCAAGATGGATACCCGCCTGAGGTTTCAACTGCTGCCTGCCGGTATAAAAAGCGGCAATAATCAGCCCCCATAAAGAGAGCATCAGTAACATGGCGGCAAGCAGAGATGTCGGTAAAAACACCAGGCAAACCACAGCCACCAGCAAAGCCGCCCAGAGTGCCAGCGCTACCTGCATCAGCCGCATCATTGCCCTGCTCCAAACAAGGTATCCAGCATCTGTGCAAGCCAGCTGTCCACACCCCACCATATCCCCGCCAGAAAAAGGGCGCTGAGCACCAGACATACCGGCCACAGGGAAAGCCACTTGCTTAATGCACAGGGGCGGCAGATTGCTGTCTGAAGCGGACACAACTGGGGAACATGCAATGGCCCCACCCGTTCACTGAGCGCCCCGATCAGTTGCAGCCTTTGTGGATCATTCACCGAACGAAAAGAGCCAAGGAATCCCAGCAGCATAATGCGATGAAAGCAGGCCAGCACCATCCAATTCGGTGCGGATTCAGCCAATATACGATGCATAAGTTCGCAGAGATCGCAGTCGATGACGCCGACCCCCAGAAAATGCTGCTGCAGCGTGACATTGCACCACTGTACGCCAGCATCATCACAGATGCCGCGTTCCCTGACCGTTTCATCCAGCAACGCACACTGGGCATGAAGAATGCTGCGACACACAACGCTGTCCGTACCGCTGGCCTTCAGTGCCAGCTGTACCCGCTCAACATTGGTAATACAGCGTTCCCACAATACGCGCCCTTCCCCCTCTTTCACCTGCGGACCATAGCGCAGGCTAATCACCTGTAGCCAACTGTCCTGCAACAGTGCATCAATGTCACAAATTGTTGTCTGATCCATGCTGTGATTACCACTCTACGCTTTGATATCTGTTCCACGGACAGGAAATTTCTGCTGCTGCGTACATCGCATGTGCGTACTGGTATTCAGGGAAAACCCTGTATATCCGAAAAAGCGGTGCCTGCCCTGGCTAAGCGATATCAAGAGACGGTATTGCAAACGATACGCTCTGAAAAATAATGCGGGTAAACCCTTTTGTAGTGCTGGCAGGCGATACGGTTCAGCGCCTGTCCTTTTGTTTTTTACGGCAATAACCACCTGATGACGATATTCACTGTAGAGTAGTCTGTGCATTGAGTTGATGTAGTTCCGTAGACTGTGCGAAAATCAATCCCATTTGCGTTGTGATAAAAATCACCGTATTACCCTACCTGTTACCTGGAAAGAGAAATATGAATATATTCTTCGTCACCACCTCTGCGCCATGTTAACCATCGCGCTGTCATGCTTCCGGCGTAAATTATTGCCACTACTCGGTTCACTGCAATATTGCTAACCAAACACATGCAACAAAAATCTGTCTGACTGACTGATGGTCTTATTTATGGATCCCTCAACAGAATCAATATCTGAGTTTAATACCAGCTAAATTTGAGACATTGAGATACGAGAATGAGTCGACCAGCTGATATAAAACACGGATAAAAATAAGACTACTATATTAGTATAATTTTAGTTTATTTCATCATTTTATCTGACGAAAGGCAACATTTCCCTGGAAAGTAAAATGCAACACTTAATATTTACCATCACTAACAATCTGGATGCAAATCTATTTTCAGTAACGTAGGATTATACTTAGTAACTAAATAAACACTCAGAGCTAACACATAAAAACAATACAATAAGAAAATTCTCATCAAAATTAATACACCAACATTCTTAAAGGCACCATAAAAACTTCGCACGGGTCATTGAATCGATAAAAATAATTTCTTTTATATTTATGGCAGTAGACTCATTTAACAACTCATCCTGTGGTTACCATCTTTTTTTTTGGATTTTAATAAAAAGAACAGCCGACAAGGTAATCCAAATAATTCCAAAAAAAATTTTTAGTTGTTCACGCAATCAGATTAATGTTTCCGTTGCTGCGGGTAAACACAGGGGAAAATTTTCAGCATCGCTCTCAGACTTAAAATACATGTTCAAGCCACTGTTAAATACTGGCACTATTCCCAGGGCAGGGGCAGAGAGGCTGACGTGCTACGCCAGGAGCGGTAGTCAGCCGGCGGGAAAGGAACATTGAAGGGAAATGCACGCGGTTTTACCTGCGCAACACGCAGGCCGCAACAGCGTGCGGCCTGGTCAATATCATCAGAGGTCAGCGGTTTCCCGTAAATACTGGCGCGCTTTCAGCGCATATTCCAGTGGGTTAGCCAGCGCCGGATCCTGCTCGGCTTCCACTACCATCCAGCCCTGATAACCGTAATTGTCCAGCAAACGGAATACCGGCCGAAAGTCGATCACCCCGTCACCCGGTACGGTGAAGGTGCCCTTTTTTACCCCGTCGAGAAAAGAGAGTCCCTCACGCCGCACCTGCTCAATCACCACCGGACGCACATCTTTCAGATGCACATGATTAATACGCGGCAGGTATTTTTCCAAGATAGCCAGCATCGCCGCCTCACTGCCTTCGGAATACCAGGCATGTCCGGTGTCATACAGCAGAAATACCGAGTTATCGACGCGCGACATAAAGGTATCAATTTCCGCGGTGGTCTGAATGCCGGTGCCCATATGGTGATGCAGACAGACTTGCATCCCTTTCTCTGCCGCCAGCCGGCCGAGGGTATTATAGCCGTCGATCACCCGCTGCCACTGGGCTTCGCTAAAGCAGGGCTTATCGTTAGCCAACACCGGCAGACCGGTGCCCTGAATACTGCCACTCTGCTCGGAGCAGCCAATCACTTTGGCCCCCATCGCTTGCAGGAAGTTCAGATGTTCACTAAATCCGGCCAGGGTTTCCTCGCACCGCTCATCGGCAAAAAATGTGCTGAACCAGGCATTGCAGATCTGTAAGCCACGCAGTTCCAGCATCGGCTTCAGCACCACCGGATCGCGCGGGTATTTATTCCCCACTTCACTGCCAGTAAAGCCTGCCAGCGCCATTTCACTGACAATCTGCTGGAAGGTATTTTCACTTCCCAGCTCCGGCATATCATCGTTGGTCCAGCCAATCGGGGCGATAGCCAGCTTAACCTGTTGTTTGTTCATAACCTGTGCTCCTGCCCTGCCGCGCTCAGCGCTGCAGCAGCTCACGTTCGATCAGTTCGCGGGTTTCCACCGCCTGAAACTTCATTTTTTCCGGGTAGCCAAACAGCGCGCTGGTAATGATCGGCGGGCCGCCAACCTTAAATTGCTGCCCGGCGAAATTCATGTCACGCAGTGTGGCAAACAGCGCGCTGAAATCCACTTCCCCTTCTCCCACGCCAACATGCTGATGGACTGCGGCATCCACGCCGGGCGGATTAACGATATAGCGGCAGTGGCGGGTATGATTCATGGTGTCGGCAATCAGCACATGGGACAGATCGTCACCGGCATAGCGCAACATGCTGGCTACATCCCCTTTGCCTTTGTCGTAATAAAAGGTATGCGGCACGCTGTAGACATATTTCACGTGATCACTGCGAAACGACTTCACAATATCCACCGTTTCATTGTTCTCTTCGCAGAAATCCCAGGGGTGCGCCTGGATTTCCAGCCGCAGACCCTCGCGCTCAATCAGCGGCAGCAGTTCGTCCATCGAGCGGTAAAACATCTCTTCACAGATCTCCGGCTGATTCGGATCGCCCGAGAGTTCGGTATTAATCACCTGCACGTCCATTTCCACGACGATTTCAATCAGGCGCTTCCAGTTTTTCACCGCCGCCTGGCGGCGCAGCTCGTCCGGGCCGGACCAGCGATACACGCAGATAAAAGAGGACAGTTCGACGCTGTGGTCGCGCAGTGCTTTTTTATACTCAGCAATGATCTCGCGGCTGGCTTTAGGGTGCTTATAGAACGGATTGATCTGCGGATGCGGCGACTGCTCAATATAGCGATAGCCCCATTCCGCCACCTGGCGCACCATCGGGGTGATCCCCAGGTCTTTAATCACATCCACATCAAAGGCAATTTTCATGGTGGTTACCCTTTATCGTTAACGATCATAGAACGCCGGGCGCGGTGGCTGGGAAATCGTCACCTTTTCACCGCTTTCCTGCGCCTGCAGACAGGCATCGGCGGCCACCGATGCGGCATACCCATCCCAGGCGGACGGCCCGTGCAGCTGACCAGCTTTAACATCATTGATAAAGGCCTGCAGCTCGACGTCATACGCTTTAATAAAGCGATCTTTCCAGTCGGTAAGAATGGCGGTGGCCAGCTGCGCTTCTTTACGCATCTGTACTGCTGACGGCTCCGGCAGGCGGGCAATCCCGGTTTCCCCCACCACCTCACACTGAATGTCGTAGCCGTAGCGGCAGTTAACAAATATTTCCACGTCGATCAGCGTGCCCTTTTGGGTTTCAAACATCACGATTTGTGGATCTTTCAGCCGGGCATGGGCGTGACGGCTGGCGCGCGGGAAACGTACCTGCACCGAACGGTAATCATCATTCAGCAGCCAGCGCAGCACATCCAGTTCATGGATCAGGGTGTTGGTAATCGCCATTTCGGTGGTGTAATGTTCATCCACCGAGGCGTTGCGGTGCGCGCAGTGCAGCATCAGCGGCAGGCCGATTTGATCGCTGTCGATAGTCTGCTTCAGCGCGCAGTAACCCTCATCATAGGGGCGCATAAAGCCCACCTGCACCAGGCGACGTCCGGCTTTCATTTCCGCATCGACAATGCGCCGGCATCCCGCGGCGCTGAGCGCCAGTGGTTTTTCGCAAAATACCGGCTTACCGGCAGCAATGGCGGCAAGGGTGTATTCTTCATGCGTGGGATCCCAGGAGGTGACCAGGATAGCATCGACATCGGCAGCCTTAATCACCTCATGGCCATCGCTGTACACTTCCGCCTGGATCCCGGCCTGAGCGATGGCCGCCCGGGCGTTATCAGTATTGATATCAGAGACGGCGACCACCGTGGCCCCCTGTAATACCTGACTACAGCGACGGATATGTTCTTTACCGATGGCTCCTGCGCCAATGACACCTAATTTGAGTGACATAGTGCTTTTCTCCAGCAAGGTTGTTGGGTTCAGGGTGTATCGCGTGTTCATCACCAGTCACGCGCCTGAGCGCGCTTCTGGTTAATCTGTTCGGCCACTTTCCGGATGCGTTCGGACAGGGCGGTCTGCGCCACGCCGACGTTCCACCAGCTGCCATATTTGTGCACCATGGTTTTGGGCAATACCTTGATATCAATCAGGGTGCTGACCGGAGAGTGACGCGCCGCCTCCAGCGCCTGCTTCAGCTGTGGCAGGGTGGTGACACGCCAGGTCTGGCAGCCGTAACCGGCGGCGATGGCGGCAAAATCCACCGGCACCAGCCCGCCCTGTAGCTGGCCGTTCTCTGCGCAACGAAAGCGGAATTCGGTACCAAAACTGTCCATGCCGTGCTCCAGCTGCAGGTTGTTGATACAGCCATTGGCCATATTGTCGAACAGCAGCACGTTGATTTTTGCCCCTTCCTGCAGCGAGGTGACCAGCTCCGAGTGCAGCATCATAAAAGAACCGTCCCCCACCAGCGCATAGACCTCGGTGGCGGGCTGTGCCAGCCTGACCCCCAGCGCGGCGTTGACCTCATAGCCCATACAGGAGAAGCCATATTCAACGTGGTAGGTATTCACCGCCCGGTTGCGCCAGACGCGCTGCAGATCACCCGGCAGGCTGCCTGCCGCCGCGACAATCACCGCATCAGCCGCCAGACTCTCATTCAGCACGCCCAGCACGCTGCTCTGGGTCAGGGTGGAGTCGGTCAGCTGACGGAATTCGCGGTACACCGATTCACGCGGCAGATGGTCATCGATTTCCGGGATAAAGCCATTTTCATGCCAGACGGCCTGGTAAACCCGCCGGGTTTCCTGCTGCTGCTGCTGCTGCACGGCGGCAATCTGGCTGCCCCACCCCGCCTGCCAGCCGCCGGATGCCAGCGCGTTTTCCAGCGCAGTGACCCCCTCGCGGGCATCCGCCAGCAGCTGAATGCCTTCCAGCTTCCAGGCATCAAAGTTGCTGACGTTAATATTGAGAAAGCGCACCTGCGGGTGCTGAAAGATCCATTTTGACGAGGTGGTAAAGTCGCTGAAGCGGGTACCAATGCCGATAATTAAATCCGCCTCTTTCGCCAGCAGATTGGCCGCGAGGCTGCCGGTTTCCCCCACCCCGCCGAGATTCAGCGCATGATCCGAACTGACAGCCCCTTTACCCGCCTGAGTTTCGGCAAAGGGAATGCCGTAACGGTCAGCAAACTGTGCCAGCGCCTGACCGGCCTGCGCATATTTCACCCCGCCTCCGCAGACGATCAGCGGCTTACGGCTGGCCTGAATCGCCGCCACGCCGTCTGCCAGCTGCGTGGCAGAAGGTGGACGCCGATCCAGCCGGTGCACCCGGCGGGCAAAAAAGCTTTCCGGATAATCCCAGGCTTCTCCCTGCACGTCCTGCGGCAGAGACAGGGTAACGGCACCGGTTTCCGCCGCATCGGTCAGTACGCGCATGGCGTTCAGGCAGGCGCTCATCAGCTGTTCCGGGCGGGTGATGCGATCCCAGTATTTGCTCACCGCGCGAAACGCATCGTTGGTGCTGATACTCAGATCGTGACTCTGTTCAATCTGCTGCAGCACCGGATCGGGCTGACGGCTGGCAAAGACGTCCCCCGGCAGCAGCAGCAGCGGAATACGGTTAGCGGTGGCGGTGGCAGCGGCGGTGAGCATATTGGCGGCTCCCGGCCCGACCGAGGAGGTGCAGGCAATAATCTGGCGGCGCAGTGACTGACGGGCAAAACCGGTGGCCACATGGGCCATCCCCTGTTCGTTACGGCCCTGCCAAACCCGCAGTTCACCGCTGTCCTGCTCCAGCGCCTGACCAAGTCCCAGTACGTTACCGTGGCCAAAAATCGCGAAAATACCTTTGACAAATTTATGCTCTTTGCCGTCTGCTGACAGGTACTGGTTGTCGAGGAACTTAACCAGCGCCTGCGCCATTGTCAGTCTTAGTTTGCCCATATCATCCATTCCTTCTGTCAGTGGGGTTAGCGGCGCTTCGGATAAGCAACCAGGCGTCTGAATGAAATATCTGTGGATTATAAGTAAATATTTTTTTCATAAAATAAGCGGTCAGAATAAAGTTTTCATTTTGCGAACAGGATCGCAAACTCTTAACATCTGGTTAATAACTGCCAACCGCCATACTGCAGCCGGTGAATGAGATGAATATTTTTCCTGTTTTAAATCAATAATAAAAACATTAACCCTCAGCAACTGTCACCCCGTCAGACAAAAACAGTACTGCGTAAGCTGAGCAAACTGTTCCCTGGCGCAGAGTGCCATCGTTCTCACATTTATCGATTTTAAATTTCAATTCATATTGCAAATGAAATATTTATTTCTCAAAATATCCCGAAACCCTAACCCTCCGGGCTGTTTCTCCCCAGGCACTGGTTGATGTGCCCGGCGCGACAGCAGGCTTGCAAAAGGAAACCCAGGTTATGAATGCAGCAGTTAAGCAGCTTGACGTCATTTGTATCGGTCGGGTGGCCGTTGACCTCTATGCTCAGCAGATTGGTGCCCGGCTGGAAGATGCCAGCAGTTTTGCCAAATATCTCGGCGGGTCGTCCGGCAATGTGGCCTTTGGCAGCGCCATTCAGGGACTGAAATCGGCGATGCTGGCACGCGTGGGCGATGAGCATAATGGCCGCTTTTTGCGTGAAACCTTATCCCGTGCCGGCGTCAATACCGATTATCTGATTACCGATAAAACCCGCCTGACCGCGCTGGTGATGCTGGGGATCAAGGATCAGGAAGTCTTTCCACTGATTTTCTATCGCGATAACTGCGCCGATATGGCGCTGACGCCGGAAGATATCGATGAAGACTGGATCGCCACTGCGCGCGCGGTTGCGGTAACCGGCACCCACCTTTCCCACCCTGATACCCGTGCGGCGGTGATCAAAGCGCTGGAATGCGCGCGCCGCCACGGTTTGCGCAACGCGCTGGATATTGATTACCGCCCGGTGCTGTGGGAGCTGACCTCCCCCGGTGACGGCGAAACCCGCTTTATAGCCTCCGGCGCGGTCACCCGCCAGCTGCAGGAGGTGCTGCATTACTTCGATCTGATCGTTGGCACCGAAGAAGAGTTTCATATTGCCGGAGGCAGCACCGATACCCTTAGCGCGCTGCGCAATGTGCGCAAGGCGACCGCAGCCACCCTGGTGTGCAAACGCGGCCCGCTGGGCTGCGTCGTGCTGACAGGGGATATTCCTGCCAGCTGGGATCAGGTGCCGCTGCAGCAGGGGGTGCAGGTAGAGGTGCTGAACGTGCTGGGTGCCGGTGATGCCTTTATGTCCGGGCTGCTGCGCGGCTGGCTGAACGATGAAGGCTGGGAGCAGGCCTGCCGCTATGCGAATGCCTGCGGTGCGCTGGTGGTTTCCCGCCACGGCTGTGCTCCGGCGATGCCAACCCGCATTGAGCTGGACGACTATCTGCTGCGCGCCGCCTCGGTGCCGCGCCCGGATCTGGACGATCGCCTGAATCATCTGCATCGGGTCACCAGTCGCCGTCAGGCGTGGCCCGAACTGTGCATTTTCGCTTTCGATCACCGCAAACAGTTAGCCGATCTGGCGCACGATGCCGGTGCCAGCGAGACGCGTATCCCTGAACTTAAGCTGCTGCTGCTGGCGGCAGCACGCGCCGCCGCAGAAGACGCCGGACTGCAGCAGCGCAGCGGCATTCTGGTCGATGGCACCTATGGTCAGCGCGCGCTGAACGCCATTACCGGTAAGGGCTGGTGGATTGGCCGCCCGATTGAACTGCCCGGCTCACGTCCGCTGCGCCTGGAGCATGGCAGCATTGGATCGCAGCTGATCGACTGGCCGCTGCAGCAGGTGGTGAAATGCCTGGTGTTTTATCATCCGCAGGATCCGGCGGCGCTGTGCGCGCAGCAGGACGCGCTGCTGCTGGAAGTCTGGCAGGCCTGCAATAAGTCGGGTCATGAACTGCTGCTGGAAGTGATCCTGCCGGAAGATGGCCCGGATAAAGCCGAACAGCACTATCTTACCCTGATAACCCACTTTTATCAGTTGGGGATCAAACCCGACTGGTGGAAGCTGCCGCCGCTCAGCAGCAACAGCTGGCAGGCCATCAGCGCGCTGATCGACCAGCAGGATCCTTACTGTCGCGGGATTCTGCTGCTGGGTCTGGATGCCCCGGCGGATACACTGCGCGCTGGTTTTGCCGCTGCCGCCGCCCATCCACTGATCAAAGGCTTTGCCGTTGGGCGCACCATTTTTGCCGCGCCGTCACGCCGCTGGCTGCAGGGCGAACTGAGTGACAGCCAGCTGATCGATGAGGTAAAAGCCAACTACCTCAACCTGATCCGCTACTGGCGCGAAGCGCGTTACTGAGTCCCGTCCCCCGCCAGCAGGTTCAACGCCGGCTGGTGGGACACCGATCCCAATCGCGAAATAAATCGCGTATTTTACCGCAGCAAATGAAAAATTTGCTCCATTTGGTACAATGCTTTCCGGTATCCTTTTATTTTCAGAGCGCAAATTATGGTGAATCACCCAACTCAACTCGGCATCCTGCAGGATGAAATCCGGCGTCGTTACGATAGCCTGAGCAGACGCCTGAAACAGGTAGCGGGCTATATTCTTGATAACAGCCACAGCGTGGCTTTCGATACCGTGGCCTCGATTGCGCAGCAGGCCGACGTGCCGCCTTCGACCCTGATCCGCTTCGCCAATGCGTTTGGTTTCAGCGGATTTAATGAAATGAAACAGATGTTCAAACAGCATGTTATGGAAGAGACCGCCAACTACAGTGAACGTGCGCGCCTGTTTCGTCAGGCGGCCAGCGACGAAGCGCCCGCGCCGGAAACCCCGGCGGAAATTCTTAATATGTTCACCATGGTCAATACCCAGGCGCTCCAGCAGCTGGCGATGCAGACCACTGCCAGCAATCTGGAGCAGGCGGTGGCGCTGCTGGCAGAGGCAGAGAATATTTATGTTATCGGTCTGCGCCGCTCCTTCAGCGTGGCCTCCTATCTGACCTATGCCCTGCGTCACCTCGATCGTAAAGCCCTGCTGATTGATGGTCTGGGGGGCATGTTCACCGAGCAGCTCAGTCTGGTGGGGCCAAGAGATGTGGTGGTGGCCATCAGTTTTTCGCCCTATGCACGCGAAGTGGTTGAGCTGGTGCAGCTGGGCGCGCAGCGCAAAGCGCGTCTGATTGCCATCACTGACAGTCAGGTCAGCCCGCTGGCCGCCTTCAGCGATGTCTGTTTTGTGGTGCGTGAAGCGCAGGTGGATGGTTTCCGTTCTCAGGTGGCATCACTGTGCCTGGCACAGACGCTGGCCGTGTCACTGGCACTGAATAGCAGTAAAGAAGAAACCACGAAAGGCTGAACCGGCGGGATAACAGCCGCAGGGCAGTGCCCTGACGGCTGAATGAGGAAAACTACTGTTACTCTGCGACGCGCGGGTAGTTGTCACCGTTAATCCAGGCGTGATCCGCTTCCCAGCTGAACAACCATTTGCGCTCCGGCCCGGCCATCACGTTGAGATAATAGTTGTCATAACCGGCAATGGCGGCCACCGGATGATAGCCCCGGGGCACCATCACCACATCGTGATTACCCGGTGCCATGCTGATATCCAGCGCGCGGTCATCGGTATAGACACGCTGAAAAGCAAATCCCTGCGGCGGATCGAAACGATGATAGTAGGTTTCTTCCAGCTGAGTTTCTTTACCCGGCAGCGCGGTATCATGCTTGTGGGAAGGCCAGGAGCTGGTCGCCCCCTCCGCGGTGTACACCTCTACCACCAGCAAGCACTCGGCCTGCGCGCTGTCCGGCAGAATATTATGCACCCGCCGCTGGTTACGTCCCTTACCGCGCAGCTCAACGCCCACCTCGTGCGGCGGGATCGCCCGCGCATGCAGGGTGCCGCTGGCGGGTGCGCTGCACACCGCCAGCTCCAGATCGGAATCGGCCGTCACCTCAACCCGGTCGTGTGGTGGCACATAGACTGACCACGGCGGCGTGCGTTCAAACGGCGACATGCGCTGGCCGAGACCGGGAAAATCTGCGTCACGGGTTTTTACCGAGGCCCGCCCTGCCACCAGCACCAGACAGAGTTCACGTTCGCCGCTTTCCAGGGTGATACTTTGTCCTTTTTTCAGCATCCGCACATCAAAGCCAATATAGCGCCAGCCGGCGCTTTGCGGCGTGATGTGCTGGATTTGCCCGCCTGGCTGCGCTTTTGACAGTAACGACATCTTTTCCCCCTTAGCCTAAGGTCGGCATACTGAATTCCGAGGTGGTTTGTTGCCCCTGTGGCCAGCGTACGGTAGCGGTTTTCATCCGGGTATAGAAACGCACACCATCCGGCCCGTGGACATTCAGCGCACCGAACACCGAGCGCTTCCAGCCGCCAAAGCTGTGGAACGCCATCGGCACCGGCACCGGTACGTTCACGCCGACCATCCCGGCCTGAACATCGTGGACAAACTGGCGAGCAGTATGGCCGCTGCTGGTGAAAATCGCGCTGCCGTTACCAAACTCATGACTGTTAATCAGCGCCAGCGCGCTGGCATAATCCGGCATGCGCACAATACCCAGCACCGGCCCGAAAATCTCTTCACGCCAGATGGTCATTTCCGGGGTGACATGATCAAACAGGGTGCCGCCAACATAGTAGCCATTTTCATGCCCGGCGGGACGTGACTTACGCCCGTCTACCAGCAGGCTGGCCCCTTCGCTGACGCCTTTATCAATATAGCCCAACACCTTTTTCTGATGAATATCAGAGACAACCGGCCCCATTTTGTTCTCTTCACTGCCGCGCAGACAGCCCGGCCCGACCTTCAGCGCCTGAATCAGCGGCGTCAGACGGGCAACCAGGTTATCTGCCGTGGCGTCACCCACCGCCACCACCACCGGCAGTGCCATGCAACGCTCACCGGCCGAGCCAAACGCACCGCCCATAATCGCATTAACCGTGGCCTCAGGATCGGCATCCGGCATCACAATCGCGTGGTTTTTAGCGGCACCAAACGCCTGAACCCGCTTACCGTTGGCGCTGGCAGTGGTATAAATATGTTCCGCCACCCCGGATGAACCGACAAAGCTGACCGCCGCAATGCGCGGGTCGGTATACAGCTGTTCGGCATCTTCATTGGAACAGTGGATCACGTTAAACACCCCGTCCGGCAGGCCGGCCTGTTTCAGCAGTTCAGCCAGACGCACCGCCGCCGTGGGTGCCAGTGCCGGCGGCTTAAGCACAAAGCTGTTACCGCAGGCGAGGGCTATCGGGAACATCCACATCGGTACCATCGCCGGGAAGTTAAATGGCGTGATCCCAGCCACGACGCCCAGCGGCTGCATCAGTGAATAGCTGTCAACGCCGGTGCCAACGTCTGATGAGAACTCCCCCTTAATCAGATGCGGAATACCGCAGGCAAATTCCACCACTTCCATCCCACGGGTCAGTTCCCCCATCGCATCCGACCAGACCTTACCGTGCTCGCTGACGATAATCGCCGCCAGCTCATCAGCATGCTGTTCCAGCAGCATTTTAAAGTTAAACAGGATGCGGGCACGGCGCAGCGGCGTAGTGGCCGACCAGCTGTCGAAAGCCCGATGCGCTACGCCAATAGTTTCCGCCACCTCGGCAGCCGTTGCCTGAGTCAGCTGACGAACCTCCTGCCCGCTGGCCGGATCGTACACCGGGATGGTTTCCTGACTGCTGCTGAAACAGACTTTTCCGCCAACAAAGTTTCCTGTGATATTCATGCTCTCGCCTCATAGTGTGGAGGGCCAGTGCGCTGAGGCCCGTTTCTGCATTTTCTGTGCTCAACGCTAACTAAATGAAATTTATATTTCAATATTACTCTAAAATGAAATTTTATTTTGGTGATATGGTTCGCATTAATGAGAGAAAAAACGCAGGATGTGATAACCGTCAAGAATCAGACTTTCTGATATTGGTAGATATGAAATAAAAATTTTACCCCTCCACCACCCCGCGCTCTGGAGAACACAATGAAGATTGAGTCAGACAGATTCTGTATTAATCGCAAAATTGCCCCGGCGTTAAGTCTCGAAGCCTTCTTCCGCCTGGTAAGCGAGCTGGGTATTCACAAGGTTGAACTGCGTAATGATATGGCCGGCGGCCAGGTCACCGATAACCTGACGCCCCAGCAGGTGCGGCAACTGGCGGAACGCTATCAGATTGAGATCCTGACCATTAATGCGATTTACCCGTTTAATCAGCTGACGCCGCGGGTACTTAAGCTTACCGAATCTTTGCTGCAAACCGCCCGCGATAGCGGCGCACGGGCACTGGTGCTGTGCCCGCTCAATGACGGAACGCCGGTAGCAGAGCAGGAGACGCTGGCTGCACTGCACGAGCTTGCGCCGCTGTTTGCACGCTACGGGATTGACGGACTGGTGGAGCCGCTGGGCTTTCCCCAGAGTTCGCTGCGTTCAGCGCTTCAGACCCAGGCGCTGATCCGCGATGCCAGAGCGCCCTTCTCGCTGCTGCTGGACACCTTTCATCACCATCTTTACCCGCCGGCAGAGCAGGAGCGGGATCGGCTGGATATCCCGGCTATCGGGCTGGTGCATATTTCCGGGGTTGATGACCCCCGCCCGCGCGAGCAACTGACCGACGAAGAACGCATTATGCTGACGCCGCAGGATCGCCTGCACAGCTGTGCGCAGATGCGCGAACTGGAAGCGCGCGGCTACCGTGGGGTCTATTCGTTTGAACCTTTTGCTTCTCAGCTGGCGCAGTGGGATGCCGCGCAGGTCGCTGACGCCATTGAGTCCAGCCTCAGCCTGATCCGTCAGGGTTGAGCGGCGCTTCCTGAATAAGTGATTTTATGAAAAACCAGCTAATGCTTATTTTTTAAGCAACTTTAGCGCGTAAAGCAAACCTGGGTTTGCTTTACTCTTTGCGTTGACGCCAGTCTCCCTGCCGTTTTCAGTATTTTGGTGTTAATAAACGCCAGCCTGTCAATCCGCGTTAACCCGGTAACCTCCGGTTTCGCTACGGCCGGACTTTGCCTCTCAGCAAAAAGGAACCCGACTGATGAAATTGTCAAACACCCTGTTCAACTGACATTAATGATGAAATACGATTAATCAGCATCCCTTCATCTGCTGAGCGACATATCACAATGCAAATAGCCGTTCAACGCCAGGGAATAATCCCCGCCAGTAAGCGGTGTGACGCTGTTTTTCGCCAGGTAGTCAGGCTGGTATGTCGGCGGCCCCAGGGCGCGCAGGGTCTGACACAGCTGGTTACGGTACTGGCTGTCGCTCATCAGCGCGTTCAGGGTTTGCCACAATTGTCCACGCTGGCTTTCACTGAGCTGCATCAGCGTCTGATGCGGCAGGCTGGCATGGCCGGCAGCAGCATAGCGGGTACCCAGCCGGCTGGCATCAAACCAGCTCCAGGTGCCCGCCAGCAGATAGCTGATGGCCGCTGCGTGAAAATCCTGCTGCTGAATGCAGCGCTGCATCATCTGATACCACTGTGGTGGCGTTATCTGCCGCAACGGATGCGCACGCTTATCGCAGTCAGGCAGAGCGATGCCTGCAGGCTCTGGCGCTAAAGCGCCCGGCGGCGGGCCGCTACGGCAGGCTCCAGTCAGTATACTCAGCAGCATAATCGGCATCGCTGCCGCTCTGCGGATTATCATTTTCATGGTTCCCTCTAAAGGTATCAGGCAGAAAAAGCGCGCGTAATTTTTCACGGGTTTCCCGGGTTAAATCCTCGGTGGAAAAATCCGGCAGTTTCTGCAGCACGCTCTGATGCAGTTCCTCAATCAGCAGCGCGGGATCAAATTCGGCAATATGCTGCCGGTAGCGCATCACCAGGCGCATTTCCGCATGATATTCCACCACCACGCGCCCGCCCCAGGACTGCCGGATAATCCGCCGCATCTGCGGCATCAGATGGCGACAGCAGGCTGGCAGCAGCAGACAGACCTGCTCAGCATCTCCACCCTGGGTTGCCTCTGTTGCGCTGAACGGCTGGCTCCAGTGCGCCACGGCGGCGATAAACGCCTTATCAGACAGCAGAATTTTACTCAGCAACTGCCCGGTTTCGCCGGCAATCTGCTGACAGGTCTCCTCCAGCCGCGTGCTGCTGTGCTGTACGTAATCCAGCAAATGCCCAACTGCCAGCACAATCCCGCTTTCATAACCCACCAGCTCTGCCTGACGCTGGATCTGTTCCGCCTGACGGCCAGCCTTTCTGAGCAGCTGGCTGGCCTGTTGTCGGGCACTGTGCAGTAAACGCTGCTGCTGCCGCCAGCGCCTGACCTGTCTGGCCGGGATCAGCACCTGCTCAATCGCCGCGTCCACCACTGGCGGCAAGTCGTCAGCACGCATGGCGGATAGCCAGCTGCAGCAGCAGCGGGTCGCCCGCGCTTTCTGGTGTGGATACAGGCCCGGTCAGCGCCGGGGGAAACAGCAGCGGCAAACGCCGGGTCACCGCCGCTGACAGCTGCGGCTGATATTGCCACAGCTGCTGTAACGCCAGCTGCCAGAGCTCATCCGGCCCCAGCAGCGTTCCGTCGGCAGGCAGTGCCGGGATCAGATCCAGCAAAGCAAACTGCCGCACCGCCGGATCGAGCCGGGCCAGCTCGCCGCCCAGCGCCAGGCGGGCGCGATAGCGCAGCGCCGCCAGCCGTAACCCCACCTGCGGCAGGAGGTGCCAGTAAGTAATAAACAGCGATTCAATGCGACCAGAGTTTATGCCCGCCAGCGGCAGGCGATAATGGGCAATAATCATATCGTTCAGCACCGCGTGACAGCGTGGAGTATTGAGTACCGGGTTAAACTGCCGTCTTTGGGGATGCATCCATAACAGCGGATTATAAAGCACCCGTTGCCGGCAGCTGTTTTCCAGCGGTTGCTGCAGGGTGATTTCCCCTGCCATTAATGTCGCCATGCCAGCAGTCCTTTTCTGAAATAAATCAGCGGACCGACGATTATCCCTCCCACCAGCAATATGGCAGTAATCATCAGCAAACTTTCTTTTTGTGATTTATTATCCCCGACAGCAGGCGGTCGCTCATGTTCTACTAACGGTGAAAGAATAACGGTAATATTTTCATCATCTACCTCATCAAAGCTGTTTTTAATAAAACGCCGGGCATCATTCACCAGCAACAAATGATTATTCTCTTAACCGGATACTTTAAGTAATAAAGCAATATGTCCCGGCCCCGAACTTTTTTTTGCTCCACTGCCATAAAGGCTATAACTGAGATGCAGCCGCGAACCGATCACCCCCGGCAGGCTGAGTAATGACTGTTCCAGGCGCTGTTCAATGGCGGAATAGAGTCTGGCCCGCTCCGCCTCCGGCGACGAGATCAGCGCATCGGCGGGAAACATCTGCGCAATTTCAATCCGTGGCCGGCCGGGTAAATCATAGCGGGTTATCAGCTCCACCGCTGCGGGAAAGTCCTCCGGCCCAACGCTGATAACCCAGCCCTCTTTTTTTTCCAGATGCCGCATCGCAGGGATAGCATTTTGCTGCAGCAGCGCCATCACTTCATTCGCCTGGCGCTGATCCAGCCCGCGCAGCAGTTCCTGCTGTTTACATCCGCCCAGACTCAGCAGCATCAGCACCAGCAGTAAGCACTGAACTAATTTATGCCCGTAACAGTGTTTCAACCGCACTGGTTCCTTTATGGGTCAGCGTGCTGATGAGCTGAAGACGAAAGTTATAATCAGTCACCCGCTGCTGAAGTGAAATCAGTTCAGCGGGATCGGCAATCGCCTCAGGCCGCTGAATACGTTGTAATACCGCCTGCTGCTCCTGACGCACCGCTTCCGACTGCTGTGCCCAGGCCTGCAGCATTAATTCATCCAGACTGGACGGCTGATTATCCGCCATGGAAATATGGCCGATCAGCGGCGCTGCCTGAGTTATTCTCTCTGCGTACATAAGCGATCCTGGGTGAATTAACGGAAGTTACTGATAATCGCCAGTGCCACATCTTTATAACTCTTTACGATATTGCTCTGCGCCTGACGGTAAAGGGTATATTCAGAAAGCTTGGCCTGATACCTGGCCAGCAACTGGGGATCGGAAGGATTATTCACTAATTTAGCCAGGGTATCTGCCACCTGATTATTAAGTTCAACCATGCCGCTGTCGAAATTAGAGGATTTTTCACTAAGAAACCCGCTCCATTCATCAGTCCCGTTCAGCATCATATTACTCATTACGCCTGCTCCTATTTCTTAAAATACCAGTGCTGCGGCGACAACTTAATATAGTGCTGGTCACCATACTTAAATGACTTACCTTTCATTGCGTCATTTTTTACCGCTATAGTGAACTGCACCGGATCGCCATACCAGGTGCGGCCATAATTGGTGATAAAGGTTTTCACCCGCTGGAATTCGCTGTCAGCCAGATCGCCATCAATAATAAAATTCACCCGCCCCGACTGATTAATGCGGGTATAGCTCACCGGCAGTTGTTGCAACCCCTGTTTTGCTATTTCACTGATAACCCGGTCAGAAACGGCGCGGATAGTCAGGCTGTCTATCCAGGGGAACTGCGCCTGCGCCGCCTCTACCGTGCGCGCCTGCAGGCTCTCTGTCAGGTCACTCTGTTCCAGACTCACTTCAGCAACCGGCTGGCGGGCGGAGTCCATCAGCACCCGCCTTACCACCAGCCGGGGAAAGCCGCGGGCCAGCCAGCGTACCAGGCGTTGGCTAATCTGTGCCCGGCTGAGCACCAGGGCCTGTTTTACCGCCCCTTCACGCGCCTGGATCTGCCTGGCTTTGACAGCATCCTCAGGGCTGGCAGCGACGATATACAGCGTCTTATCCCTGCCCGCGATCGCTTCATAGCGTTCGCTCTCGTCATACCACTGGCTGGCCAGCATGACTGCCTGTCGGCTCTGGCGCCAGAGTACCCACGCCATGACCATCAGCACCAGCAGCAGCAGCAGCACTATCACGCCAGCCCGGGATAAGCGACGCTTAGCTGCAGCGACACCTGCTGCAGCAGGCGTTACCTCACGACTAAGCGGATACTGCTCAATAAGGGGAATAAACCCTTCGTCGGCATAGCGCAGGGCCAGTTGCAGTGTGCCAACGGTCAATATCTGGTTGGTGAGCACCGGATACTGGCGGCCATCTTCCTGCTGGCTGGCGGCATATTCCGTCAGGGTAATGCTTATCTCCTCTCCCTCATCAATCGCCAGCGCGAAGGTGAATTTTTCCGTGGCTGAAGGAATAAAAATCATATTTTCAGCCAGCAGATCGCCGTGATGGTGGCAGCCTAATTCACTGTTACTGGTGACCACAATCATCGTGCGCCCGGCAAACAGGCGAAACTCACAGCCGCATAACGATCCACTGAGTAAGCGTAGCGTGACCGCCGGGTCACGGGTTACTGCATCCAACATTTCGTCTCTCCCTGCCTTACGCCAGCTGATTATTTTCCCTGCACCTGCGCCAGGCGGTAAATATCCCCCACGGTTTCCAGCGCCTGCAGCTGCTGTGACGTCATTACCAGTCCACACTCCTGCTCCAGCCCGTTAAACAATTCCACCAGAGCCAGCGAGTCTGCCAGCAGGTCGTAAACCAGGTATTTTTCCGCGGTGATCATCTCAGCAGAGGCTGCCGTGCAGCGCTGGATCAGCTGGTTGATCTGCTCCACACCCACCTCCGCTTAAGGCCGCCAGGTTCAGCAGTTCCACCAGTGAAAGCTGGATGCGGCAGGTTTCTGCCAGCCTGTTGAATAAGGTGTCAGTTGAGTCGGGACGGTTGATAAAATCCAGCTGCATTTGCAGATTTTGCACCGCCGGCAACCAGAGTTCATCAATGCGCAGTGCCGCCGCATGCGACGAGCCTTGCAGGTAATGATCGACAACCTGCTTAGCCAGCATCTGATTGAAATTTACCCCACCTTTATGCTCGATAAACGTCGCCAGCCGGGTTAAAAACTGGCCGACTTTGGTTTTTCCTGCCGCCGGACGGGCAAAATCTGAGTTATCTCCCAGTGCTTTTTTACCTTTCAGTAAGCGGGCAAAGTTGTCGGCCAACGTAGTCACGTCAGTATGAATACGCAGATCCTGCGGATAGCGTTCCAGCATATGTCCCAGCAGTAGCACCACGTCTTTTGCCACCTCCTGCGCCAGCGGCGACGCTGCCTGAACAATAGTCTCTTTGATCTGCTGATAACGGTTAAGTGTGCCACTCACCCCGATCTCAGGGTCATACAGACGGATCAACGCCTGCTGATAACGCTGGTGCAGTACCAGATTCCGGGTCAGCGGTTTGGCCGCGTCAGCCGCCACGGTAGTGTCCGGCTCCGCCATCACGATAGCATCCGGCTCCGCCGCCTGCTGCTGACTGGCAGAATCATCAGTTGCTGTCGCCGCTGCGTCACCACCCAGCGCCCGTAACAGGCAGACCTGAAAGTCCGCCGCATGGGCACCGATACCCGCGTGTCCTGCTGGCGACATGGAACGACCCGGTCGCTCTGCCACCTGTAACAGTTGCTGCATCAGAGTCTGAGAGTCATCACTGCTACCCGCAAGCGGGTAGTCAAAAAAGGGATTGCCTGGCGGAACCGCGCCGGGGATATTCATGCTGTGCCCCCTTACAGGTTGAGAAAGGCTTTGTCGGTTTCCAGCAGATTACTGATGGTTCCGCTAAGCACCTTGACCAGATTTTCAAATAAGGCGTGTGCGCTGGCATACTTCTGAAACAGCGTCTGCACCCCGGTTTGCAGATTATTTTTCTGCTGATCAAACCCGGTTTGCCAGGCCGACCAGCGCGCCGAATTCATCGAGACGCTACCCGCCGGTGCCGCCGGCAGTGAGGCGATAACATTATCGATCACCGCGACATCGGCGGTCACCACCCAGCCGCCACGGGTGGAGACCAGACAATGGCTGTTTAAACCAAATTGGGCGATCCACTGCTCACACTGCTGTTTACTGGCTACCGCCTCCGCCTCCGCCGCGCCCTCTCCCGACTGGGGCGGAAACAGCGTTACACGCACCAGCGGCGGCGTCAGGCTGTAGCGGGTACTCAGCGCCTGAAGCGCAGTGGTTAATTTTCTGACGTTAAAGCTGACGTTGTCGCCATCAGCTGAAAAACAGTGACTTAACTGCGCGACAATCTGTTCAGAGAAGTCAGTAAAGAACTGATTATTTTTTTCTACCGCCAGCTGAAACACCGCCAGATAGTCCTGGCTCATGCAGTGAATAGCGCTGGCAACATTCTCCGTCAGCTGCCAGCTGGACTGCGGCGACTCAGGCACCGCACGGTGCAGTGCAGGCCGGGTGCCGTTTTCAGCCGGTAACGGCGGCGGGTGGCGGGCGATTTCCGGCTGACCGCGCCCGTCCCCCCAGGCACTGATGTCGGGCTGAACAACTGGAAATGGCATAATGGTAGTGCTCATCGGTTATCCCTCGGCGATCGATCCTAACCTGCGGCTTCAGACGCGAAAAATGGCGGCATCCAGCTGGCTGGCCTGTTTTTCGGCGGCATTCATTTCCAGCAGCAAATCGAAGGCCATTTCCTTATTTTTCCGCTTCAGTTCGCTCAGTTCATTAAACACGCTGGTGCTGCTGTCATGGCGTCGGGCAGCCGCCTGATCTTCGGCTTCACCGATGGCGTAACTTTGTGATGCCAGGTTACCGGTGACGGCGGCACTGGTATGCATTGCGCCCGCCTGATAATTCATTTTCTGGGTGCGCAACATTTTCTTTTCATGCGCCAGATCGTACAGCGCCCCCCGCTCAGCCGCCTTGCGGGCATTGGCTTCCAGCACGCTGCTGCCGCCCGCCGCATTGCGCAGGCTGATGCTGTTCTCATGCTGGAGCAGCGCCAGCTTTTTATTATCCCGCAGACTGTCAGCCGCATTGCGCGTAGCGCCAATCCCACGCACTGCCCCACCGGCACTCAGCACGCCGGTGGTTACGGCTGCCGCTACCGCGCCTTCGGTGCGCTGCCTGGCAGCTTCCACGGTGTTTTGTCCGCTCAGTTCAACATTTTTTCGCGCCAGCAGCGTGGCCGCCGCCTGCTGCTCAGCCTCAATGCGCGTCACAACTTTTAACAGCTCGCGCATCTGGCTGGCCGGCTGCGCCATACGGCAGCTGTAGCTTTGATTCAGCTTAGCAATATCAAACTGGAAACCGCCGTTCTCTGGCAAGAAACTACTGACGCGGGTAACGGGAAAAGGCGGACTGAGCGGCACGGCCAGCGCCACATCAGCCGGCAGTTCACGCCGTTCAGCCTGCAGCAACTGGCGGATTTGCGCCGTGGTCGCCGCCAGCACCTCGCCGTCAGCGGTTACCTGCGGCTGGCGCATCCTTAATGCCTCGGTACCCGGCACGGTTTTCACCAGCGGCGGCGGCATGACAAAACGCACGCAGTCCTGACAATCGCGCGGCAGTGGTGCGGCGCTGCTGACCGCCTGGGCGTTAGCATTCAGCACTGGTGGGAAAGAGACGATTTGGTCTGTTGCTGCTGTCAATGTCATGGCGGTTCTCCTGAATTCAGATAGCAATATTACGCAGAGTTTGCCTGGCCGAACGCTGGTTGTTACGCAGCATATCGTTCATATCCTGGCGCAGCTGCTGGCCTGCCCGCTCGTCAAGGCGGAAGTTACTTAACGCCCGCTGGATATCCTGACGGATCTGGGAGATATCCAGCTGGGTCAGCTTAAATCCGGCAAGAATGGTCGCCATTTTTTGCTCAATATCAGCGGCGGTGATATTCAGTCCCGAGGAGACGCTGGTATTGCCCAGCAGCACGCCGTGCTCCACGTAGTTCAGGCGGTTGACCGAAATTTGTAGCAGGCGATTCAGCTGCTGTGGATTATCCACGCCGATATGTTTAAACAGTAACGGTGCCAGCTCACCGAGCATTTTGCCGATCTGCTCCATCAGCGGGGCGAGCTGCTGCGAGAGTTTCTGCATCACCTGGCTGGCGGTGGCGGAGAGCACGCCGGCACCGCGTTTAATCAGCTGCGGCAGCAAACGCTGTACCGTCTCCATCAACGTGGTTTTGATCGTCTGCAGCATCGCCTCACCCACGCCCTGGCCCATTTTTTCCAGCAAAAATTTCACCCCGGATTTTGCCAGCATCGCCACCGCCACCAGGGTGGCAATCGCTACCGCCGCACTGACCACGTTATGCACAATGCCCATAAATTCAGCGCCGGTGGCTTTCTCAACCGCACGCAGCAGTAGTCCCAGAGGCGTGATATCAAACAGTTTGCCGGTCAGGTCGCTGGTGGCGCGCATCATCGGCAGCAGCACATGCTCAATCACCGGATTCAGCGCCATGCCGATCAACGACTGCCCGCTCACCGCTTCCGTCATTGCGTCCGCCGCCATCAGGCCGATGCCCACGGCCATCAGGCCGACGCCGCCTCCGCCAAATACGCTGGTGACGGCACCCAGCGCGATCGCCACGCCGCCGAGAATTTTGCCAATACAGCCCGCAGTTTTTTGCACCTCTTCCGCTTTACGCAGCTGCTCTTCATAGTGTTTCGCCTGGCGTTCCAGTTCATGCTGGCGGGCACTGGCGCGCTGGTTATTCAGCGCCATATCCCCTGCCAGCCGCTCGCTGGCGTTTTCCCCCAGTTGCTTAATCAGCCCGCCCAGCAGCTGGATCATAGTGCCAAAGGCATTCAGCGCCGCCTGCGACTGTTCCACCGCGCTCTTTTGTTCGCCCATCTGCACCGCCGGAATATCCGCGAAGCGTGCGTCCATCTCCGTCACCTGGCGGTCAATTTGCTCAAGCGCCAGCTGTGCCGCTTCCTGCCGGGTCAGCGCCTGCTGTGTCGCCTGCTGCACCGTGCCCTGTTGCCGGACGATCCGCTCCTGCAGGGTAGCGATCTCGCTGTGCAGTAACTGCGCCTGCTCGCCCGCAGCCGTTGGGGGCAGCGCAGCCAGCTGCGCCTGCAGATCGGTCAGCGCAGCCTGCGACTGCTGCAGCTGCCCCTGTTGCTGTTCAAGGGTCTGTAGCGCCAGCTGTGCCTGCTGAACCTGCTGCTGGTAGCCGGCCAGCAGGGCATCCAGTTGCGCAGACATTTTTTGCGCCTGCGTGCTGCGCGCCTGCGCCCGGTTACTGAGCAGCGCCAGGCGGGTTTTCAGATCCTCCGTCGCCAGCGCACTGCTCTCCAGCCCCATTTTGACCAGCATCAGCAACAGTCGGGCGCTGTGATCCAGTGATTCGGGCACCGCCTGCTGTGGGGGACGCAGCGCCGGTTCGCCTGCCACAGTCTGAGCGCCATTTTCCCCGGGAGTAGCCGGTGCCAGTGTCGCGATAGTTTGCTGCGCCCGTTGATGAATGCGCGCCGCACTGGCGACCGGGATCTGGCTTTTACTCTGCGCCACCTTACGCCATTCTGCCGCACAGCCTGCCGGCATCCGGTAACCTACGGTTGTTACACAATCAGCCATAATGCCCTCGAGGTTATTTTTTCCCGCCACCCGCCGCCGTGTGCTCAGCGCCGTCACTGCGACCATGCGCCGTTTTAATGCTTTCGCTATAAGCTGCGGCACGTGCAACCAGCGCCGGGCTGGGACAGCGGCGCTGGACAATATCGAAACACTGTAGTGATTTGCTGATATTGCCTAATAACAGCTGGCACTGTCCGGAAAAGAATACCGGCAGAAAGTCATTGTCTTTCAGCACATAGGCCAGCGCATAAATATCACAGGCTTTCAGGTAATTTTTCTGCAACTGGTAAACCGCACCCAGACCGATAAAATAATCAGGATTCTTCAGGTCATACATACAGAGAAATTTAAAGAAGCGCTCCGCCTCATTTAATTTTCCATCCTGATAAAACTGATACGCATGGGCATAAATATTTTCCATCGCACCATCAGAAATATCATGAATTTCTTTCAGGGTGACGCCGCTGCGCATCACCAGCAGGATCATCTTTTCCATCTCTTTCACGCTGATATCAGCAGAACCACGAGTCATATCATCCCCTTTCATCCTGATGGTCTGTCCGCCAGGTCACCCTTGCGGACAGACTGAGTAGAACATGGAGCGCCAGATACTGCCGTCAAAGAACGCTCAGATCCCTGCCGGTTACGGCAGATCGTCACCGGGCGGTAAAGGCTGCTGCGCAAACGGCGCCGTCGGCGGTGGCTGTTCACTGGGGATACCTGGGAAACGAAAAATATCTTAGGTTAAGCCTGTTTTTTATACAGACCACTATCTACTGAACGTAACGAACGGTATTTTTCAGGTCTGCGGTGGCCTGTATTAGTACGTGAGGATTCTGAGCACAGGCCTGGGTTCAAAATAACGAATAAAATAGCCTAATGGGATAGGCTCTAAGAAACTGAATTTTTGGCGGTGCACATACCATACAGTTATTGAAACTGGTGTTTCACTATTGGGTGGGATACTTCTTATCGTTTGTTGCTACTGGTTTTCCCATTATGAAACGTGGCATGAGAGGTTTATAGCAATCGGATTGACGATCCTGGCCGTCTATGTTGTCGTTAAACTCCCTCCTGCACGGCCAGGATCGTAACCCGGGAATCCCCCCCTCTTCCCGCCTTTGGGCGGGGGGTTGATATCTGGAAATAGCTTTTTTTACCAAAACGCCACCTTAATACGCACCATGATAATGGAGAGTAAAAGCTGGTCAGTTCTGCCAGTTAATCATCTCGTCAAGGCCGGAAAACAACGCCGGGAAATAGCTCTGGTCAAGGTAAAATGTGTCGTTAACTCGGATGCTGTCAGCATGATCCTCTGGCCTCAAAACCAGATTGACCTCAACCTGTCCAGGATAAATTTTTTTGAAAGAAAAAATTATCATTTTTTCCAGACTATCAAAATTCACAGTAGGCAATTCACTTGCAGAAATTATGTTTCGGTAGATGTATTCAATCCCACTCTTCAATTGTATAAGCTCATAAACTGTAAATGCTGTTTTGAACTGTGTTTTCAACTCCGGTATGGAAAATTCAATCCATACATTTATCCAGTCATAATAATCAGGGTTATTCTCTCTTTCGTAAGGTGTGATTTTTAATTGTCTTGAACCACAAATAATATCAATCATAATCAACTTTCTCATTTGTATAGGAAGTGGCTAATCGTCCAGTCTTTCTCTCTGACGACAACTTCCAGCATGTATTTTTTATATATTTAAGTTTTATTAATCTTGTCTTCTACAAGTCTATACATCTCAGTTTCATAACGAAAATATCCTATCTTTTTCTGAGGATCTGGCATAGCGAATAGCCTTTTCCTGAAGCTGCAAAGGCACATAGCGTCCAGGGTTATGCATATGTTTTGCTGCACTTTCTGTTATTTTAAGCTTATGGGCTGACAGACCCATTTTTAACCGACCACGCAGGAAGCTGACAGTGCTCTGGCTTAGTTTTACGGTAATAGCCGTTCTGGCTCCGCTTTGTAACAATGCTCTTCCCGCCATGAAAACGCGAAAAACACCGGCGGCAAGTAACACAATATCAAGTGGATCAATCAGCGGCGATTCCAGCGGAACTTCTTCAAGTCTGACAAAAGTGCCATCGGTATCATAAATACGCCATAAACCTGGAGCCTGTGAAACGGAATAGCCAATGCACATCCCGCTTTCGTCATCAGTTATTGGTTTTGCATTGTGGGGTAAGATTCGGGGGCGAATTTCAAAAAATTCTCCCGGAGGCAATCGGGACGGAAAAGTATAATAACGACCGGGTTCTTCCCTGACTGCAAGTCCTGTTGTCATAAAATGATTCCTTTTGGTTAATCATATCCGCAGGAATCATATAACACTTTTTTCAGCACTTAACTCCTTACTGCTTAGATTTTGCTCTTAGCGTAGGATATTTTCCGTTTTCCAGGCAAACCTCTTCATACATCCAGGCATTTTCCACCTGTTCCAGCCAAATCAGGATCTGCAGAATATCATCCAGGTCGTCGAGACTGATAAAGCTGTAGCAGCGGTGCCTGGCGGCGATCCGCCGCGCCAGCGCGCGATCGCGCACCAGCGGAATCGCGTATTTTTCCGCCAGCGTCCGCACCGCCAGCGCCCGCGGCCCGGTTTCCAGCACCGAAATAAACGGAATACCCGGCTGATGGCGGTTAAGATAAATCCCGATGGCAATATGGGTCGGATTGACAATAATAAAGCGTGACTTCCTGACATTGGACTTGACCTGTTCAGATAATATTTCGCTGTGTACCTGACGCCGGGTCTGTTTGACTTCCGGATTGCCTTCCTGCTCTTTATATTCGCGTTTGACTTCTTCTTTATCCATTTTCAGATCGCGGATATACAGGAAATATTCCGCCAGCATATCCAGCACAATAATGATCAGTGAGAAAACCATCAGCCAGATCAACATTGACCATAACAGTTCCCCCCACAGGGCCAGCAGACTGGCAGCGGACAAATGGACCTGGGCAAAGAGTTTTTGTTTATTTTCCAGCAGAAAAGCCCAGGCTGACAGCACAAACATCAGCAGAAACAGCAGCGCTTTTATCACTTCTTTTGCGCTGCGCAGGCTGAAGATCTTTTTCAGCCCGTTAACCGGGTTTAATGATGACAGATTCAGTTTCAGCGCCTTACTGGCGAGAGTAAACCCGCTTTGTAACAGCGCCGGTAACGCACCAGCCAGAGCAGTAACAGCGGCAGAAACAGGATTAAAGCCGCGCGCACCATCACCTGGATATAAGACGCCATATCCAGGCTGAGATTAAGGCTCAGCACCCGCCGCCATAGATCGATCAGCGGCGCAAAGTCGGTCAACATGATCCCGCCGCCCACCCCCGCCAGCAGCAGACAGGTGATCACCAGATCTTTGCTTTTAAATGACTGCCCTTTTTTGGCCGCGTCTTTGATCTTTTTTGCCGTGGGCTTTTCGGTTTTATTCCCCGCCATGCTCTTCCTCCGGCCTCAGCCGTGGCTGAACCACAGCCAGCGCGCGTTCAGTGTCTGAATAGCCGGCAGCAGCAGCGGCTGGAAAGCGATCAGCAGCATCAGGAAAGCCAGCAGGCTTTTTATCGTCAGCGCCAGGGAAAAGGCATTCATCTGCGGCGCATAGCGACTGAGGATCCCCAGCAGGATCTCCATCAGCAAAAAGACGCAGATTAACGGACTGGCGAGCGCCAGCGCTGCCGCCACCAGACGCCCCAGAAAAGCCAACAGCGGCGCGGCCGCCGGTAGCGCAAACTGCTGCGGTGGCCACAGCTGGTAACTGTGTTGAAAGGTAGTCAGCAGCGTCAGCAGTCCGCCATTTTCAATCACCACCAGCGCCGCCAGCAGATGCAGCAGGTTTGCCAGTTCGGAGCTGTCTACCCCACTCACCGGGTCAAGGTTGCTGCTCAGCGTTGCGCCGCGCTGGTTATCAATGATATCGCCGGCAATATGCAGCACCCACAGCGGGAACAGCAGCATCAGCGCCATGATCAGTCCGATTAACAGCTCTTTCAGGATAAGCAGCAGTAACACCGGCTGACTGGCGGGTAACGCCGGCAGCAGCGAAGGCGGCCATAAGGCCAGCGCCACCAGCGCCACCAGCGGCCGGCGGATGGTGCCGCTTAAGGTGGTGTTATTAAACCACGGCAGCAGCAGAAAGGCCGGCATGATGCGCGCGCTAATCAGTACCAGCGTCAGCAGCCCCTGATACCACTGAGGCAACCACTGCACCGTCATAACAGCGCCACCGCAATCACCTCACGGCCAAAGGTCATCAGCACTTCGCCATACCAGCCGCCGAGCAGAAACAGCGAGACAATCACCCCCAGCATTTTTAGGCCAAAAGGCAGCGTCTGCTCCTGCAGCTGAGTCACCGTTTGCAGCAGACCCACCACCAGACCAATCAGCGTTGCCACCATTACCGGCAGCGCCGACAGGATCAGCACCAGATATAAGGCTTTGTTGGTAAAGAACGCGATATCGTTCATGGCGTTCACTGAGCGGCTGCCAGGTCGAGATACTGGCTAATCAGCCCCTGTGACAGCAGGCTCCAGCCGTCCAGCGCCACAAACAGCACCAGCTTGATCGGCACGGCAATGGTGATCGGGCTCATCATCATCATGCCCAGCGCCAGCAGAATGCTGGAAATCAGCAGATCCACCACCACAAAGGGCAGGTAAATATAAAACCCGATCTTAAACGCACTGTTGATTTCACTCAGCGCATAGGCCGGTAGCAGCGAGAAGATCGACGCCTGCCCTTCTGCGGCTACCGCCTCTGGCTGCCGCTGCTGGCGCGCCTGTTCAAAAAACCCTAACAGTTCGGGGTCGGTGTATTTTTTCAGGTATGCACGGTAGCTGCTCAGCCCGTTTTCGATAAACGCCAGCGCTGCCTCGGGGCTGTCGGCGCGGCCCATCGCCTGAAATTCCTCTCTGCCCTGCTGCACCACCGGACACATAATAAATCCCGCCAGTACCAGCGCCACGCCGTTCAGCGTCATGGTGGAGGGGATCTGCTGTAATCCCAGCGCATTGCGCACCATCACAAACACGATGGAAAATTTGATGTAACAGGTGCCGCAGGCGATCAGAAACGGCAGCAGCGCCGAGAATGCCAGCAGGGCGATCAGTGAAATATCGTTCTCACTCCCCACCGTCAGCCTCCTGATACAGCTGGCGCACCTCGACGGCCAGCCGGTCGTTAAACCATACCAGTTCGCCACTGGCCACCGGCAGGCCGTTGGCGCGAATAATAATCTGCTTTTCCGCCTCCGGCTCACAGCCAATCATCGCGCCACGATAAATCTCAGCCAGTTCGCCAAAGGTGATGGTTTTCTGCTGCAGAATAAATTCCAGCTTTACCGGTATCTGCGCTGGCAGCTGCGCGCTGATGGTGTGGCTTTCCGGCTGCGGTGCTGCCTCCCGCCTGCTCTCCTCAAACATAACGCCCTCCTCAAAACGGATAAATCCCCCGAGCCTGAACGCCCCGCTCAGCATGTCTTTGTCCTGATACTGCAGCAGCAGCGCATCCCCGATTTGCAGCCGGGAAAACCGGCAGTAGCTCAGCCAGCTGCTGCCGATGCGCAACGCCAGCGGCAGCGGTACGCTGTCCAGCGCCACCCCGGGTAGCTGACCACGCAATTGCGGCAACGTGGCCATATGGCAAAACAGGATCTCGCCAGCGGCAGTGGGAAAGCCATGACAGCAGGCGGGCCGTTCCCGACCCAGCAGCTGCACCCGGCGAATACGCTGGCAGTGCAGCACCTGCGGTAAGTCAGCATGACGGAAAGGCGTCTGACTGTGGCTGAATAACGTCACCAGTTGCGCTAACGACCAGGCTGCTGACGCCTGGCCGGCCAGATCCGGTGCCACTTCAGCAAACCAGCAAACCACATCAACCACCCCATTCCAGCCGCTGTCAGTGGTAAAAGACAGCAGGGTATCCGATGCGGGCAGCTCACTGACCGCGTAGCCAAATCCCTCGCGCTGCCATAAGGCGGAGTATTGCCGGTAGCGCAGGTACCGTGGATCGCGCACTGGCAGGTGATGCTGTAACATAATGAGCCTTTCCCGGTTAACGTAATCAGCCGCTACTGCTGTTTCCTGCCGCGCTGTGTCGGCGTCTGCTCATTTCTGCGTCCCCGGCCTAAGCAGGCCACCAGCCGCTGCTGCACCAGCAGGTCAGATGGCCACAGCATCAGTTCGCCACTGCCGGCCACCGGCCGCATTATCGCTACCTTATGCTGCTCCCCCCACTGGCGAAAGCGATAGGTCAGCGTACTGGCGTTATCACTGGCTTCGGGCGGCAGCTCTGTCGGCAGGCAGGCTGACTCAGGCGTTTTTTGCCGTGCCGCCGGAAGATCCGCTGCATTCTGTGCCATTAATGGCAAAGGATCGCTTACCCGTGGCAGCCCCGCCGCCACGGCGTTCAGGCCGTCAGGCGGCTGCGTCTCACTCTCCTCTGGCTGCCGCAGATCGGCGTCAGCCGGCAAACGTCCGGTCTGCGGTAACCCCACCGTGCTGGCTGGTGGCAACGGGTCATGTTGCACGCTGATGTGGTCAGCAACCGCAGCGAACGGCCTGCCCGATGGCACTGCAACCGGCACCTTATCCGTCGCCGCCAGCGGCTTGCCCGCTGTCCGCAGCTGCCCGGCAGACGCTTTCGCTGACCGGCAGTTCTGCTGCGGTGCGCTTACGCCACCGGCGCGCTTTGTCCCGCCCGGTGCAACCGGCAACTGCAGTTGCGTCAACTGCTGCCACAACAGGCGGATACCACAGGGGATATCCAGCGCAACCGGCAGCAGTTCTTCCTGCGCATCGCGCCTCGCTTTGCCCACAGGGGCGAACCGGCCAGGAGCCGGCGCGGGCGCGGGTGGCACTATTTTCGACATACCATGATCTCCTCCAGCTCACACTGTTCTGCCAGCATCCGTATCTGATACTGCTGCCGCTGTTGCCGATAGCGGATTTGGCGATAGTTATCTGCCTGCCTGAGCAGCGCCCGCTGCCGTTGCCCCAGTTGGGCAGTCGCAGCGATACTCTGGCGGTATTCCTGTTGCCGGGCTTCGCGCTGGAGCCGCAGCTCCGCCAGCTGACGCTGCGCCACTGCCTGGCGCCCCTGGACGGCAAACAGACGCTGACGGCTGTAGCTGCCGTCCGGGATCAGCGCCTGGTACAGCGCGTTCTGCCCGTGGATTTCACGGTCACTGTCGGCAATCAGGCATCTCAGCTGCTGCGCCCGCTGCTGCTGCTGCGCCAGCCGCAGCGCATTCTGCTGCTGCTGCTGCTGACAGCGCTGCAGCAGGCCGTTAAGTTGCCGCTGCCAGCGCACGCAGACCAGCCAGCATGGAATCAAAATCACAGCGTTCGTCCGGTGCCTGACGCAGCCACTGCATCAGCGACTGACGCCGGTTTATGATCCGGTCGCTGTCCGGGTTACTGCCAGCCTGGTATTCGCCCAGTTCGACAAAGATTTGCAGCTCGTCGAAGCGCGCCATCTGTTGTCGGATCTCTCCGGCGGCCTGCAGATGGTGTTGGCTGCAGATTTGCGCCGCGACCCGGCTGAGGCTGCGCGGCACGTCAATCGCCGGATAGTGGCTGGCCGCCGTCAGCTTCGGACTGAGGTAAATATGGCCATCCAGGATCGAACGGATCTCGTCCGCTATCGGATCCGGCTCCTCGTCACTTTCCAGCAGAATGGTATAAAACGCGCTGATACTGCCGCAGCGGGTACGCCCCGGACGCTCAAGCAGCGCCGGTAAGGCATCAAAAACCGATGCCGGATAGCCACGGCGCGCCGGCAGCTCCCCGGCGGACAGCGCCACATCGCGCAGTGCGCGCGCATAACGGGTCACAGAGTCAATCAGCAGCAGTACCTGTTTGCCCTGATCACGAAAATATTCCGCCACCGTGGTGGCCACCAGCGCCGCATTACGCCGTTCGATGGAGGAGTAATCGGAGGTGGCACAGACCAGCACACAGTGACCGGCCGCTGGCCGCTGGCGCAGATCTTCAATAAATTCCGTGGCTTCACGGCCGCGCTCCCCCACCAGCGCCACCACGCAGATATCCGCCTGGCTGTTGTCGAGCAGCATCTGCAGCAGGGTGGTTTTACCGCAGCCCGCCGGTGAAAATATACCGATACGCTGACCAATACCGCAGGTAAGCAAGCCGTCAATCGCACGGATGCCGGTATACAGAGGCTGACGAATGCCCACCCGCTGATCGATGGTCGGAGCCGGAGCGAGCACCGCGCGCTGCTGCAGCGGGCTGCTTACCTGCGGATCGCACAGGCGCTGGATCACCTGGCCGGCGGGATCGATCACCGCCCCCGCCAGCCCCGCTGACAGATTTACCGTCAGCGAGCGACCGGTGGCCACCACCACGGAACGGGCAGACAGCCCCAGGGCACTGCCGGTCAATCCCAGCAGGGTATGATCGGCGTTAAATCCCAGTACCTGCGCCCGGGCGATAATTTCACTGTCGCGCCAGCTGTTTCTGATTTCACAGATTTCACCAATAAAGCAGTGCGGCAGACGGGCAGTCAGTACCGGTCCCCGGCTCGCCAGCAGCGGAGCCGGATAGCGCAACAGCTTGGCCGCTTTCATCAGCGCCAGAGTCCGCTGTATTCGGCGGACAGCACAAAGAATTCGTTTAAGGCTTCCGCAAAGCGCTGCGGGGTTTGCAGATAGTCAGGATGCACCAGGCCACGCAGTTCCAGCATATTTTCATGGTTCTGCATTTGCAGTTGACCGGTAACGCTGAACAGGCAGCCCTGCATCAGTTTTTCCAGCAGTGCCGCGCTGTGCTGGCGCACGATCTGCGGGTGATATTCTGCCAGCGCCGTCCACAGCCAGATATCGTCGTTAATATTGGAGACCAGCAGATCGGGATGATCTTTAAATTCCAGAACAATGGTGGAGTGACCGTCAAAATCACCCAGCTTATGACGTTCACAACCGTATTCTGTCAGGGCATCCCGCAGTAACTGTGCTATATCAATATTCATTCTTCCCTCCGTTGATCCGCTGTTCCATCAGACCCGGCTTCAGATGGTTTTAATCACATTAATTTCCACCCCTTCTGCCAGTTCTGCAAAAGAGATCACATCCAGACTTTTAAACCGTGACTCAAGAAATTTTTTCAGGAAACGCCGGATATCCACTGAGGCCAGCACCACCCGCTGATTATCCTTCAGGTGGCTGCTTTCCAACCCTGATGCCATGCGATCCAGTAAGTTTTCCGCCTCTGCCGGCTCCAGATTGAGAAATGCCCCGGCGGCGGTATTGCGCACTCCCCGGCGAATTTCTTCCTCATATTCCTGAGTCAGCATAATGACGTTCAGCCGGTTACCGCAGGTAAAGCGATGGCAGATATAGCGCGCCAGTGCCGCGCGGACATGTTCCACCAGCGCAATCACCTCTTTCTCACGCGGTGCCCACTGCGCCAGCGCTTCCATAATTAAGCGCAGATTGCGTACCGGTATCCGTTCCGCCAGCAGGCGCTGCAACACCTCGGCCACCCGCTGAACGGTGGCGTGACGCAGCACCTCTTTCATCAGGTCCGGGTACTTTTTTTCCATACTGTCGAGCATGTTTTTGGTTTCCTGTACTCCGAAGTATTCGCTGATATGGCGCAGCATGATCGCGCTCGCCGCCTGGCAGATTTCATCCGTTGCACTGCTAAGCTGGCAGCCAATGGCCTGCAGCACGGTCTGCTGCTGCGTATCCACCCACAGCGTTCCCTGCAGTGGGATCAGCGGCACCTTTAAGGATTCCAGCTCTGCGGGATCGCTCAGCACCCGCAGCCCGGCAAAGTGAACCTGAAAGGTATCGGCCTGAATTTCATTGATGAATACTGTCACGCTGTGGGGATCGGCCTGGGGCGCATACTGGATCAGAATATCCGGCAGGCCGATACCGTAACTAAAGAAGAACTGACGCTGCAGCTCCCGGGTCAGCGACTCCGCACTGATTATGCTCTGGCTGCTGGCTGGCAGTACCAGCATCAGTGGCAGGATCTCTACCAGCGTCTGCCCTTCTATCAGCGCCGGAGAAACCTTAGCCTCCCCCTGCTGCTGCGGCCCGCGCCGGGGGGGAGCTGCCGCGGCACGACGCCAGAATCTCGCCCCCGCCAGACCGGCAGGGATCAGTGCCAGCAGTAAGAAGGTGAAAAACGGGAAGCCCGGCATACTGCCGATGCCGAGCGCAATAAGCGTCGCAAGGATCAGCACCACCGGATTACCCAACAGCTGGGCCATCATGGTGCGCCCCATATTATCGCTGTCACCGTTGACCCGGGTGACGATAAAGCCCGCGCCAATAGCAATCAGCAGCGCCGGGATTTGCGCCACCAGTCCGTCGCCAATCGTCAGCATGGTGTAAGTAGACAGCGCCTGATCCACATCCATATCATGCTGGCTCATGCCCACCCCGATCCCCCCGAGGAAATTGATAAAAATGATCACAATCCCGGCGATGGCGTCCCCTTTAATAAATTTCATTGCGCCATCAAAAGAGCCGTACAGCTGGCTTTCCCGCTCCAGCACGCTACGCCGCTGTCTGGCTGCCTCGGTATCCAGCGAGCCGGCGCGGACATCAGCATCAATGCTCATTTGTTTACCCGGCATTCCGTCAAGGGAGAAGCGCGCCGCAACTTCCGCTACCCGCTCAGCGCCCTTGGTGATCACCATAAACTGCACCAGGGTGACAATGGCGAAAATCACAAAGCCCACCACCAGGTTATCGCCCATCACAAACTGACCAAAGGTAGCGATGATCTCGCCGGCATCGGCATGGGTTAAGATCAGCCGGCTGGTGCTGACCGACAGCGCCAGACGAAACAGCGTGGTAATTAACAGCACTGCCGGAAAGGTAGAAAAATCCAGAATGCGGTCAATATAGAACGACGACAGAAAGACCAGCGCCGACAGCACGATATTCAGACCAATCAGAAAATCGACCAGTGCCGTGGGCAGCGGGATCACCAGCATGGTCACCACCACGATAATCAGCAGCAGAATAAACAGTTCCGGGTGACGGCTAAGCCGTTCGATAAACCGGGCCACTAACGGCGTTCCGCCTGCAGATGCTGCGCCGCACAGCGCAGGAGCTGCTGTTCGGCCAGCGCTTTATCCAGCGGTTCTCCGAACAGTTCGATGGGCAGCGCCCTTACCCCGCGCAGAATGCCCTGAATCAGCCCGGCATCCGCAGCGGGCTGGAGATAGAAATGGTCAGGATGATCCAGTTCTGTTTCTCCCTGCAGTAAGGCCAGCATCAGCGATACCCACTGTTGTTCACTGCCATCCCATGCGTAGCGCTGCTGCAGCGGGCTGACAAAACTGATATCCGCAGAGCGCAGGCGCTTCAGCTGCCCGCAGCGCTGCAGTGAGTTGCCAAACTCCAGCTGGCTGCAGCTGGGATCCAGCGCGCTGATATCCGCCAGTAAGGCGCTTTCCATAAAGTCCACCATCACCTGACGCAGGCTGATGCCGTAGTGGGCGATCCAGCGCTGATAGAGCGGGATCTCACTGCCATCACTGGTAATAAATTCACGATAACTTTCCCGCATCAGTGCGGGGGAAATCTGCAGCGCCTGACCGAACAGCCGGGCCTTCAGGGCGATATTGATCCCAGCCTGCACCCGTCGGGCGTCACTGTGCTGTCGCGCCAGCAGCAACAGCGAGGCTATCCGCTGGCGCCAGGGTTCCGCTTCCGGCTGTTCCAGCAGATCGCGCAGGATCACCACGCAATCGCTGTCATCCGGGAACAGCTGTCTGATCTGCGCCAGCAGGATCTGGCTGTCAGCGTCGGTCCCCGCCGCCAGCAGTTGCAGCAACGGCGTGATTTTGTTTTCCACTTCCTCGTCCAGCACCTGGGCAAAACGCTCCGTGCGACTCAGCCGGTAGCGGCGCAGCAGCGAGCGCTGGCTGCATAGCAGGTTAACCGCTGCCGATAATTCATGGCTGGCAGCCATCGCCCACGCCAGACGCCCGGCGGGAGATTCATCCGCTTTCGCTGCCACACCTTCGCCACAGGCCGGTTCATCATCAGCCGGTAACGGTTTTTTTCCGGCACTGGTTTTCCCGCGCCCGACTCGGGGGGCCGTCAGGGGCAGCCAGCTGGTGCTGGCGGTCAGTATGATTGCCATCATTCTCCTCCGCTGTAGTTTGCTATCCAGTCGGTTAACTGCAGGTGCTCGCGGTCATTAACCACCTGTTTGATTGTCTGCTGCGCCGTCACAGCACTGAGTGGGTTAATTTCCCGTGGCTGGATCAGAAACATGCGGATCACGCTGGTACTGTTTTGCGAGCGCCAGCGAAATAAGCCCCCCACCAGCGGCAGCCGGCCCAGTAGCGGAATTTCGCTCTGTATCCGCTGGTTTTGATCCACCACCGAACCACCAATCAGCAGACTTTTTCCCTGCGGCACGCGGGCGATGGTGCTGATGGTAGTGCGCCCCACTTCCGGCAGCCTATCTACGCCCGTCGGATTAAACTGGTTACCATCCTCAACATTGATCATCATTTCCACTTCATTCTGACGGGTGAATCGCGGCAGGACGCTGACAGACGTGCCCCAGGTGACGTTTTTCAGCTCGGCACTACGCTCGCCGATCAGCTTGCTGTAAAAAGTGCGGTTATGGTCGAAGACCGCCGGAATATTTTCCTGGGTCAGGATCATCGGACGGGAGACAATATTGGCGAGTTTTTTTTCACTTAACGCCACCGCTGAGGCCATAAAACTGGCACCATCGATAGTGGTGCTGACCCCGTTGTTGAAGGTAATCCCCACCCGTCCGCCCAGATTCAGGTTGCCCTGCCACTTCAGTCCCAGCTGATCGAGTGCATCTTTATGTAAATCCACAATCCATACCGACAATTCAATATGACGCCTGGGACGATCGATGTCGGCCACCAGGCGGCGGATATAGCGGATTTGCGCCGCCGACCCCCTGACCAGCAGGCTGTTAGTACCGGGACTGGCGACAATGGTCATGCCGCCATTGATTTCTGTTAGCGGTTCGGCTCCCCCTTCGGGAATTTTCGCCACGCTGGCGGGCATTTTTTCCGCATTAAATGCCGGAGGATCTGCCAGCAACAGCGGTTCACCTGGCGGTACATGGAGTAACTTTTGCAGCACCGACGCTACGCCAGGGATGACCATCTCCTGTTGGCGAAAGGTGAACTGCCGGTCTGCCACAAAGTTATGCGTCAGCGGTAACAGCGCGACATTTTCTTTACCGTCAAATCCCACATCCCTCTGGTCGAGAAAGCGGGCAGACTGCGTGACCACATCGATATACATCGGCGGACCGGAGACATAGAAGGCCGGGCTGCTGCCGTCGGACTTTAGCGGATAGCGTGTATCGTACAGCCCGGCGCTAATCAGCCAGTCACGCAACTGTTCAAAAGTGGCGTTTTGTAGCATCACTACCGCATTACGCATTTCACCACTGTCATAGACATAAATCGCACTACCGTCGTCATACCAGATCAGTCCCAGCTGCCCGGTAATATCCGCCAGCGTCAGCCGGGGCTGGGTGAAATCAAATTCTCCGCTGACTTTCTTTTCCGCAGAACGCCGGCTCAGCAGGATCGGTCTGTTGATGGCACTGGCCAGCGCGTCGAACAGGCCACGGAGATTCTCATTGCGTGCCACGTAGCCTGACTCAACCGGCGCGTTTTTTTCAGCTGCGGGCACGGCAGGCAGAGACGAAATACAGAGTGCGGTGATGGTTGCTTTAACAAAACCGTTCATGACGCGTTATCCATCAGTAATTATTTGCTTTAACTCGCGGGCAGACAGTCCAAAAGTGTCTCTGACTTCATATGAAAAATGCGAAAGCGAGGAGTAGCCATAATCCATCGCCACCGTGGTCATATTTTTGTCCGCCCCGGAAAATTCCAGCAGTGCCCTTACCAGGCGCCAGTCGCGTAATCCCACTTTGGTGGTTTTACCCAGGGCATAACGCGATAAGCGGCGAAAGTGGGCTATCGACAGGCCATATTTGGCGCACATATCGCGGATATTGCCGCTGGGCAATAGTTCAGACTCCATCAACAAAAAACGGATCAGGTTGTACCATTCGGTACCACGTAGCACCGAAGCGAAACGAAAGTGTTCAGGCTCAGAACGTCGCGCCTGGTTGACATACCAGTATTCAAGACTGCGGGTATCGGCACAGATGCGTGTCGGTAACGGCAATAAGGCGGAAGAGCAGGTGCGGCAAAAGTTCACCTCTTTGCCACCCGCTTCATCCAGAAATGCCTGCAGCTTAACCAGTTGAGCACAGTCGAGTTCACGATAACTTACCCTGCCGGATAGCACTTTCATGCGCGCGGCCATGGTGACTAATAAGCGCTTACTGTTGGCCTCAACCTGATGTTTTTCATTCTTTTTATTACAGGTAATTGTTATTACCGCATCATCACAGGCACATAACCAGAGCAATGATGGCTGACAAAAGCTGTGATTTTCATCTGATGTCAAGATATGTTCCGCTGCTGATATCTGCATTATTTTTTATATCCCTGAGAATCAGTGATTAATGGAAAATATATTTCACTTTATGCAGAAGATCTTGATTGAATCATAATGAAAACCGATAACACTAAGATAAAATTATTTTCATTCACCGGTTGATTTATCGTGTCCTGTGCCATTACTTATCTTCATTTTCAGTCTGGCCATGATACGTTTCCACTTTGGGTTAATCGCAATCATTCTCTCATCCTTCATCAGTAAGCTATAAGATTTGATATAATCACGATTCAAATAGCAACGGCACGCCTTATAATAGGAAATAGTAATATTACCAGGTGAAAGTTCCTCTGCCATATTAAAACAAAGCGATCCACAGGCCTCGCTGCCATTGAGATCATAGATCACGCCAAGCAGACACAGAGCATCAATATTAAAGGGATCATCCAGCAGGATATCATTGACCAGTTCATGTATATAGCGACCAATTTCTGCGGTATAGGCGGAATCTTCAATAATACAGAGATCGATATATTTCTCTGCCATACGCAGCATTTTTTCCGGATGATGCAGCTCCCGGCGCGAGCGCATCGCGAACAAGGATTTCAGTAAAAACAGGTCGTCAACCATGCCAACATCACTGTTATGCGGCAACGCGCTGCTGGTGTGGACTGTAGGTGGCAGGCTTCGTGGTATCCGGCTTTCTACTTCATGCACCAGGCATTTTTCTACTTCGTAAGTGAAATAATACCCCTGAGAATAGATAGTTCTGATCCCTTTTTTCTGGTAATTATCCCCCAGTACCTGACGTAATGCCCAGATACAACGGGTTAATGATTCATCAGCAACACAGGCGTCCCCCCAGGCATACTGAAACAGGGTTTCTTTATTCACCACTTTACCCGCATTTTCTACCAAACAGGACAGTACCCTTAATTCTTTCGGAGGTAGTGGAATAAACTCCCCCTGCTTCAACAGGCTTATATTTAAATAAATAATATATTCGCCGAATTTATAACATACGGAAGCTGGCTTAATCATATCATTCTCTTCATCATTATATTTATCCCTGTGCGTAAAGCGACCTGGTTATATCAATCACGCGGTTATTAAGCGCCTGGTGGTCAGGCTGTTTTATTTTCCCGTTCCGTTCCGGGCCATTTCTGGCATCCTCACACAGAGTATGCAGGCGGCACCTTGTGCACGCTGCCCACGCTAATATGGCCTGCATCAATGACGTCTGGTGAGCCAGACGCTAAAGCGTGCTTTTCAAAAGCTGATGTGTCATCACGCTAACAGCGAATAACAAGGTGTTGTCTGGTTATTGTTTTAATTCAGGATAAAAACATCATGATGCGCACCTTACTTCCTGCCAGGACATGTTACCCGGCAGTTAATGCCTCTTCTTATAGTCGTGACCGTACCTTCCGTCTTCTGTTACCTGCTGAATGCGCCTTACTAAGCGTTTACAGCAGTAACAAGTGCTCTATTTTACGTACACCAAATTTTCGGGTGAGACTTCTGCGCCAGCGATAAATCGTTGAACGCTGTCGGCCATGTAGTCTTTCAATCACCGCAAAACTTTTTTCCTTCAGGAAACTTTTTAACAAGTAGATATCTTTATGAGTAACATCCGTTTTTCTCCTCAGTACAGGTTTGACCATCACCTTTCCTGAAAGAATAACTATGAGTTCACTAATGATATCCTCCACCGACCGGGTAGATTCATAGATTGCGGCAACGTAGTCGTATTCCACCAGCCAGTATTTAGCCAACGGCATAAGTCGGGGGCTGCAGATAATGATCATAGTTTTACTTAATGCACGCATGGCAGAAAAATGCGTCATAAAGCGGATCAGAGAAACACCGTCAAGATTAATAAAAAGATAACTACCGTCAGCCTTATGTGGAGGTAGTTTTTCAATAATTCCGGCACACCCCAGGCCAAAAAAACTGTCACCAGTTGGCCAGAAGTGGTCGTAGGTTTCCATCACATCCATTGTTACTCTCTCCCTTATGACGTGGGCTGACTTATTCCAGTAACAGCCAAACCCGCGGCAGCATAACACTGAAAATATCCTGCTCCTGCGCAGCACGTTTTGCCTGCGCTGAGACAACAGGTTATTTAATCAACCCGTACTACAGCGAGCCCGCCAGGGCAGCGCTATTCATTCTGTTAACCTGAAGGTATATTTATCATCATTACCCGTAGCAGGGCAGGCGGTCTGCTAATCTTTGCACTTCCGCTAATGATAAAAAGTCTTTCGCCTTACCACCTCCTGCGGCAAGCAATTATCACAGGATTCCCGCGGGGTTACCTGTGACATCTCTTTTAAAATCAAATTACTCTTTATTTTGCGGCAGAATAATAATAAATACTTACAGTTATCGCTCGATGAGAAGGTAATTTCAGTGACGATTTTTAACTGGGTTTATAATGGCAAACTCTGTTGAGCTCGACAAGCCAACAGCAAATAGTTAGCATAAATTCTCGAAACAAAAAAAGTGTTTTCCACAACAGAATAAATAACAAAAAAAACAAATCCATGAATTATCTAAATTATATTGCATCGTAAAAAAACAGCATTCCGGATTATATATTATTCCCTGTTATTATATTAAAAAAACAGCGAAATAATGTTAATTCGATAAGTTGTTTCTCCATCACCTCGATGACGGACTGACATTTTTCACAGTTACCTCTTGACTGTCTTTATCAAACCCGGGTGAGATCAGGCTCACAATTCTTATTAATGAGGGGTGAGTACGGGGCTGATAAACTTGTCAAAACAAACATTTACCACTATATATTCCCGCTAAAAGTCCGTAATCAGTTCGAAAATTATTACTATCACGCGTTTTCTGCACTTTAACCTTGTCTGGTTCAGAGCTGTGGCATGCCTGCAGCACTAACCCCAGACTAATTCACAAACCTGGATGTCATTATGAAAACATTTTTCAGACATTTGCCATGGATGATTCTGGGGATCATCGGTGCCTGCTGCCTTGCCGTGCTGGCACTGCGGCGGGGAGAACATATCAGTGCGCTGTGGATCGTGGTGGCCTCCGTGTCGGTCTATCTGGTGGCCTACCGTTATTACAGTCTTTATATAGCCCGCCAGGTGATGCAACTCGACCCCGCACGCGCTACGCCCGCCGTTATCAATAATGACGGGCTGAATTATGTTCCGGTCAATCGCTACGTGCTGTTCGGGCACCATTTTGCCGCGATTGCCGGTGCCGGCCCGCTGGTCGGGCCGGTGTTGGCCGCTCAGATGGGCTATCTGCCGGGGGTGCTCTGGCTGCTGGCTGGCGTGGTGCTGGCAGGCGCCGTACAGGATTTTATGGTGCTGTTTATCTCCTCACGACGCAATGGCGCATCGCTGGGTGACATTATCAAAACGGAGATGGGGCCGGTGCCCGGCACTATCGCACTGTTTGGCTGCTTTATGATCATGATTATTATCCTGGCGGTACTGGCCTTAATCGTGGTGAAAGCGCTGGCAGAAAGCCCCTGGGGAGTGTTTACCGTCTGCTCTACGGTCCCCATTGCGCTGCTGATGGGGATCTACATGCGCTTTCTGCGTCCGGGGCGAGTGGGAGAAGTCTCACTGATTGGCGTGCTGCTACTGGTAGCCTCTATCTGGTTTGGCGGCGTGATCGCCAAAGATCCTTACTGGGGACCGGCACTGACCTTTAAAGATACCACCATTACTTTTACCCTGATTGGTTATGCCTTTATCTCCGCCCTGCTGCCGGTGTGGCTGATCCTGGCACCGCGAGATTATCTGGCGACCTTCCTGAAAATTGGCGTGATTGTCGGACTGGCAGTCGGAATTGTGATCCTCAATCCTGAACTGAAGATGCCGGCGGTTACCCAATATATTGATGGCAGTGGCCCACTGTGGAAAGGCGCAGTCTTCCCGTTCCTGTTTATTACTATCGCCTGTGGCGCGGTTTCCGGCTTTCATGCCCTCATCGCCTCCGGTACCACGCCAAAGCTGCTGGCCAGCGAAAGCGATGCCCGATTTATTGGCTATGGTGCCATGCTGATGGAGTCTTTTGTTGCTGCAATGGCACTGGTGGCAGCGTCACTGATTGAACCCGGCCTGTATTTTTCCATGAATACGCCCCCTGCCGCGCTGGGGATCACCATGCCGGATCTGCATCTGCTGGGTAGCGGCAACGCTTCGCTGATTATGGACCAGCTGCATACCGCCACCCAGCAGGCAGCTGCGGCCGTGAGCAGTTGGGGCTTTGTGATTTCCCCGCAGCAAATTCTGCAAACTGCGCAGGATATTGGTGAACCTTCGGTACTTAACCGTGCCGGGGGTGCCCCCACCCTGGCGGTGGGACTGGCTCACGTGTTTAATAAGGTGCTACCGTTTGCTGATATGGGTTTCTGGTATCACTTCGGTATTCTGTTTGAAGCGCTGTTTATTCTGACCGCGCTGGATGCCGGCACCCGTTCCGGCCGCTTTATGTTGCAGGATCTGCTGGGCAACTTTGTGCCGTTTTTGAAAAAAACCGATTCGCTGATTGCCGGTATTATCGGCACCGCGGGCTGCGTCGGGCTGTGGGGCTGGCTTTTGTATCAGGGGGTGGTCGATCCGCTGGGTGGGGTGAAAAGCCTGTGGCCGCTGTTTGGTATCTCTAATCAGATGCTGGCCGCCGTAGCGCTGGTGCTGGCGAGCGTGGTGCTGATTAAAATGAAGCGCACCCGCTTTATCTGGGTCACGGTTTTACCCGCCGTCTGGCTGCTGATTTGTACCACCTGGGCGCTGGGCCTCAAGCTGTTCAGCATCAATCCGCAGATGGAAGGCTTCCTGTATATGGCGCGTCAGTATCAGGCCAGACTGGCCGTTGCCGGGTTGAATCTTAGCAGCGCACAGCGGGAGAATATGCAGCATATTGTTGTGAATAATTACACCAATGCCACGCTGAGTATTCTGTTCCTGATTGTGGTTTACAGTATTCTTTTCTACGGTATCCGCAGCTGGTTACAGGCGCGGCGTAATCCGCAGCGCACCGACTGCGAGACGCCTTTTGTGGCGTTACCTGCGGAAGGGGGACACATCCATTCCGGCCATTAAGCTGATTTAACCGCAGCCAGACTCACTGAGTCTGGCTGCTCCCCTTGTGGAGGCGCTGAACATGTTAACCAAAGCCAGCTCAGTCAGAAAATTTGTTGTCCAGGCGGCGCGGATGCTGGTCGGGATCCCGGATTATGATACCTATGTCGCCCATATGAAGAGCGCCCATCCCGGGCAGCCGATTATGAGCTATAAGGTATTTTTTCGTGAGCGGCAGCAGGCGCGGTATGGGGGTGGGGGGAAAGGGGGAATGCGCTGCTGTTGAACGCTGAGGCATCAGCGGGCCATGCTTTTTGGTTGGATTAGCTTTGTTGGGCGGGCTTTGGGCTTTTAAAAATCAGGGCCAGGGCACTCCGCTGCGCGGAAGCTAAGGTCAACTACGTTTCTCCATCCCGCTGCGCGGGCTGGCGACAAGGGGCGATCAAGCGCAATCGCCCCTTGCCCCCGTGCTTGCGGCGTCACATCGCCCGCTGAAGCGGGTTCCCTCGGCCACGCCGCTTTCTGGCGGAACGGCGTGATTCGCCGTCCTGGCGAAGCACGCCTCTCATACCTTCCCTGGCGATTCGTCCTGGAAATCAGCGTAACCTCGGCTCCGTTCCTGATGCCGCCCAAAAGTCAAAGTCAAAAACCAGGTCAAATTCAAAGCCAAAGGCATTCTTTATGGGTTTTGGGTTTTGGGTTTTGGGTTTTGGGTTTTGGGTTTTGGGTTTTGGGTTTTAAGATTTTGATTTTGAGCTGGCTTTTGATTTTGTTGCGGCTTTGAAAACGGGGCCGAGGTAACGCCATTTCCCAGGACAAGCCGCCATAGACGGCGGCGCGAAGCCTGCTTCGCCTGGACGGCGAATCAGGCTGGTCCGTCGGGAAAGGGCATTGCCGAGGGCATCCGCGTAAGCGGGCGCAGTGCCAGCCGCTGGCGCGGGGTCAAGGGGAGAAGGGGAGAAGGGGAGAAGGGGAGAAGGGGAGAAGGCAATGTTCTCCCCTTGTCACCAGTCCGCGAAGCGGAATGGTGAAACGTTGTTGACCTGGCTTATGCCCTGGCATTTAAAAAACACAAACAACAAAGCCAAAGCAAAAAACAGCACCACGCAGTGGACCAGCCCAGGTCCTGGTCTCGACCCGCCACCATCCCTGTTACGATAAAAGCCGGTATATCACTGTCCGGCGTAGCTGGCGGTTAAATCTATTCGTGGCATAACAGGTTCCGAACCGTTATAAAAAAATGTTGAGTTAGAGAATGAATAAATCTTTCCGGATAATCTGACCATGACATGCTGCCCTGCTGACGAAATCGTAGCATCAGCCACATCAGCAGTAAGAAATGGCGCAGATTGTTGTAATACAGGTAACGGATCAGCTAACTTTTTATTCAGATAGTACCGATAAACATCCGTATCCGTTGCACCTGAATTTTTGTACTTCGTAATATACAACCAGGTACCCTCTGATAACTCTTTTTTTCCATACAAAGAGTCATCATAAGGTGCTGACTCGAAATGGTAGATAAGAAAACCTGTTATCACAACAATCAGTAAACTGAGCGTCAGAAAACGATGAAACCATTTAATAACCATGCTGCTTTGCATAGTCAATTCCTTTTTTTATCCAGTACTGATCCTTAGGGTCATCGCCATAAGGCGACTTTTCATACCAGTGTCCCCATTCCGCTTTAGAGGTTCCTGCTCTTGATTGTGCAAAACCACCTCCCATCAACAGGATCTCAGCAGGTATCCCGGCAGCAGTTCCGGTTGCACCATAATCAAAATTACCAAAGTTTGCCCAGGCCCGATTATATTGCTTATAGTCCCAGGGTGCCCGGTTTTTTACCATTTTGTAAAACCAGTAATAGACAGACGGGGTCGCCGTATTGCGCGGCATCCCATGTTTTCGTGCATCTCTCAGATTAGGGATATAAGTCCAGCACCTTCTGGTGGGGTTAACGGTATTACAGCCATGTAGTCATCCTTGTTAATCCTTATAATTATTCTGCTGATTAATATGAATAAAAATATTTTCCCTTCAATAACAAGACTATTCACAGGTAGAAATTGAATTTTTCAATCTTTACTAAAAGTAATCCGCCCGGGGAAAAATTCAGGTCAATGGAGTTTCACCATCCCACTGCGTGACACGGCGAGGGTGCGTCAGCTACGGTAGTAAATGGCGATGCGCTGACCGCCTATTTCGCTGATATTGACCGGCAGGTCGAAGATCTTCTCCAGCACTTCCGGGGTCATTACCTGTTGGGGCGTACCCTTAAATATCACCTCGCCCCGCTTCATCGCCAGAATGTAGTCAGACCATACCGAAGCAAAGTTGATGTCGTGGATCACCAGCAGCACCGATTTATTCAGCTGTTGTGCCGCCTGTTTCAACTGGCGCATCATCAGTACGCTGTGTTTCATATCCAGGTTGTTCAGCGGTTCGTCCAGCAGGATCCAGGGCGTGTCCTGGCATAATACCATCGCCACAAACGCCCGCTGACGCTGCCCGCCAGAGAGCTGATCAAGATAGCGATTCTGCAACGCCAGCAAATCGAGAAATTCCAGCGCCTGCCGGATCGGCTGCCGATCGTCAGCAGTCAGTCGCCCCTTGCTGTACGGGTAGCGGCCAAAACTGACCAGCTCACGCACCGTTAAGCGGCTGGTAAGGTGGTTTTCCTGACGCAGTACCGCCAGCCGTTGTGCCAGCTGCCCGCTGTTAGCTTCACTGACCCGCAACCCGTCCACCGTAACGCTGCCGCTGTCTGGCTGCAGCAACCTGCCGATCACCGACAGTAGCGTTGATTTTCCCGCCCCGTTGGCACCAATGATCGAGGTGATCCCCCCGGCAGGCAGCGTGGCGCAGATATCGCGCAATACCGGCTGCTGCGGATAGCCCTTACTGAGATGACTGATTTCAATCACTTCGCCCCCTTCGTTAGCAGTAACCAGATAAATAACAGGCCCCCGGCAAATTCAATCAGCACCGACAGCGTTCCCTCCATGCCCAGCCCCCGTTCCAGCAGCAGTTGCCCGCCGGTCAGCATAATCATGCCAATCAGTACACAACCCGGCAGCAGATAACTATGACGCCAGCTGCCAGGCAGCGCATACGCCAGATTGACCACCAGCAGCCCAAGGAACATCATCGGCCCCACCAGCGCTGTCGATATCGCCACCAGCAGCGCTGACAGCAGCAACAGCAGAGTGATATTACGCCGCCAGGCCAGGCCCAATACCGTGGCCTGCGTCGGTCCCAGCGCCAGCACGTCCAGCCGGTGGCGCAGCCGCCAGATAATCAGGGCAACCATGGCAATCACCAGACTGCACAGCGCCAGTATCGGCCCTGATGCCCGGGTAAAGGTGGCGAAAATCCGGCTCTGTAGCAGGGCAAATTCACCGGGTGACATCAGCCGCTGCATCAGTCCGGCGCTGCTGCGAAACAGCGTGCCGCAGACCAGACCGATCAGCAGTACCCGGTGCAGATCCAGCCAGCCGCTGCTGAACAGCCAGCGGTAAAGCAGCGTGGCAAACAGCATCAGCAGCCCCGCTTCCAGCACAAATCGCCCGCTGGTGCCAATATCACTCAGCCCGGAGAGATCGAGCCAGTAAATCAGCAGGGTTTGCAGCAGCACGAACAGCGACTCCAGCCCCATTACCGCCGGAGTCAGAATGCGGTTTTGCGTCACCGTCTGAAACAGCAGGGTACTCAGGCCGCAGGCAAAGGCCACCAGCAGCATGGTGAGCAGCACCTGACTGCGATGCAGCAGGATATAGCTGATATTGCCGCGCAGCTGTACGGTCATATATACCAGCGCCAGTCCAACGGCCAGCAGTGTCAGCAGCAGCAGGCTTTTTGCCGGGGAGAGCGCCCTGCGATTAGTGACCATAGCGGGGTGACCTCAGGATCAGCAGTAAAAAAACCAGCGCCCCCACCACACCCAGCATCGCGCTGAGAGGGATCTCATACGGGCGGATAATCAGCCGTCCGGCAATATCACAGCTGATGGTCAGCAGCGCCCCGATCAGGATGGTCCAGGGCACGGTACGGCGCAGATTATCTCCCAGCAGCAGGCTGACCAGACCAGGCACCACCAGGCCGAGAAACGGCAGTGCGCCCACCACCACCATCACCACCCCGCTGATGGCGGCAATCATCACCATACCCAGTAACAGCGTGCGCCCGTAGTTCAGCCCAAAGTTGACCGAAAAGTCACGTCCCAGACCGGCAAGGGTAAAGCGATCGGCAATCAGCGCCGCCAGCAGCGTCAGGAACGCGGTACCCCATAACAGTTCGTAGCGCCCCTGCATCACACCGGAGAAATCACCGGTTCCCCAGCCCGCCAGCGCCTGCAGCAGATCAAATTTCATCGCCAGAAACGTGGTCAGGGCGCTGAATACCGCCCCCAGCATCATGCCAGCCAGCGGCACCATCAGCGATGACTTTATGCGGATGCGCCAGATAAGCAGCATAAACAGTCCGGTACCGGACAGCGCAAACAGCATTGCCACACTCTTTTTGATCAGCACCGTTGCTGCGGGAAACAGCACCATCACCAGCAGCAGACCCAGCCCGGCGGCCTGGGTGGTGCCGACCAGCGACGGCTCGACAAAACGGTTCTGTGTCAGCATTTGCATCATCAGCCCGGCAACGCTTATCGCGCTGCCCGCCAGCAGCAGCGCCAGGGTACGCGGTACGCGGCTGATTAGCATCACTTCACGCATCAGAGGATCGCTCAGCACTTCACCCAGCCGGAGGTCGCTGGCTCCGGTCAGCAGGCTGCACAGCGTCAATCCCAACAGCAGCAGCAGGCCGCCGGTAAACAGGGTTCGCTGCAGCATGTTACCGATCCGACTCAGCCAGCACCTGCTGCAGCTGGTTCATCAGCTGGCGATAGCTCTGGATCCCCCCGGCCAGATACAGCGCCGAGGAATCGAGCCAGATGACCTGCTGCTTTTGCCAGGCCGCGGTACGCTGTACCAGCGCGTTGTCCAGCACCGCGCGGGCTGAGACCCCCTGTTTACTGCCGATGGCGCTGTCTCTGTCCAGCACAAACAGCCAGTCAGGATTGGTCTGCATAATAAATTCCGCCGACACCACGTTACCGTGGCGTCCGCTGGCCTGCAGCTGACTGGCTGGCTGAAAACCCAGCACGTCATAAATAAAACCAAAGCGCGAGCCGGAACCATAGACGCTGGTTTTACCGCCGCTGACCATCAGCACCATCGCCCGTCCGGCGCTGGCGCTGCGGCTGCGTAAGGCAGCGACCTGCGCATTAAACGCCGCCAGCAACGCCTCTGCCTGCGGCTGTTTCGCAAACATCGTCGCCAGTTGCTGCGTGCGCTGCGTCAGGCTGGCGAGAAAATGTTGTGAATCAATGTCCAGTTCTACGGTCGGGGCAATCTGGCGCAGTTTTTCCGTAGCATCCCTGGCGCGCCCTCCTGCCAGGATTAGATCCGGCTGGTAGTGGCTTAACGCCTCGTAATCCGGCTCAAACAGCGTTCCGCCACTGAACCAGTGCGCATCCTGATATTTTCTTAGCAGCTCCGGCAGCTGTACGCCGCTTTTGGCCACGCCGATAACGTTAATGCCCAGCGCATCGGCAATATCGAGAGTTTCCGGGTTAAGGATCACCACCCGCTGGGGGATTTTTTCGCTGGCGGTGGCGGTTATCGGTGCCAGCCAGGCCAGCAGCGTGGTGAAGAGCATGACAATCATCAGGCGGGGAATGCGCATTCTTTCTCTCTCCATAGATACAGGCTAAACGCGTTAATAAGAATGATTCTTATTACAGTTGGAGACGGATAATAGCCTCTGCCGCTACAGATGGGTAGCCCACAGTGAAATTTCGTGATTTATGGCGGAGTTTGTCAGGGTACGGATGAAGCCCTGACTGGCATCTGGCGTGCAGCGTCTGACGCACTATCTTCCGCCTGCCAGCCAGCAGGCGGTTAATTTTTCTGCGCTGTTTCCCCCACCGCTTTTGGTCCTACCAGGCAATAAAATCAACTAACAGTGCTCACAAAAAATCAAAATAACCCGCCGGATTGTTGTCATTCATTAAATATCCATTAACTATCTGCGCAGTAACGCCATAATTTTATCAGTCTGGTCCGACCAAAATTGCCGGTTTATCGCTCTGGTGGAGAAGGCATTGTGCAAATCTGGCTACAGCAGTACGATCCTCTGAATAATATCTGGCTGTCCAGTCTGGTCGCCGCCTGCCCGATGTTGTTCTACTTTTTTGCCCTGACAGGGCTGCGCCTGAATGTCAATACCGCACCGGTGGCATCTTGCACGATGGGCATTCCGGTGATTGTGACAGCGAAAGTGACCGGACCGGACAGCTTTGCTATCGGCCAGCTGCCGTTTATCACCCTGAAACACAGCCTGATTTTTACCTGCATCGTCAGGGCGATCACTGCCCTGCAGGCGTCCGTATTTAGCTGGATGATCCCATGAATCCTGATATCCCGTCGCTGGCGGAAAGAATTAAACAGCTGATCGCCGACCGCCATCTGCAGCCCGGCAGCCGGCTGCCGGCAGAGCGTCAGCTGGCCCGGACGCTGGGGGTTTCCCGTTCGTCACTGCGGGAGGCCAAACGAACTCTGGTGGCTGAAGGGGTGCTGGTCAGCCGTGGCGGTGGCGGCACCTGGCTGTGTGATGAGCAGCAGTACTGGTCGCAGCGGCGCATTGTGCAGCCACTGAAAATGCTGGTCAGCGCCGATCCTGACTACGGCTGCGATATTCTGGAAGCCCGTCAGGCGATTGAGGCTACTACCGCCTGGCTGGCCGCCCAGCGCGCCACCCCGGCGGATAAAGAGAAGCTGCAAAGCTGCTTCGAGATGCTGGATCAGCAGGAGAGTATTTCAGAGGAGATGGCGGCTCAGGCGGATGTGCGCTTTCATCTGGCTATCGCTGAAGCGGCGCATAATCTGGTATTGCTGCAAACCATGCGCGGATTCTTTGATTTGCTCAGCTCATCGGTGGCTCACAGCCGCCAGAAAATGTACAGCGCCCCGACAATTTTTTCTCGTTTAACCGGTCAGCACGCAGAACTGCTGTCCGCCATTCTGGCCGGCGATGCCGAACGTGCGCGTGCGGCGGCAACCCATCATCTGAGTTTTGTCCATACGACCCTCAGAGGGTTACAGGAAGATGAGGCCCGTCAGCAGCGCAGCATCCGCCAGTCGCATGAATAACCTGACTGTAAGGAAGTCACTGATGATAATTTCAGCCGGAAACGACTATCGTGCCGCGGCACAACGCATCCTGCCACCGTTTCTGTTTCATTATATTGATGGCGGTGCGTATAACGAGCACACGCTGCGGCGTAACGTGGAGGAGCTGGCACAACTGGCGTTACGGCAGCGGGTGCTGAATGATATGTCCAGCCTGGATTTGCGCACCACGTTGTTCAATGAGCAGTTAGCTATGCCGGTGGCACTGGCACCGATCGGCCTGTGCGGAATGTATGCGCGGCGGGGTGAAGTTCAGGCGGCGCGTGCCGCCGATCGTAAAGGCATCCCCTTTACCCTGTCCACCGTTTCGCTTTGCCCGATTGAAGAAGTCGCACCGGCCATTAACCGCCCGATGTGGTTTCAACTGTATGTGCTGAAAGATCGGGGTTTTATGCGCCATGTGCTGGAGCGTGCCAAAGCAGCTGGCTGCACAACGCTGGTATTCACCGTCGATATGCCAACACCTGGCGCACGTTACCGCGACGCGCATTCCGGGATGAGCGGCCCGTATGCCGCCCTGCGCCGCTACTGGCAGGCGGCGCTACACCCGAAATGGGCCTGGGATGTTGGCCTGCATGGCCGTCCGCACGATCTGGGCAATGTGTCAGCTTATCTGGGTAAGCCTACCGGCCTGGAAGACTATATCGGCTGGCTGGCAAAGAATTTTGACCCGTCGATTAGCTGGAAAGATCTGGAGTGGATCCGTGAATTCTGGCAGGGGCCGATGATCATTAAGGGCATTCTGGATGAAGATGATGCCCGTGATGCCGTGCGTTTTGGCGCGGACGGAATTGTGGTCTCAAATCACGGTGGTCGCCAGCTGGATGGCGTCCTGTCCAGCGCCAGAGCGCTGCCGCGTATCGCGGATGCGGTAAAAGGCGATATTACCCTGCTGGCTGACAGCGGTATTCGTAACGGACTGGATGTGGTGCGCATGATTGCCCTTGGTGCGGACAGCGTGCTGTTAGGGCGGGCGTGGATATGGGCACTGGCGACAGCCGGGGAAGCCGGGGTAGCCAGGCTGCTCGACCTGATCGAAAAAGAGATGCGGGTCGCCATGACGTTAACCGGTGCGGCATCAGTGAATGCCATCACGCGCAGTTCACTGGTCAACGAAGGGCTGATCTGAGCGGGAGAAGGTTATCAACAACAGTACCTGATAACCGACCCTGGCGTTCCCGCTGCATCAGCATGATTAATGGCCTGGTATCCGTTAATCTTTACCCGTTAACCCGACAGGCCTCCAGTAATACCACACTGGATTTATACTGGAGGCCCGGCATAAAAGTTCCCCGCCACCTCTTGGGAGACATACCAAAGCGCGCTTTGAACAGCTTACTTAATAAGCTGGGGCTGCTAAACCCACACAACCAGGCAATGGTATCAATACGCTCTTCCGGATAGTTTTCCAGCCGGTGACGGGCCGCGTTTAAGCGCACATCCTGAACCACTTTCATCACCGAGGTCTGCTGCTCGAGGCAGGCGCGATCCAGTGCCGAACGTGAACAGCGCAGAGCGAGCGCAATCGCATCGGGTGCCAGTTCCAGATCGGCATAATGTTGTTCGATATAGCGTTTAGCCGCGGCAAAAAAAAAGTTTTTGGTGCCTTCATAACGATAACCCAGTGCCTTCCCCACTTCGGATAACATCACAAAGGACATGTTATACAGGCCATCCAGGATCGTGCTGGCGCCTTTAAGCCGCAAGTCAGCACCATATTGTTCCAGCAGCAACATTTGCATTTTAATAAAGGGCATCAGCGGGTGCGCGTTTAGCGAGATAATCTGCTCACCCAGCTGTCCCCCGAGCGCCGATTTTGCCTCAGCATAGGGCAGGATCAAATACAGGTAGCGGGTGTTCTCTTCCTGGGTATAAACCAGCGTGGTGGTTTCGTACAGGTTAAGTGAACCGTCAACGACGTTGCTGGTCAGTGCGTCGGTTTCTTTTTGCGGCAGTGACAGAGCCAGATACAAGCTGCTTTCCTGCTGTTTATCACGCAGGGTTACTCCGGATGCCATCACCATGCCTTTACAGTTCAAAAAATCTACCGGACGCGAAGTGGTAGCGCGATGAACCGCCAGTTTTTTTTCCTGCCTGCCGATATTCATCACTTCCAGAACATAGGGGTACAGGCTGGAAGCCAGCATCGACAATATCTTATCCGGATCGGCCCCCTGACCGCTGACATTCTGAAAAGCATACAATCCGGCTGGACGGGGAAGTTGTATTACTGTTGTATTTTTTTGCGAAGTTAGATTCATATTTTTTCCGCATCGTTGTTAAAAACCGATTCCATCGCAGGCTGTTTAACTCATCTCTAAAAAGAGGGGAAAAGCAGTAATAATTTTTTTCTTACTGATATGGATAAACATAAATTGACGCTCCTGGATATTTTACCGGTGAATTTTTTCGCCTAAAATTTACGGCTATGACTTATTTATCCCGATAATTAAAGTATCAGAATATTTTTACCAATGAGTCGGTTTTAGGATAATGGGTAGAGAAAAACCAGGCGCGTTATCAACAAACACAGCGAAAAAAACATGCAAATAGGCACAATGTATAACGATCAATCCTGACAACCAAAACTACAGAATCATATTTCAGTTGCATTTAATTATTAGCTTTGGAAATCACGTCATACTCAATGTAATAATAGTGATACTTGCTGTTATCTTTTTAATTAATTCCGTTTGTTATCTTTATTCTTATTTTAAAGAGAGGAAGACCTCTTCACTGCCAAAAAACAAGAAATGATAGTCTCTCAGCAGAAAATAATCCTGGCCCCACAGGCAGACCATTATTGTAGTATTACCTTAAAACACCTTTACGTAAATCAGCCTTCGTTTTTACACTCTCTTTTAATTGTCAGTATATCATCACTGACCGTACGACTGAGGGCTCACTGCCTGTCGCCATTTCTAAAATTTTTCAATACCGCTCTGTCTGTGAGATACCCGTCCAGCTAAGGATTTATAGAAAAAAGCTGATAACCCCGGTATTTATCACTTCGTTGCGTTAAGTCATTTATGCTGCGGTAATCTCGAATTAAGATCTATACGAGAATTCTTATTCTAAAAAATGGCATAACAATAGGGTTGCAACCGGGCGATAGTTGTCTGATACTCGGAGTGTTTTTATCTTAATATTCACCCTGAACCATAGGTTCTACGCCATTTTCGGTCGATATTATCGCCTTGTTCCCCCTCCTTTTTCTTAATGCAGTTTTTACTATTCCATACAAAAAAATTGCTTTACCGGCTGATTATTTATTCATTTTATTGCATTTAAGCCATTAACTGAGAGCAACTACCACTCAGAGAAAGTATTTATTTGTTACCCGCGCTGTTTTTCACTCACCACCTGCAGATAAAATCACAGGAAACTGGCTGCGGCGCCCGGACTGCTGGTACTGATATCAGTGAAATATCCGCGCATTTCTCAAATATCGATGACTAAAGATATCTCGGTGCAGCAATATGAAAGGGTATTTTTCATCACGCCAGTAAAAAGTAATGCGGCGAGGTTTTACGGCACCGGCCCCTTATTTCCAGGGGCCGGCCACCACAGAATCACGCTCGACCAGGTTTCCGCTAAACGGGGGCAGACTGCTGACGGGCTGATCGTTTAACATTTGCAGCAATTTTTGCAACGTCAGGGCGATCATTTCTTTGACCGGTACATGCACGGTGGTTAACGCTGGCGAAAAAAACGCCGTCATCGGTATATCATCAAAACTCAGCAACGAAATATCCTGCGGGATCCGTTTGCCGGCCGCTTTTAGCGCCCGGGCAGCCCCTATCGCCATATCATCATTACTGGCAACCAGCGCGCTGAAATCGCCGCCGCCGGCCAGCAGCTTTTGCGCAGCTGAGTAACCACTTTGCAGCGTCCAGCTTCCCTGTGCCACTTTCAGTGGATCGTAAGTAATGCCCTGCGCTGCCAGCGCCGCCTGATAACCGCTCAGGCGGCTGCTGCCGGTGGGGGAATGCGGCGCGCCGGTGATAAACGCAATATCACGATGCCCGTGCGTAATAAGATAAGTTACCGCTTCAACGGTGGCTTGATGATGATCGGTAAATACACTGTTTTGCGGATATCTTTCCAGCCTGCGGTTCATTACAATAATCGGCTGGACGGTTTTCTCAATAATCTCGTCCAGTTCAGCAGGATTAAGAAAACGAGGGTAAATAATAATCGCGTCGCAGCGCAGATCGAGCAGAAATTCAATCGCCTGGCGTTCCTGCTGCGCATTATGTTTACCATCGGCCAGAATAAGCTGTCGACCATGCTGTTCAGTGATGGTCGCCGCCTGGAAAAGAAGCTCGCTAAAGTAGGGGCCGTTATACAGCGTATTGGTTACCACCAGACCGATGCTCTGAGATTTATTGGTCGCCAGATTACGCGCCAGTAAATTAGGCCGATAGCCGGTTTCTTCAACAGCCTTAAATACCCGCTCGCGGGTTTTCTCACTGACATAACGGGTGCCCGCCAGCACCCGGGAAACGGTTGCCTTCGAGACTCCCGCCTTATTTGCTACATCCAGCATGGTAATCATCATTAAATCCTGAGTGCGATACTGCCGCTCACCATTATTGCCTGTTACTTAACTGTTCTGAGACTGCAAAATATATTCGTCTGCGCATCATACCCTATCTGTCAAACCGGGGCAGATTAAATACTTCCGTCCCGCGGCCTGGACAGAATAACCAGCTAATGACCCCTTTGCGGCTATTCAAGCCAGCCCGGTCTGATTGTCCTGAGATCCTGCTCACATAACAAATCATGCCTCATGAAACCGGTTGCAGAAAGCGTGTGTTTTCGGCTATCTGTAACAGAAAACAGGCAAGGAGACAGATGATGAATAAAATCTTACTTTGTTGTGCAGCAGGCATGTCTACCAGCATGGTGGTGCAACAGATGGAGAAATCTGCCCGGGAAAAATATATTGACGTCGAAATAGATGCTATCGGTCTGGATGAGTTTAGCGAACAAATCCCTGCTTATGACTGCTGCCTGCTGCCTGCTGGGACCGCAAATTAAATATAAAATGGCTGATTTTAAACCGCTGGCTGATGAGCTGCATAAACCCATCAGCGTCATTGATACCATGGATTATGGCATGATGAATGGCGGCAAAATTCTTGACGATGCGCTGGCGTTAATTGGCAGTGGCAGGGCATCTTAATGCGTCCGCTCAGCCAGATGATATTCAGCTTTATCGAAGATCGTCTTAGTCCGATTGCCGCGCGTTTATCCGGCCAGCGTCATGTGGTGGCGATCAAAGATGGCTTTATTGCCTCCATGCCATTTCTGATCGTTGGCTCATTTATACTGCTGTTTGCCCATCCGCCTTTCGCCGCCGACAGCCAGCTGGCATTTGCCCGCTGGTGGCTGACCATAGTGGCTCAGCACAATGAACAAATTATGATGCCCTATAATATGACCATGGGCATTATGGCGGTTTATATCTGTTACGCCATCGCCTATAACCTGGCCATCAGCTATAAAATAAACGGCTTTATGGCGGCCTGCCTGGCATTGATGTCGTTTCTGGTGGTGGCGGCTCCGCAAACCAACGATAGCCTGCCGGTGGCGTCACTGGGAGGAGAAGGGATCTTTACCGCCATTATTATCAGCCTCTATGCCACTGAGTTAATGCATCTGCTGCAGAAGTACCATATTGGGTTTTCTATGCCGGATCAGGTGCCGCCGAAAATTCGTCAGTCTTTCGATCTGCTGATCCCGATCCTGGCGATCTTCCTGACGCTGGCGCCGCGGAGTTTATGGCTACAACATCAGTTTGGCATGCTGCTGCCACAGGCGATTATGGCACTGTTTAAACCGATTATCTCCGCGTCTGATTCCCTGCCCGCCGTGCTGTTATGTCATCTGCTGTGGTTCGCCGGCATTCACGGGGCGGTGATTGTTGGCGGTATTTTACAGGCTTTCTGGCTGACCAACCTCGGGCTTAATCAGCAGGCGCTGAACGCCGGGATGCCGGTCACGCAAATCTTTATTGAGCCCTTCTGGCAGTTTTTTATTGTGGTCGGGGGTTCCGGCTCAACCATGGGGCTGATATTGCTTTATCTACGCAGCCGTTCCGCTCACCTGCGTTCCATTGGCAGACTGGGGCTGGTGCCGGGCATCTTCAATATTAACGAACCAATTATTTTTGGCTCCCCGGTGGTGATGAATCCGCTGCTGTTTATCCCTTTTATCACTGCACCGCTGGTCAATGCCGTTATTGCCTGGGCAACCACCCGCACCGATCTGGTTCATCACGTGGTTTCCCTTGCCCCCTGGACCACGGCCGGCCCGTTAGGTGCCGCCTGGTCTACCGGTAGGGATCTGCGAGCGGTGCTGCTGGTGGCGGTGCTGATTGTGATATCGACGCTGATTTACTACCCCTTTTTTAAAATGTACGAACGTCAGTTACTGCAACAGGAGCAGCCCGCACCAGAGCAGGCCGCCCCTCAGCAAGTGGAGAACGGATAATGGATATGGAAAGCATCGTGATGGAGTTAATTATTCACGCCGGCGAAGCACGATCCTGTTCCATGCAGGCGCTGCGGGCAGCACGTAGCTATGACTGGCCAGAAGTGGATCAGCAATTAAGTGCAGCCACTCAGGCGGCCCGCGCGGCACATAAGATCCAGACCGCCCTGATCGGCGCTGATGAGGGCGCGGGTAAGATCCCGGTGAATCTAATCCGGGTGCATGCGCAGGATCACCTGATGAACGCCATGCTGTGCCGCGAACCGGCAGAAGAGATGGTTCTGCTGCACCACGAGATTCAGACCCTGAAACAGGCAAATTAACCCGTTGCAGGATCGCCTGCGTTAGCGCAGGAAAATGACTGGCAGCGTTTAAGCCTGACCGGCACGGCGCTGTAACGAATATTTTTGATTACAACTAAGGAATAATGATGTCTGAACAATTACCTGGAAATTTCCTTTGGGGTGGTGCCGTGGCCGCGCATCAGGTGGAAGGCGGCTGGAACGAAGGCGGTAAAGGACCAAGTATTGTTGATGTCCTGTCCGGTGGCTCCCATGGCGTTGATCGCGTGATCACCGACGGTATCGATCCCGCTCATCACTATCCCAATCATCAGGCCGTTGATTTTTATCATCGCTATAAACAGGATATTAAGCTGTTTGCTGAAATGGGCTTTAAGTGTTTCCGCACCTCTATTGCCTGGACCCGTATTTTTCCCAAAGGCGATGAGCAGGAACCGAATGAAGCCGGCCTGCAGTTCTACGACGAACTGTTTGATGAACTGCTGAAATACAATATTGAACCGGTGATCACCCTGTCGCATTTTGAGATGCCGCAGCATCTGGTGAAAGAGTACGGCGGCTGGCTGAACCGTAAAGTGGTTGATTTCTTTGTGCGCTACAGCGAGGTGGTGCTGAAGCGCTATCAGCACAAAGTAAAATACTGGATGACCTTTAACGAGATTAACAACCAGCGCAACTGGCGTTATCCGCTGTTTGGTTACTGTAATTCCGGAGTAATTTTTACCGATCGCGCCAATCCGGAAGAAACCATGTACCAGGTGCTGCATCACCAGTTTGTTGCCAGCGCTCAGGTGGTCAAACTGGGACACCGGATCAACCCGCAGCTGCAAATTGGCTGCATGCTGGCGATTGTGCCGCTCTATCCCTGGTCATGTCATCCGGACGATGTGATGTTTGCCCAGCAGTCGATGCGTGAGCGCCACCTGTTTGGTGACGTCCAGCTGCGCGGCTACTACCCGTCCTATATTCTGCGTGAATGGCAACGCAAGGGTTGTCAGATTGCCATGCAGCCGGAAGATGAACAGACGCTGCGTGAAGGCTGCGCCGACTATCTGGGCTTCAGCTATTACATGAGTAACGCTGTGCAGTTTGCGTCAAAAGACAGCAATGACGGCCGTCATATTGAAGGGTTCCCGGGCAGCCGTCCTAACCCGCACGTGAAGGCGTCCGACTGGGGCTGGCAGATTGATCCTGTTGGCCTGCGTTATACCCTGAATACTTTCTGGGAACGCTATCAGAAGCCGATGTTTATTGTAGAAAATGGTTTCGGTGCTTACGATACGCCGCAGGATGATGGTCAGATCAATGATGATTACCGCATTGCCTATCTGCGCGCCCATATTGAGCAAATGAAAATTGCGGTGCTGGAAGATGGCGTCGAGCTGATGGGGTATACCCCGTGGGGCTGTATTGACTGCGTTTCGTTTACCACCGGTCAGTACGATAAACGTTATGGCTTTATCTACGTTGATAAACATGACGATGGCACCGGCACCCTGGCACGCTCCAGGAAAAAGAGCTTTGCCTGGTATCAGCAGGTTATCGCCAGCAACGGTGAGAAGTTGTAAGGCTGTGTTGTATTCTCCGGCAGGTCAGTCCTGCCGGATAGCGTGACGGAGAGCCTGAGTTCAGAGATGAAATGCCACATGCTTGCCCCCTGGCAGTTGAATATCCCGCTCAGATACCTGTACCTTTATCAGCCAGCTCCCTGCTCTCCCGACATCTAAAATAGAATTTACCTTATCTGATTACTCCCTGAGCGCAGATTCATTGAAAATGACCAGTATTAGTCAGCTAATTAAAGAAACTGAGGATTAAATAATTTTTTTATTCATTCTTTTAAATGAAACCTTAATGGTAATAATTATCACCCCCATTCAATAAATAGAATGATTTATATTTTACTAAAAATTTAGTCTTTTAAATCAATAATTTAAAATAAAAACCTTTAAATAAATCGAATATTCACATTAGCGGTTTTTATTTTAAAAGCATCAGTGCATAATGCGCAGAAATCACCTGTTTTCCGATCCCTGTTTTCAAGGAGCTATTATGCTGAGCGTAGATATCATTTCACGACTGAACAGCCAGCTGAACCTCGAATTCTACTCGGCCAATCTGTATTTACAGATGAGCGCCTGGAGTAATGATAAAGGTTTTGAGGGCGCGGCAACCTTCCTGCGCGCTCACTCAATGGAAGAGATGCAGCATATGCAGCGTCTGTTCAACTACCTGAGCGATACCGGCGCGATGCCGGTGCTGGGAGCCATTGAAGCGCCACCGGTAACCTTTAATTCTCTGAATGAAGTGCTTGAAATGGCCTACCAGCATGAGCAGCTGATTACCACGAAGATTAATGAGCTGGTGCATGCGGCGATCAGCACTCAGGACTACGCAACCTTTAATTTCCTGCAGTGGTATGTGGCTGAGCAGCATGAAGAAGAGAAGCTGTTTAAAACGGTGCTGGATAAGCTGGCGCTGGTGGGTGACAGTGGCCAGGGGCTGTTCCTGGTAGATAAGGACCTGAAAGGTATGAGTACTGCGCCGCACGCCTGATGCATTAATCCCGCAGCAACAATAGCAACGGGCAGCCCGCAGGCTGTCCGTTTTTCGCTGATTATTTTGCCAGCCCGGCCGTGGCCGCATCATGCAGGTTCAGGCGCTGCCAGAAACTCTGCTGCGCATCGCCGGATAAGGGATACCCCCCCCCCAGCGCCGTGTGCACCATCAGTTCCCGACGCTGAGCGGCACTGAGATCGGGCAGCACCGATTCCAGAAGCACTTCAGCCCCATCCGCCACCTGCAGCGGTGCCTTGTCAGCTTTCGCATCCGCCGGGAATCCATAGGTCATGGTAAAGCGGTAAAAAGTCTGCATTCGCGCCGCCCGGTAGGGATCGTCCTGCGCCGGGTTCTGCGCGCACTGCGCCACTGTGGTACCGCACTCTTTCTCCAGCGCCTGACGTAACTGCTGCTGTGCCTGTTTAAACAGCACGCGGTATGCCGGATCGTTCAGGTAGTGAGCCACATTCCGCTGCGCCACCATGCGCGATCCCATCACATCCAGCGGATAATGCACCCCCAGTACCACCCGCGAATAACCGTAACGCGCACCCCGATCAATCAGTGACACATAGCGTTCCGGGATCATCTGCGCCAGCAGTAGCGCATCGGTATACCCGGTGTTGGTATGGCCGCTGGGAAACGCCCCACCGTCGGCACTGTAGGGCAGGTTATCCTTAACCACCACCGTATCCGGCACCAGCTTAATGTGGTTACCGGGGATCAAAAACGGGCGTTTTACTGCGAAATGCGCCTTTGCAGCAGAGGTGCTGACTTCACTGGCTTTGATTAACGCCGCTGCTTTGCCGATCTCACCGTTATCATAAGCCCGAATAAATGCCTGCCCCAGGCGTGGTCCCAGCGCATCGGCGAGGAAAAAGAGATAGTTTAATCCCTCGGCATCCACCAGCGCCTGATGCCGTAAAGGTTCGCTGGCATGCTGGTTAATCTGTTCAACCGTTGCCAGATTCTGTCCTATGACTGCTGGTGGCAGTGCACTGAATGCGCTGAGCAGCGCAATTCCCGCCTGTTGATTTGCCGGTTGCTGAAAATTATAGCTGCTGGCCTTAAGCCAGGCTTGATCGGCCTGAATGCCTCCCTGTTTCATTGTTTCCAGCTGCGGTCGTTTGATTGTCCCGCTGCCACCACTGAGATGAGAGAGTAATGACGCGCGTTGCGCATTTTCCAGCGCCAGATACGGATGGCTGTAACTGGCGGTAGTGGTGATATTGGCAATCGCTGCGCTGGCGGAAAACATGTCCGCGGCAGCCGCCTGGACTAACGGACTGAGCAGCAGCGCTGCGCTAATGGCTGTGAGACGAAAACGCATAGCTTATCCTTATTATCATCATAAAGTTGACCGTGCCAGCAGCAGGCTACGCAGGTGATATGACAGTTTTATGGCAGCCAGGCGGATATTACCTCCGATGCTCGTTTAATGAAAAAAGGCTGCCGCAGCAGCCCGAAAAAGCAGGATCAGTCAATAATTGGCGTTTTGGTTTTATTCAGCGCCTTGATAAACTCATCATCCAGCTGCAGATGCTGTTTAACCAGCGCTGGCGGCGTCGAGGCCAGCCACTGATTAAGCGAAATATCCGCGTAATAATCGCTTTTAAACAATTCCAGAAAACGCAGCGGCTTATCGCCGGTATTTTGAATATAGTGCCCCATCGCAAAAGGAACATAGCCTACGTCACCGGCACGGAAATTAAAGGTTCGCGCCTGCCCCGATGAGGCAAATACCCCCATCCGACCTTCTCCTTCCAGATAATACTGCCACTCGTCATTGTTAGGGTGCCAGTGCAATTCACGCATGGCCCCGGGTTCCAGCTCGACCAGCGCGGCAGCAATGGTTTTCGAGATCTTGAACGTAGAAGAGTCGGTGATGCGCACCGTACCGCCTTTCAGGGTAATCGGCTTCTGTGCCATCATTCGGTGGCTGAACTGCAGCGTGGAACGTTTGGCACCAGCAATCGCATCGTCTTTTAATGCACCTGGTGCAGTGCCGGCAAAGATATATTCATCAGAGGGTGAAGGCAGCTTGCTGAAGGTACTGGCAGGCACGCCAAAATTTTGTGCCAGGACATCAGGTGGAATATGCTTAAACCAGTCGCTCAGCAGGAAGGTACTGTCTTCATCGAAATTTCCGTCATCAAAAGCCAGCAAAAATTCACAGCCGTCCGGCCCCAACCCCTGAATTGAATGCGGCATCCCGGACGGGAAATACCACAGATCGCCTTCTGCCAGATCATCAACAAACCAGCCACCATCGCTGTCCAGAGCGGTAATACGGGCCCTGCCATACAGCATATAGGCCCACTCCCCCTCCTTATGCCAGTGCAGTTCGCGGATCCCGCCAGTGTTGAGGCGCATATCGACCCCGGCAATAGTGGTGGAAATCCCCAGTTCACGCTGAGTCACCTGACGGGTCCAGCCTCCGCTGCCTTTACGCACGTGCGCATCGCTGAATGAAAAACGCAGATTAGGCAGTGTGCCGCTGTCGGTGGCGGGCGGATTCACAATATCGGGGTTTTCGGCTTCGCGGAGCGGATCGTGCGGGCCAGGATCGGTACCGCCCATTTTGCCATTCCAGGGTTGAGCAACCGGCGTTTCATGGGCATGAACTGTACCAGCAGCCAGCGCGACCGTCCCCCCTGCAGCAAAAGCCATAAAATTACGACGTGAGATTGGTTTCATTACTCTACATCCTTATGGTTTTTAGAAAATAACAAAGACATGTACAACAACAGGGATATTATTGACAGAGTAATGCATGTATTAGCGGGGTCTGCGCCGGAAATAACGGTTGAAAAGTAACATTTTATCAAAAAAATAAGTATCAATGATTTAACACATTAATTTTAAAACGAATAGTTTTTTCTAACCGTTGAAAGACTGCAGTTTCAATCGCACAAAAAGGCCGTTTCCACTGACAGGGGGGTAACCAGCCGGCGTTAACTGGCGTAAGGAGACAAATGTTTGTCCAGCACGGGCTGCGATAATGCTTTTTTTCCAGCAAAAAAATATTCCGCAGTTTTTTTCCACCGGCACCTGACAATACTCAGATTGTATCACCGCCCCGCCACTTTTCTGACAACCCGCGTTTAATCAGACATCCACCAGTCTGACTCAGAAAAAGCAGAATAAAATCTGGCATTTTCTTTCGAATTAAAACCACTTAATTAGTAATGCTTTAAATATAACCTGCTGCTTATTATAATTTTTTAAGAAAAAACCTTAGCATCTTCTGTACTTTAGTTCAGCGATAGCCACTGGCTGAAAGATTAATCTTCAATTAAAGTTAATACACAGGTCTCACTTTTTATCGAACTGAATTAACAGCGCAACTTATTGATTAAATTAATATTAATGCCATCTTAATTCACAACGAGAAAAATATTATTCTAACATTAACAATCACTTTCAGTGATTAATAAGCTGGAAAATATCATCATTTGGAGTAAGAATATAGGTCCTTTATTATGAAACTCCTTAATTATGAACTCAGATTGTATCATTAATCACTGGCTGGTTGATTCTGCTTCGGGCTCGCTAATCCACCAAGCCAGTGGAGAACAGCGCCGCCTGGGCGAGTATCAGCTTAAGCTGTTACAGGTACTGATTGACCATGCCGGTGAGATCCTTACCCGTGACGAACTGAACAATCTGGTGTGGGAACGACGCGTTATTGGTAATAACAGTCTGCCTAATGCCATCCATGCGCTGCGAGTGGCGCTGGAAGACGATGGTAAACAGCAGCGCATCATAAAAACCATCCCGAAAAAAGGCTATATTCTCGAAGCTGAATACTGCCAGTTTGTTGAGAGCGTTCCCTCAGAAGCGAACGTTGATCCACTCAACGAGGAGACCGACAATCCGCTGTCGCTGCCCGGTGAAACGTTGACACCCGATAACACCAATGAACTGGCTGTCCGCATTCCCACGGAAGTAAGCACCAACCGCGATGCATTCTGGCGCTGGGTGGTTATGGGTCAGCTGATTATGCTGGCGATAATAGCGCTGGTCATTTTCGGCCAGAGTGGCTCCCACGGCCATACCTGGCTGGTGGAAAAAAATTCGGCGGACTACAGCCATATCCGTCTGGTGGAAATTAATCGCTGTACCGACAACTGTCTGCCCTCTGACAGCCTGCGAAAACAACTGGCACCGGTACTGTTTCCTGTTAATCAGCAGCTGAAAAATAAGCAGATCAACATGGATATGTTCTATTCGGTTTCTGCTAACTCCCTCAATCTGACTTTCGAATTAAAAAATGCCTGCGACAGCAGACAGCTGGCAATGAATATCATTAACTGGCGTACTGACAGCGAACAACTGAGAGCGGTTATTTATCGTGAAAGCGAGAGAAAAATTGATGAAATGGCGAAATGTATCAATTAGTTTATTTGTGATTACGCTGTTGATCCTGCTGGCATGGTCGGTAAAGCTGTATTTACTCCGTAATGACAGCGACATCGGTCATGATTTCAAACATGAAAATTTGCAGCTGGGATACTACGATCTGTTAGGGCAACAGCGTGAGATTTATGATACCCGTTTCGATATTAAGGGTAGCAATATTTTGATGACCCTAACCAATCCCAATGACAATCGCTTTATGGCTAAGGTTAATTTTGAACGTCAGAAAAGTGATGCTCAAAGCGTCTGGTACCATTATCGTCAGCTTTTCCATTCCGGAGAGGGTCAGCCGCTGATGATAAAAAACATCCTCGGCTATGCGGAAAATAACAATATTCGCTTTAACCGCCTGCATCTTGGTAGTCAGCAACTGCTGATTACCCCTTTCGGGCAGATTTTTAGTTATCCTGGCTGATGGTCGATGGAACTGTTTTTTGGGATGGCTACGCTGGCTTTTTAACGGCCAGAGCTAATTTCACCATCCCACTACCTGTGCTGAGGCTCGTCAGGTCGCTTAACCGTCAGCGGGTTACTCGATAAACTTAGAGCGCCAGTCCATGAGAGTTTTTGGCATGGCCTTGCTCTCTTTTTCCGTGGTGAGATAGTGCAGTTTCAGCTTATTATCTTTCCCCGGCTCCACGCGTAGCGCCCAGATTTTTCCCTCCGGTGTATACATAATCATCGTCGATTTACTGTTAGCCATGCCTTTTACCCACATGGTCAGTACCGTGGCTCCCATATTATCAAGGTCGGGTGCATACACCACGCTGGTCGCGGTATCCACATACTGCTGGTAGTCATTACCGGCCAGCTGGCGAAAACGATCGTCCATTGCCTGACCGGGGAACACACCCAGACTGATCAACGTTGCTGCCGGACGCGGATCGCTCGGGGCTTTGACATATACCCCGTCAATCGCCCGCTGTCTGCTGCCCGGCAGCAGCAACTGGCAGCGACCGCTGGTATCACTGCTGACTTCCAGTTTGCCATCCGGACGCGGCACCAGAATCAGTGCACAGCCACCGCCCCAGTAGATTTTATTGGTAAAGCCCACGCCATAGTAAATATTGACCTTGCTGCTGTAGACGGAGTGATAAGCACCGCCCGTGACGATGGCATCCAGCTGAAATTCCCAGGAGGCGGTATTGCTGATCACGATTTTGCCGCCATTTCCGGCGGTAGCGGTGGTATTCCACCAGGTTCCCTGCCAGCTAAAAGGGCGATTGGCATCATACAGTTTACCAATTCCCTGCAGATAGGCTTCGCGCAGGCAATCATCGCTGATGCAAACATCGCGCGTCTTCATCCAGTCGCGGGCAATTTTATCGATACGCTGCGGATCCTGCATCACCGTCTCACTGAAGGCGTTGGTAAAAACCCTGTCCAGCCAGGCAAGCTCGGGATTATCACAGACGGTGTTTTCAACCACCGTCACCGCTCGTCCACAGTCAATGGCCCGCGCAGGCAGAGCACAGACCAGTAAGATGAGTGAAATAATTAGCATTATCAGATGGTTATTTTTCATTGTTTGCCATTTTTCTCTGTGTGAGCCAGCCGGGAGATATGCGTCCGAATCTTACACCGCCCACGTAACACTAGCCAGTAACAGTACAGTTTGCGACTGTTATAGCGTAATAGACGCAAACTGTGCCTGCTTTTTATCTGCGTTTTATGGTCAACTTAGCACTAACACGGAGTACAAGCGCCGGGCAGAAGCCCGGCCAGATGCAAAGAACGAGGTACCTGATGGAAGAAGTTAAACAGATTTTACTGCGCGAAATTGACAAGCTGAATAGTGATGAACAGCGTGATAATAAACCCCGTTTCAGCTTCAATTTCCTAAAGACCCATCCCGGTCTGTGGGCGATCATGTACGGCTGTTATGCCCTGACGGTGGCGCTGATTTTCACCACTGAGTTTCTGGGCTGGCCAGCCTTCTGGGGCGCAACGGTCTTCGTCCTGCTGATGAGCGGATTAATGCTGATGGATATCAATCCGAAATACCGCTTTGAGGATATTGATAACCTGGATTTGCGCGTCTGTTATAACGGCGAGTGGTACTACGTACGCACCCTGTCGCCCGAGGCGATTGAGGATCTGCTGGCAGCCAGAACCGTGCCGGACAGCGTAAAAAATGGTATTAAATCTTTGCTGAATCGCAAGGGCGAGGTGGACTTTTATGATGTCTTCCACCTGACCTGGGGTGGGAAAAAGGCGGCAGCGGTCTGAGGTAACAACTCACTGCGCTATAACAGTTCCCGGATTAAGCGCCCCAGCTCCGCCACCGCCTGCTCGTGCTCTTCCTGCCACCAGGCGGTGTTAAAACGAAAGTAGTTGACGTATTGCTTACTGGAAGAAAACATTTTTCCGGGGGCAATACTGATATTCAGCTGCAGCGCCTGATAGTACAACGCCATGGTATCAACCTGCTGCGGCAGGGCTATCCATAAAAAATATCCCCCCTGTAACCCGCTGATCGTCACCCCCGCCGGCAAATGCTTTTTCAGCGCCTGGCAGGCCAGATGCTTACGCTGTTCCAGCTGACGTCGCAGGCGACGCAGATGCAGATCATAGCTGCGGGTTTCGAGGTAGCGCGCCAGCGTCTGCTGCATCGGCGCACTGGTTGATAAGGTGCTCATCAGTTGCAGGCGCTGAATATGCTGGGCATGTTTACCCGCTGCCACCCACCCCACGCGGAAACCCGCCACCAGATTCTTCGAGAAAGATGAACAGTGCAGCACGTTGTTATGCTGATCGAAGGCTTTTGCCGGTAGCGGTTTTTCGTTACCGAAGTAGAGTTCACCGTACACATCGTCCTCAATCAGCGCCACGTTATGCCGCGCCAGCAGTGTCACCAGCTGCTGTTTTTTCCCGGTACTGAGGGTGCAGCCGGTGGGATTTTGCTGGCTGGTCATCATCCACAGCGCTTTAACCGGCCAGGTTTCCAACGCACGATTCAGTTCTTCCAGATCGATGCCCTGCTGCGGATCGCTGGTAATAGCCACCGTTTTCAGCTTGAAGCGTTCGGCTGCCTGCAGCGCGCCATAGAAAGAGGGGTTTTCAATCGCTACCCAGTCACCGGGTTCAGTCAGCGCCAGCAGGCTGAGATTCAGCGCTTCCATCGCTCCGGTGGTAATCACAATTTCATCGGGCTGCACCGCTATTCCCTGCAGGGCATAGCGCTGAGCCAGAATTTTACGCAACGCCTCATTGCCGGGTGGCAGATTATGCTGGGCATCCACCGGTTTCATCTGGTGCGACACCGAGGTCAAAGCACGCATCATCTGTCGCTGAGGAAATAATTCCGGATCGGGAAAAGCAGAGCCAAACGGTATCAAATGCGGATCGCGGCAGGCCTGCAGTACATCAAAGATAAAGGCGTTGATATCAACGGATTCCGTTAACTGCAGCTTCTGATGCCCCTGCGGCTGGCTGATAATTTCGGTATGGGGTGCCACATAATAGCCGGATTGTGGCCGTGACTGTATCCAGCCCTGACTTTCCAGCACCTGATAGGCATGCATCACGGTCATCAGGCTCATACCGCTTAAATTCACCTGCTCACGTAGAGAAGGCAGTTTCTCACCAGGCAACCAGATTTTATTTTCTATTTGTTGCCGAATTTGGCAAACCAGCTGATCGTATTTAATCACTGTCGTCACGCTCATTACCTGCAGAACGGTCAAATAAACCTTTCCGCCCGGGTGAAAATGCCTTTTTTCATACCCGACTGAGCGGGTAAAAACATTCTTAAAAGCGCCAAAAAGTAAGCCCTGACACCAAGTATATTATGGTGAAATTTCAGCCTTTTTTTTTCTGGCGCCAGGCAATTGTTAAAAAAATGGAAAAATTGCGAAAGTTTTCGATTTCTGCCCATATCAGCGTATGTAAAGTTGATCTATCTTTTGCCTCAGATAACGGTGAAGTTATTTTACATAAAAACCAGACATGGTTACCAGCAACTACCTGTTTTTAAAAGGGACGGGTTCGCTGAGCCTGAATTCTCAGGCCGGCAAACAACATACTTCAAATATCAAGCAGTACTTAACCAATAATGGTAAGGATCGATCATGAAAACCAAAATTCTGTTGCTTTGCGGTGCAATCGGCATGGGTATGATCTCCACCAGCTATGCCGGTACCACTACTGGTACCATTAACGCTGAACTTGTTTTAACCACCGGCTGCCTGGTCAACGGACAGCCTGGTACCTCCAGCGTTAACTTCGGTACTTTGAACTTCGGTACCAGTCCGGCTACCTTCACCACCCTGACCGCGACTCTGGTCGGTACTGCCGGTAACGGTATTTATGTCAAATGTTCCGCTGGTTCAACCTATAACGTTCAGATCACCGGCAGTGACTCCGCTCCGGCTACCGTTTACGGTACTGTAAGTTCGCAGCCACGCTATCTGATTAATGCAACCACCCCAAGCATTGCCGTGGCGTATACACTTTATCCTTCTACTGCCTACTCCACACCCATCGCCAATAATACCAACCTGACCGCGAACGGCACCACCGATGCCACCCTCGGTCAGAACTATGAAATTTTCGGCCAGATCGCCGGTGGCGGTGATAACCCGTCTATTCCGGCTGGCACCTACGCGGACACCATTAACGTAGCCGTCAACTACTAACCGATACTCAGGAGGCGACCATGGCCGTTACGCGTCATTGCGCTTGTCGGTGGTTTGCTCTGCTCCTGATGGGAGGGGGAAGCGCCAGGGCGCTCCCCACCCAAACCTTTCAGGTCAGTGCCAGTATCGTTAACGGCTGTGTCATCTCCGGAACCAACATTGGGGTTCTGGGCACACTGAACTTTGGTACCTTGCCCGGCGTAGGCAGTTCAACTGCCTACGCCAGTTTTGTCCAGAATAGCAGTATTGTTCTGTCCTGCACCCCAGGCACAACGCTGGATATGAGCATTGATGGTGGATCGAATTTTTCCAGCGCCAGCCGTAACCTGAAAGTCACCGGCAACACTAATTTAGTGCCTTATAGTTTGTTCTCCGACACCAGTTATACCACGTCAATTCCAGTCAATCAGAACATAACGGTGAGTTACAGCAACGCCAACAATATCGTTTTACCCATTTATGGCCGACTCAGTATCAGCGGCAGCAATCTGGCAGGTACTTATACCGATACGCTGACAGTTACCCTCAGCTGGTAATTCATCAAAAAACAGGAGCTACGATGACCAGGCTTACACACTTTTATGGGCTGTTTATCATGGTGTTAAGTACTTTTATTGCTCTCAGTGCCCATGCGGGCAATTCGATTCTGCTGTGGCCAATTGATCCCAAAATAACCGGTGACAGTAAGGCAACCGAACTGTGGCTGGAAAATCGTGGCACTAACACCACGCTGATGCAGGTTAGGGTGTTTCTCTGGCAACAGCAAAACGGCCAGGAACAGTATCAAACTCAGCAGGAGGTTGTGGCCAGTCCCCCCATGGTGCGTATTGAGCCAGGCAAAAAACAGTTGGTCAGATTAGTCGCCCAGACCCCCCCTCCCGCCGGGAAGGAAGGGGCCTATCGGGTGCTGCTTGATGAAATTCCCACCCCGTTAATGCCCGGCCAAAGTCAGGTAGGGATTAATTTCCAGATGCGTTATTCCGTACCACTGTTTGTTTACGGTAAAGGTCTGACGCCGGATAACGGCCATCCCGAACTCAGCTGGCGCCTGACAGACAGTAACGGACAGCAGGCGCTGCAAATCAGTAACAGCGGCAATATGCATGCTCGCCTCAGCAATGTGATGTTGGGAGGACGCACGCTGTCTGAGGGCCTGTTGGGCTATGTCCTGCCGGGTACGGATAAAACTTTTCCAGTAAACGGGCGTGTCCCCGGCGGTACTGAAATGACTGCCGATCTGGACAACAAAACCACATGGCGTAGTCACAGCACGGGGCGGTGACCGATGAAAAATCGTGAGATTACCTCTGTCAGGCACCATGTTATGGTGCTGCTGGCCGGAACCCTGTTGCCTGCATTCAGCTACGCTGAGACCTGGCAGGGGCTGCCACCGCCGCCACTTGCGGCCAGTGCCTCCGCCAGTAAAGATAAAGTCTGGATGCTTGGCCTGGTGGTGAATGGGCGTGAAAGCAGCGACTTGGCTCAGGTACAGTTTAGAGATAATCATTACCTGATCCGGGCTGCCGATCTCGCCCGGGCAGGTATCCCCGATTCACACCTTACCTCCACGATTATGGATGTCTCAGCCATGCCGGAGGTAAAAGTCGAGTATCAGCGTCAGAGTCAGCGTATTGTGCTGACAGTTCCTTTGAGCTGGCTGCCGGAGCAGGTGTTTGGAACCGTGGCGCACAACGGTAAATTCTACCCCGGACGCAGCAGTAACGGGGTGTTATTCAATTACGACCTGTATACCAGCGATACCAGCAATAATGGCTCGCGCATGTCTGCCTGGAACGAACTGCGCTTTTTCGGTCCGGACGGTCAGTTGGGGACCAACGGGATCCTGCAGCAGCAGTTTTCCGGCTCGACGGAGTTTGCCAATAACGGCTATATCCGTTACGACACCTGGTGGGCTACCCAAAATGAAGCCCATGCGCTCAATTTTCGCGTTGGAGATCTGATCACCGACTCCCTGTCATGGACTAACAGTGTGCGTCTCGGGGGTATCCAGGTTGCCCGCGATTTCAGCGTGCGTCCGGATTTAATCACCTATCCGCTGCCCAGTTTCACCGGCCAGACGGCACTGCCAGCTACCGTTGATCTCTTTGTCAATGGCTATAAAAACAGCAGTAACAGCGTACAGTCCGGTGCCTACGCTATCACCAATTTACCTTTTGTGAACGGTGCCGGTGAAGCGGTGGTGGTGACCACCGATTCCCAGGGGCGGCGGGTGACTACTACCACGCCGTTCTACGTTGCCAGCCAGCTGCTGAAAGGCGGGCTGTCCGACTTTTCATTTTCTGCCGGTGCCCTGCGCAACAATTATGGCCTGAATAATTTTGATTACGGTAAAGCCGCCACCAGCGGTTCGTATCGTTATGGTGTCGCCGATTGGTTAACTCTTGAGACCCATGCCGAAGGTGCCGAATCGCTGGCGCTGGGCGGCGGTGGCGCGCTGGTGAGAGTCGGCCCGCTGGGAGTAATTAACGGTGCGGTCGCCACCAGCCAGATGCTTGGGCAAAGCGGTAATCAGTACAGCTGGGGCTACCAGTACAACAGTACCTGGTTTAACCTCGGGGCGTCACACACCCAGCGCACCTCTGGTTTCGGTAACCTGGGGCTATATGGCGACAGAGAAAATGGCACGGCCACGGCCACCACCTCAACCCTCAGCCGCCGCAGCACCACCTATAACGCCAGCGTGGCGCTGGATCAATTTGGCAATGTCGGGGCTGCACTGATTGATATCACCAGCGGTGCCGGCGACAGAACCCGACTGTTAAACCTCTCATGGAGCCGCTCCCTGTGGCGAGGCAGCAACCTGTATATTTCGGCTACCCGCGATCAGGAAGAGGGCAACTGGTCTGGCGCGATTGCCGTTACCATTCCCTTTACCGCACTTACCAGCGGCGGCGTCAGCTTTGAGCGCGACTCTCAGGGCAATAATATCCAGCATCTGTACGTATCACGCTCAATGCCATCTGACGGCGGTTTTGCGTATAACGCTTCATTTGCGAATTCTCACAGTACCCGCGATTACAGTCAGGGTACCGTGGAATGGCGTAACAATAAGCTGGATGTTTCTGCGGGTTACTACGGTACCAGTGAAAACAACACCACCTGGGGTGATATGAAAGGCTCGCTGATCCTGATGGACAGCAATGTGTTTGCTGCCAACCAGGTGAATGACGCCTTTGTACTGGTGAAAACCGGCTATCCGGATATCAAAGTCAGCTATGAAAATCAGCTGTTGGGGACAACGGATCGCAACGGCTATCTGATGGTACCGCGCGTCAGCTCTTACTATCCGGCCAAGTATAATATCGATACCCTCGATCTGCCGGCCAATATGGGTGCAGACAGTGTAGAGCAGCGCTTCTCAGTACGCCGCCAGAGTGGCTATTTGCTGAATATGCCGGTCACGCCGATTCATGCCGCTAACGTGATCCTGCACGACCAGAATGGTCAGCCGATTCCGGTGTCCAGTAGCGTCAGCCGCGAGGATAAATCGCCGGAGTACGTGGGCTGGGATGGCATTGTCTGGATGGAAAAACTGTCTTCAGTCAATAACCTGCATGTGGAAACCCCGGATGGTCGCCACTGTGATACTTCACTCAAGGTCGCAGACACGCAGCCGAAGTCCATTGAAACATTCGGACCGCTGGTGTGCTCACTGTCACCGTTACCGGCAGGAAATACACCATGAAAAAACTGCTGTTATTGAGTCTGTTTTCGCTGTTGATGAGTTGCCCGATGCTGGCGCGCGCGGCCTGTACTATCAGTCCGACCAGCGCCACCGCCAGCCTGGGCACCGTGACCAGTTTTGTGCTGAACACCACCGCCAGCACCACCAGTACCACCATTACTCTGCAGTGTGGCAGCGGGCTGGTGGTGTTACTCAGCAGCGATCATATCACGGTCACCCTGGCCAGCGCCTCACCGTCCGCCTCCGGGCGGGCCAACCTCGGTGACGGTGCATCAGATCTTATTCCTATCCAACTGTGTTCAACCTCCAACTGCTCCACGGAGTTGACCATTGGCGGCACTGGCGTTACCTATACGCAAAGCGAGCTGGTTAACCTTGCAGGGTTACTTGGTAGCTTTAACTTCCCACTGACCTTTTATATTCGCACCATTCCCGGCGTAGTGGTGCCGGCGGGCACCTATACCAGTACCCTGTCGATGGTGTTTAACTACGCTATTTGTACCAGTGTCAGTGTTCTGGGAGTGTGTCTGCTGGGTAATGAGCAGACTGGCAGCTTTACGGTGCCAGTCACAGTGAACATGGTGGTCACCAACGACTGTACCACCATCACTGCTCCGGCAATTAACTTCGGTAGTGCACCGCTGGTCAGCAGTTTCTCCGGCGTCAGCCAGTCCATTAACGTGATTTGCACCAAAGGAAGTGCCTATACCGTAGGGATGAATGCCGGACTGCATGCAACGGGCACCCAGCGCTATATGGCGAACGGCAGTACCCTGCTGGCTTATCAGATTTATCAGGGCACTTCCGGCACCACCCTGTGGGCAGATACCGGCACCGCCCGGGTAGCCAGTTCGGCGGCCAGTGCGGTCAGCAGTGACGGTCTGACAAAAACCTTTAATTACAATGCGCTGATCCTCACCGGGCAGAATACGCCGGCACAGGGCACCTATACCGATACCGTGACGATCGATCTGTCGTTTTAAGCATAACCAGTGCAGGTAATATCAGGATTGTTACCAATGTTATTTTTTTGTAATACATAATAGAGACTAAAGTCACATTAAATCTGCTGGCTTCAGGATAAAAATAAAGAAAATTATAATATTACCAGGAGCAGGAAATAATGAATCCAGCGACGCAACTTATGGCCTCGCCGCAAGGCGGAGCCAGAAGAATCTTCAATGTGACCAGCGGTAACTTCCTTGAAATGTATGATTTTATGGTGTTTGGCTATTACGCCACCGCCATTTCGCATACCTTTTTTCCCGGAGACGACCCGTTTGCTTCCCTGATGCTGACACTGATGACCTTCGGTGCCGGCTTTCTGATGCGCCCGCTGGGGGCGATTATTCTCGGTTCCTACATTGACCGCCACGGGCGGCGTAAAGGGCTGCTGCTGACCCTGACGCTGATGGCGCTGGGCACACTGACGATTGCCGTAGTGCCCGGGTATAATACCCTCGGGATGCTGGCACCGGTGCTGATCCTATTCGGCCGCCTGTTACAGGGCTTCTCCGCCGGAGTGGAACTGGGCGGGGTTTCGGTATATCTCTCTGAAATCGCACCGAAAGGGAAAAAGGGCTTTTACGTCAGCTGGCAGTCGGGCAGCCAGCAAATCGCGGTGATTTTTGCCGCCCTGCTGGGCCTGCTGCTGAATCACCTGCTGGATAAAGGCGAAGTGACCAACTGGGGCTGGCGCATTCCGTTTGTGATTGGCTGTCTGATTGTGCCTTTCCTGTTCTGGATGCGGCGCATGCTTGAAGAAACCGAAGTGTTCAGCCAGCGTAAACATCGCCCGTCAATGGGCCAGATTATGCAGTCGATTGGCAGCAACTGGGCACTGATCCTCGCCGGGATGCTGATGGTTGTCACCACTACCGTGATGTTTTATATGATCACCGCCTTTACCCCTACCTTCGGTAAAACCGTGCTGATGATGGATGATAAGCAAAGCTTCCTGGTTACCCTGTGCGTTGGCGTGTCCAATCTGTTCTGGCTGCCGGTGATGGGTGCCCTCTCTGACCGCGTCGGTCGCCGTCCGCTGATGCTGATATTCACCGTGCTAATGATCGCCACCGCCTGGCCGGTTCTGCACTGGCTGGTGGCCGCGCCCAGCCTGAGCCATCTGCTGATGGCCGAACTTTGGCTCTCTTTTTTGTACGGCAGCTATAACGGCGCAATGGTGGTTTATCTGGCGGAAATCATGCCGGCCGAGGTGCGGGCGACCGGCTTCTCACTGGCGTACAGTCTGGCCACCGCGCTGTTTGGCGGCTTTACACCGGCGATTTGCAGCTATCTGATCCATGCCACTGGCGATAAAGCCATGCCAGGCGTCTGGCTAAGTATAGCCGCGGTGTGTGGCCTGCTGGGCACCCTGCTGATTAAGCGGCTGGTCAACCGTTACCAAATCCGACACCCACAGCCGAAGGCACTTGTAGTCTGAAAATCCGATCCGGCTGGTGCAGGGGGTTAAACCCACTGCACCACCAGCTGCCCGGTCGTACCGCGATCGGCCATTTCCAGGGTCTGACTGTAGTAAACAAACGGGAAATGTTCCGAAGAAGGCTGAGTAAACGACACTAACAGTTCCACATCCCCATCCACCCAGACGGTATCCTTCCAGCCCCGGTCTTCCACCATTGGCTGCGCGCCATTAACCCGCTTAATCAGGAACATCACCCCCTGAATATGGAAGGCCTGCGGGGTATCTGCATGGATAACCCAACGCTCAAAACTGCCCTGCTGCGCCTGAGTATCTACCCGGTTCATATCCCAGATGGCACCATTGATGCCAGGCGTGCTGTCACCCAGCCGGAACTCACGGGTGCGGCTGACGCTGCCTTCCATAATCTGATCGGCCAGCAGGCGAATCGGCAGATTATCGGTGACTAACGGCAGCAGTCCGGTGGGGCGTAGAGTCAGGATCAGCGTTGAAGTCAGGATCGTTGACGGCTCAAACAGCCCTTTCAGCCGGTCAATAATCCCTGCAGCTTCACCGGCGGTGACGGAGACCTCATCACCCTGGGTCATATCAATCAGGATTTCACGCCGCTCACCGGGTGCCAGCGCCAGCTGGTTCACCGCCACCGGTACCGCTAAAAAGCCCTGATCGTTAGCAATCACATTAAACGGGCGGCTGTCACTCATGCGCATCAGATAACGTCGTGAATTCGAGGCATTGAGTAACCGCAGCCGCACCCAGCCACGGGAAACCTCGATAAATGGATTCTGTACGCCATTCACCAGCAGCACATCGCCGCTAAACCCCCCGTTCTCCGGCGGGTTGTAGCGCGGCTGCCCGAAGTTATCCAGCTGTTTATCCTGAATAATCAGCGGGAAGTCATCCACCCCATAGTGGTTTGGCAGAGGTAAGGACTTACTGACCTCATCTTCCACCAGCCACATTCCCGCCAGGCCGTTGTACACATGTGGTGCCATGCGGTTTGGGGTATTGGCATGATACCAGCAGGTGGCCGCCGCCTGACGAATGGGCACCACCGGCGCCCAGTCAACGCCGCTGGACATCAGGCGCGCCGCGCCGCCCATAAACGCCCCCGGCACCTGCAGGCCGCTGACCGTCATCGCCACCGCTTCACTCAGGCGGTTGCTCCAGATCACCTTCACATCATCGCCATTCCAGACGCGCACCGTTGGACCCAGATACAGCCCGTTAATCCCCCAGACCTTCGCTTTAGCGCCGCCGGTAAACGACCAGTGGGTACGCTGCAGCGTCAGAAACAGTGGCTGACCACGACGGGATTCAAGTAGCGGGGGAACCGGCAGCGGCACCATCTGACCGGACGCCAGGGCAACAGAAGGTAAAGCAGTAGCACCAAGCATAATACCCGAAGCCTGAATAAACTGACGACGACTGAATGACATACCCACTCCGTAAACTAAAAAACGGTCGCTGCCAGCGACCGTCTTATCTGTTTTCACACCCGGCAGTGCCGACAATGATGTTCAGTAATTACCCTATTTTGCCTGACGCTTCCCGCGCGGCAACTTCATTATTCAATTCAGTCAACTTTTCAGCCATTAACTCACGGCAGTGGGTTGCCAGTTTACGTACCGACTGATTTTCAAAGGCTTTCACATCCACTGGCGGCAGCATTTCAACGATGGCCAGACCATTTTTCAGGCGGTTAAGTTTGATTTTGTCGTGGGTGTCCGACACCACCACCGGAATAATTGGCACACCTGCAGCCACTGCCGCATGGAATGCCCCGGTTTTAAACGGCAGCAGGCCACGACCACGGCTGCGGGTGCCTTCCGGGAACATCCAGAACGAAATGGTCTTCGTCTGGAACTGATTGACCAGCTCGCCAATGGTGCCATGCGCTTTGGTGCGGTTATCGCGCTCAATCAGCAGATTACCGGTCAGCCAGTAAAGCTGGCCGAAAAACGGAATCCACAGCAGGCTCTTTTTGCCCACGGTCACCGTCGGTGACTGCACAATCTTCGCCGCGGTAATCATGTCGTAATTATTCTGGTGATTACAGATATAAATGGCATTGGGATAGTTGTCCGCATCCTGCGGTTTACGCAGCTCAACCTTTAACCCGAACAGCGGAGAAAGGCGACCAAACAGATGGCCAAACGTTGCCACATGACGCGGGTTACGCGGGCTGAACAGACAGTAAATACAGCCAGCGACGCACACTACAACAGAATAGAGCACCACCACAAGGAACCGAAAAATTAACAGCATCACAACCTCATTATTACTGACTGCCTGGCTTTGTGCGCATCTGACCCCTGTCAGACGCACGCCATCTGAGCCATTCGCTCAGACGATTACTCTTCACCTTCACTGAGTGCAGGGCGCGCCGATCCTTCGACATCCACCCGATCGATACGCTGCAATCCACGTGGCAGCAGGGTGCCGCGCCGCCCACGTTCGGCACGGAATTTCTGCAGATCGTCCGGTTTCAGCGTTAGCTTACGCTTGCCGACGTACAGCGTCACGCTGCTTTGTTCCGTCAGCAGCAGTAGCCATACCAGCTTATCTTCACCGGAAGCCGCCTGTGCGGACGGAATAGAGACGATTTTGTTACCTTTACCTTTGGACAACTGCGGCAGATCGCCTGCCGGGAACATCAGCATCCGCCCGGCGGCCGTGATCGCCAGTAGCAGCTCGTCATTACCGTAAATCGCCAGCGGAGCCAGCGCTTTGGCATTTTCCGGCAGCGTCAGCAGCACTTTACCGGCACGGTTACGCGATATCAGGTCACTAAAGTTACAAACAAAGCCGTAACCGGCATCGGACGCCATCAGCAGTTTCTGCTCGTCAGCCGCCATCAGCACCTGCTCAACCACCGCACCCGGCGGTGGCGTCAGCTTACCGGTCAGCGGCTCACCCTGACCACGCGCCGATGGCAGGGTCAGGGGATCCAGCGCGTAGCTGCGGCCAGTGGAGTCAATAAACACCACCGGCTGATTACTCTTACCGCGCGCCGCCGCGCGGAAGCTGTCGCCCGCTTTATAACTCAACCCTTCCGGATCGATATCATGGCCTTTGGCACTGCGTACCCACCCCATCTGTGACAGCACAATGGTGACCGGCTCAGACGGCACCAGCTCACTTTCGCTGATGGCTTTGGCTTCCTCACGCTCACACAGCGGCGAACGGCGCTCATCGCCATAAGTTTCGCTGTCGGCCTGCAGCTCTTTTTTCAACAGGGTATTCATTTTACGCTCGGAAGCCAGGACGCCCTGCAGCCAGTCGCGCTCTTTTTCCAGCTCCGCCTGCTCACCGCGAATTTTCATCTCTTCCAAACGGGCAAGATGACGCAGTTTTAACTCCAGAATCGCCTCTGCCTGGGTTTCTGACAGCGCGTAGCGCGCCATCAGTTCGGCCTTTGGCTCATCTTGGGTACGAATAATATGGATGACTTCATCAATATTGAGGAAAGCCACCAGCAAACCGTCCAGAATATGCATGCGTTTCAGCACCTTATCCAGACGGTAATTCAGACGACGCCGCACGGTATCGCGGCGGAAGACCAGCCACTCACTGAGAATTTCCAGCAGGTTTTTCACTGACGGGCGGTTATCCAGACCAATCATATTCAGATTGATGCGGTAGCTGCGCTCCAGATCGGTGGTGGCAAACAGATGATTCATCACCTGCTCCACGTCCACCCGGTTAGAACGCGGCACAATCACCAGCCGCGTCGGGTTTTCATGGTCTGATTCATCGCGCAAATCTTCCACCATCGGCAGCTTTTTATTGCGCATCTGGGTAGCAATCTGCTCCAGCACCCGCGCACCGGATACCTGGTGAGGCAGTGCGGTGATCACCACGTCACCGTCCTCTTTTTTCCAGACGGCGCGCATCCGTACCGATCCCCGTCCCTGCTGGTAAATTTTACGGATTTCGCTGCGCGGGGTGATGATTTCCGCTTCGGTCGGATAATCCGGTCCCTGCACGATAGTCAGCAGGTCGTCGAGGGTGGTTTTCGGGTTATCGATCAGGCTGATCACCGCACGGGTCACTTCCCGCAGGTTGTGCGGCGGAATATCCGTTGCCATGCCGACCGCAATTCCGGTGGTGCCATTCAGCAGGATATTCGGCAGACGCGCCGGCAGAATAGCCGGTTCCTGCAGAGTACCGTCGAAGTTAGGCACGTAATCCACCGTGCCCTGGCCCAGCTCACCCAGCATCACTTCAGCGTATTTCGACAGACGGGATTCGGTATAACGCATGGCGGCGAACGATTTAGGATCGTCCGGGGCACCCCAGTTACCCTGTCCGTCTACCAGCGGATAGCGGTATGAGAACGGCTGCGCCATTAGCACCATTGCTTCATAGCAGGCACTGTCGCCATGAGGATGGTATTTACCCAGCACATCCCCCACGGTCCGTGCGGATTTTTTAAACTTGGCGCTGTTACTCAGCCCCAGTTCTGACATGGCATACACAATACGCCGCTGTACCGGCTTCAGGCCGTCACCAATATAGGGAAGAGCCCTGTCCATAATGACGTACATGGAGTAGTCCAGGTACGCCTTTTCGGTAAATTTATGCAGGGCCAGGCGTTCAGCGCCATCCTGCGTCAGATCGCTCATTATTCTTTTCCTCACGGCGTGGCGCGTTAACAGCCAGTGCGCCACATTGCGGCAGATTTGGCGGGGATAGTACCTTATTCAGGCTGGTTCTGTCACAGAGTTCAGCATCCCGCCAGTGGTTTGTTCCTTACAGCATGGTAGAGAGGCGGCTGCACAATATGCCAACGTACTTGCAGAACTGCCCGAACAGACTGAAACGGTTACAGAGTGTTTGTCTTTGTGCCAGCGGTTGACTGGCAGAATTTTACTGTTACTGCTCTGCTATTAAAGGTAACTGCTTCAGAGTACACAGCCGTTGTGCGCTGCTGCACAAAATGCTGGCCCGGTGATTCAGAATGAAGGGCTGGTTGGTTTCTCCGTGTCCGAATTCCGGATAGTAATAAACGGGGTAGTTAACACGCTCTGCAAAATCCTTTACCACCTCTCTGTAAAGGCTTTTTTCAGCATCACCTGCAGTTTGGGGGTAGAACTGACCAAATATGACGGCCCGGGGATGAAACTTCCTGCTGTACTCAATCTGATGAAGGGTCCGGTCAAGCTGCTTTGCCGTCACCCCCGTATCTTCAAGCATCATTATTTTGTCCGTATAAATGCCCTCATATTTTGTGGAGAACAGCGACTGGACCAGCGTCAGGTTTCCTCCATCCAGCTTACCGGTAAACGTTTTAACGGCCTGAGGATTCAGCGGCTCTACGCCGGAGTAATCCACCCCATGAGAAAGCGTGGCAAACACCTCATTCAGGCTGCTGTTAAGGTTAAGCGTTTTATTTTTGTCAATTTGATTCATGTTCCTGTTGTAAGCGGCAACAACGCCATGCACGCTGGGCCAGTTCAGCTCATGGTTAACAAAACTGTGAACGGCCGTCACGTCGCTGAAACCGACGATAATTTTTGGTGGAGATGCGGAAATATGCTTCCGGTTTGAATGGAGAACAGGGTAAAGGTTCAGCGCTCCTGAACCACCTTTAACAAACCAGAGATAGTGCACGCTCCGGTCACTGAGCGCGTCGGTAAGCGTTTTTGCGCGTTTGTCATCGGTGTTGACGTAACCAAGCCGGGTCGGCTTCTGGTCAAGATAACGCCGGTCAGTGGCGTAGCACAGGCGGGAGAACGCTTCCTCAATTTCAGGGATGACCTTTTCGTCATACTGCGATGAGCTTGCAATCAGGTATATCTTTCCCTTCTGACCGGAACACTCTTTTTTTACAGGTGCTTCGGTGGGAGCCGCGCTTTTCTGGACGAGAGAATGTGAAGGGAGTGTACATCCGGACAGTAAAAGCAAAAACAGAGGTAGCGTGAATCTGCTGACTTTTCTTTTATCTACCTGAATCATATTTATCCTCATGAATAATATGTTAAATGCTTTCAGTTGTTCCTGACAGCGGATAAGCGACGAAAACCATCACTTACTGCCAGGCAGTAGTGAATAAAAAACCTTGCAGCGAAATCTGCAGGGCTTTTGTCTGCTGAAAACGGTGGCTACTCAGGGTGTACCGGCTGCCCGCAGGGCAGAGCCTGAATGGCCTCGTTTACATAGTTCAGTTTCCATGAGTAAAACTGAGCGGTAGCGGGTGCCTCCCGGTGAGTCAGGAAAAGCCACAACCTGACCCGCTTTTTGGCCAAGGCTTTCACCCCGTTTGTGGCTCAGGCCCGCCGCTCAGGGGTATTCACCGCCCGGGTAAAATAACACACTCCACGAAAGTTCGGCATTACTCTGCTTATTAATGGTACTGAAACGCTGTTTGCAAAACAGTATATTCATAACGTTGGTAGTCGTGGCAGACTGTGCTTATTGCTGATTAAATGCTGATACTGAATGTCAGTGGGGAGTATTCTGTATGATCAGTTATGACTGACGCTCATTTTTAGATCCGTCAGGCATCTGGCCTGATATGAGTAATGCTGCTAAATTAATTAATCCTGAATTATTTCTGACTGAACTGAGCGAAATATACAGTGAGGATTTTAACTATTCAGTGCGTACGCGGACTGGCGGCGTTGCCTGTAGTCACCGCCCATAATTCTGCCCAGTATTTTTTTACTCTCAGTTGTAGTAAGAACCAGGACAGCGTCAGTTATGTTTCGCCTGGCTGAAGTACCCCGGCGCACCCAAAAAAAATCATCTGGGATATCTCTCTGAAAAGAGCCCCCGAAGGCAGCCGGTTACAGGTGCGCAGTTCATTTGAGTCGGGCGCATCAATGCCTCCGGGATGAATTTGCAGACAGCATCAGTTATGCGTCACGTACAAATAATATTGATGTTCATATTTTTAATTAAGGTGGTTACCTGTGATGAAGAAGATCTCTGTGGGCCTTATCTGCTGCCTAGTAGCCGTTACAGCACGAGCGGCCATATCGGAAATTCCGGAAATCGTTCCCGTGACGCCATCCGTTATAACTGGTGGCCCTTATGCCTTCACGCAAAGCACATTTGATTTATATCTAAACGCCGGAGCTCCCGAGATTAATAGTTACTTTATAGTGGATCCCGCCGGTCTGAATTCTGTTGGTATCCTGTTTGGGTCAGAGCAGGCCTCTCCCGGTGTTAACCTGAGGGGACTTAACGGATTTGTTCTGCAGGGCTCTACCAACACCAGTACGACCGGAAGGTATTCAATATTTGATGATATGAACCCGGCACAAAGCATCGCCGGCTACGATCAGTTTTTGTTTCTTGTTGCACCCGGCTCCATTATCACCCGCTGGGAAACGACCGGCGGCAGTACCGTATCCGGTGCCGGACGCGCGCTCTGGATTACCGGGGGTGCTACCGTCGGCAGTGTGATCAATGCCACCACCACGCTGTCAGATACGGTTGCCTTTACGAGCAACGGCATTATTTCTGGTGCGTTCACTAATACCGGTACCGTCAGGGCCGGTCAGGTTGCGTTGGACATTGAAGATAACGGCAGCGTGGGGGCGATAGATAATCGGGGAACACTCGCAGGTGGCCTTTATGCGGTGCGCAACACCGGGACGCTCGGCACTTTCACGAACACCGGCACGGTTACAGGCGGCATCCTCAACGCCGGCACCATCAGTGGTGACGTCAGCCTGGGTGGTGCCACCCTCATTCTGGCCGGTAACCGGGCCGTACTCGGTGGCACTGTCAGCGGCACACCCGGCGACGGCTCCAGCGTATCCGTGGGCGACGGCAGTAACAGCGCAACCTTCACTGCCACGAATCGCGTCAGTGTGGACAACATTACCGTGACTTCCGGCAGTTCGCTGACCCTATCTCCCTCTGCACACTGGGCTGCCGTTAACGGCATGGTAAATAACGGCACACTTCTTTTCAGTACTGAAAAGACCGCCTCCTCCACAATCAATGCCAGCCTGACCAACCGCGGGAGCCTCGTGCTGAACCCGACCCCGACCAGCGCCGGTAATACCCTGACCGTTAACGGTGACTATACCGGCCTGCCAGGCAGCACGGTGTCGCTCGGCAGCGTGCTGGCCGGCGATGACTCCCTGACCGACCGTCTGGTGGTAACCGGGAACACGAGCGGTGCCAGTACCCTCTTCGTGACTAATGAGAACGGCGGTGGTGCGCAGACGCTGGACGGTATTCAGCTCATCAGCGTGGGAGGACGCTCTGATGCGGTATTCTCGTTGGGTAACCGCGTGGTCGCAGGGGCCTATGACTACAATCTGCGTAAAGGAAACGTGTCGGGCACTGACACGGCAGGCTGGTACCTGACCAGCCTCACCTCCGTATCACCTCAGCCAGATCCTGAGCAGGTCAGAATGTACCGCCCGGAGGCGGCGGCCTATACCGCCAACCTGCAGGCGGCGAGTACTCTGTTTGACCTGTCGATGAGGGATCGCAGCGGCGAAACGCGCTATACCGACCCGTTAACGGGTGAAAACCGGACAACCAGCCTGTGGATGCGTAACCTGGGCAGTCACGGGCATGCGTCCATGGCAGACGGCCAGAACCGCACGCAGACAAACCGCTACGTGCTGCAACTGGGCGGTGACGTTATTCAGGGTTCCACGAACGGAACGGACGCGCTTCACGCAGGTCTTATGGGCGGCTACGGCCGGGCGGACAGCAGCTCACACAACGGCATGACCGGCCGGGACGCTAAAGGCCGCGTGAGCGGATACAGCGTCGGGCTTTACGGGACCTGGTACCAGAACGCAGAGGCAAAGACCGGCGCGTGGGCAGAGACGTGGGCGCAGTACAACTGGTTCCGTAACGAGGTTTCCGGCGACATGCTGCCGACAGAGCGTTACAACAGTCAGGGAATAAAGGCATCGGTTGAGGGGGGCTACGCGTGGCTGGTGAAAAGCTGGCAAAGCGCCGCCGGTACGGAAAACCGGATATTCCTTGAGCCGCACGCGCAGGCCGTCAAGTCCGGCATCCGGGCGGACGACCACACCGAGGCTGGCGGCACCCGCGTGCAGGGGACGGGAAACGACGGCGTCACCACCCGCCTTGGACTCAGAACCTACCTGAATGGGAAAAGCCGGCTCGACCAGCAGACCGTCCGCGAATTTCAGCCTTTCGTGGAGCTGAACTGGCTGCATAATACAAAAGTATACGGCGTGCGCATGAACGGAGAAACGGATGCTGTGCGGGGGAGCCGGAATATCGCCGAGTTGCAAACGGGCGTGGAGGGGCGTCTTTCGCGGAGTCTTACGGGGGCCGTGGTGTTCACGCAGCAGGCCGGGGGTGCTGGCTACCGCGACAGCCAGGGTTCGCTGCAGGTGAATTACCGGTTCTGAACTGTCATACAGTGACGGATGACAGGTCAGCTTTCTACGGCAGCAGGTCGCTCAGCCGGTTCACCGGCCATTCCTGGATATGGCCGGGGACATAACGCAGCCACGCCTCCGGGTCGACACCATTAAGCCGGCAGGTGCCGATAAGAGAGTACAGCACAGCGGCCCGCTCACCGCCTGCGTCTGACCCGCCGAACAGCCAGATCTTCCGGCCGAGGGTAACGCCACGCAGCGCGTTCTCTGCGATGTTGTTGTCGATTTCCGACCACACATTGCCGCAGAACAGATTCAGCGCGTCCCACTGTTTCAGCAGGTACGCGAACGCCTTCGCCGTATCCGAATGGCGCGACAGCACCGTCATCTGCACCTGTATCCAGTGGTACAGCGACTGCATCAGTGGAACAGACCTGGCTTTTCTAACCGCCAGCCGTTCGTCTTGCCGGGCTGCCGCGTATCTCCGCCTTGATGGCGTACAGCTCACCGATGCGCTTCAGCGATTCGGTGATGATGTCGGTCGGGGTACGGACGTGAACGTCGTGAATTTTTCGCAGGGAATGCGCCCAGCACACAGCTTCGGTGATGCGCCCGTCTTCGTACAGCGCGTTGTAGCCGCCCTATGCATCCGCCTGCAGGATACCGATGTACCCTGCAAGGTGCTGCTGTGGATGTATCCCCTTACGGTCCGGTGAATACGTGAACCAGACCGCGGGCGGCAGCTGTGAACCCGCGTTGCGGTCATCCCACACGCAGACCCACAGCCGGGCCGTGCGCGTTTTGCCGCTGCCCGGCTCCTGAACCGGTACCGGGATCTCCTCCTCCAGGCGCTCAGGCGTGTATTTCTCTGACAATGACCAGTTAATACCTGTGCGGCGAAAACGCTTGAACATTTTATGGGTGGCGGAAGTACTGATGTTCAGTTGTTCAGCGATTTCCCGGTAAGTCAGAGCGTCGTTAAACCGCAGGCTGAGTGCAGTGGTGATCCAGAGCCTATTAATATAAGGGGTATTTTTGTCCACGGTAGTGTCCATGTTCGCGAAAGTGTCCATGGTAGGAAACACGGCCAGAAATGGAAGACGGTGTGAACAAGACGCTTATACTTATGCAAAGTCACCGAAATGAGATTTTTTATGAAAAACGTACTGATTATCGATGCCGGCAAGGCCTTTGGGCATTCTGCTGGCGAGCTGAACCACACCCTGACTGACGTGGCTGCCAGCGAGCTACAGGAGGCGGGCCATCAGGTCAGGGTGACGGTAGTTGATCGCGGCTACCAGATTGAAGAAGAGGTGGAAAAGTTGCGAACGGCGGACGTGATTATCTATCAGATGCCAGGCTGGTGGATGGGCGCGCCCTGGACGCTGAAGAAGTATATTGATGAGGTATTTACCGCCGGTCACGGCACGCTGTATGCCAGTGATGGCCGCAGCTGCAGCGATGGCAGCAAAAAATACGGTTCCGGGGGCCTGCTGCAGGGTAACCAGTACCTGCTGTCGCTGACCTGGAACGCCCCTTCAGAAGCCTTTACCGATCAACAACAGTTCTTCGCCGGTACAGGCGTGGATGGCGTTTATCTGCCGTTCCATAAGGCAAATCAGTTTCTCGGTCTGTCCCCGCTGCCCACTTTTATCTGTAACGATGTGATAAAGCAGCCGGATATTGAAAATGATATTATACGTTACCGGACACATCTGAAGGCCATTTTTGCGTAGCGTCTGGCGCTGCCGTGGTTACTGTCCTGCTGCTATCATTCACTAAGGAAACGCGATGCTAACCGTAATTGCTGAGATTTGTATCAAGCCGGGTCGCCGCACTGCCGTTTTACAGGCGATTGAAAAACTGATTCCCCTGGTGTTAGCGGAACCGGGATGCGGTCAGTATCAGGCGCTGACCGATCATAAAGCGCAGATTACCTGGAAACAGCACTCACCGGATTCTATTTTTATGCTGGAAAAATGGCAATCACTGCGCCATCTGGAGCAGCATCAGCAGTCAGCACATATGGAGGTGCATCGCGCCACGATTAAACATCATGTGCTTAACGTGAAAATTTTCGTGCTTGATCCGGCTGCATAATACGTGCGGGCGGTGATACACCGCCCGTTTACCACAGACTGAAGCTCGTTCAGAAAGGTTGATATTACCCGCTAATATCCGCCGTATCACCGCGTTCCTGTAGCCAGTTACGCCGATCTTCCGCGCGTTTTTTCGCTAACAGCATATCCATCACGGCCATCGTCTGATCCATATCCTGATCGTCAATGGTTAGCTGAACCAGACGGCGGGTATTGGGATCGAGCGTGGTTTCACGTAGCTGCATCGGGTTCATCTCCCCCAGCCCTTTAAAACGCTGAACGCCAGGCTTGCCCTTTTTGCGTTTCAGCTGTTCCAGAATGCCGGCTTTTTCATCCTCATCCAGCGCGTAGAACACCTCTTTGCCGAGATCGATACGGTACAACGGCGGCATCGCCACATAGACATGACCGTTCTTCACCAGGGTGCGGAAGTGACGCACAAACAGCGCACAAAGCAGGGTAGCGATATGCAGCCCGTCAGAGTCCGCATCGGCCAGAATACAAATCTTGCCGTAGCGCAGCTGGCTGAGATCGTCACTGTCCGGGTCGATGCCGATTGCCACAGAAATATCATGCACTTCCTGCGATGCCAGCACTTCATCGGAAGACACTTCCCAGGTATTCAGGATTTTACCTTTTAGCGGCATGATCGCCTGGTATTCACGATCGCGCGCCTGTTTGGCTGAACCGCCTGCAGAATCCCCTTCCACCAGAAACAGTTCGGTACGGCTGAGATCCTGCGCACTGCAGTCCGCCAGCTTGCCAGGCAGCGCCGGGCCACTGGTCAGTTTTTTGCGCACCACTTTTTTCGCCGCGCGCAGACGGCGCTGGGCGCTGCTGATGGCCATTTCAGCCAGCATCTCAGCAGCCTGCACGTTCTGGTTCAGCCACAGACTGAAAGCGTCTTTCACCACCCCGGAAACAAAGGCCGCGCACTGACGTGAAGAGAGGCGTTCCTTAGTCTGACCGGCAAACTGCGGATCCTGCATTTTCACCGACAGCACGTAAGCACAGCGATCCCAGATATCCTCAGCGGAAAGTTTTACGCCGCGCGGCAGGATGTTGCGGAATTCACAGAATTCACGCATCGCATCCAGCAGACCCTGACGCAGGCCGTTAACATGGGTGCCCCCCTGCATAGTGGGGATCAGGTTGACGTAGCTTTCGGTCAGCAGCTCGCCCCCTTCCGGCAGCCACAGCAGCGCCCAGTCTACCGCTTCAACTTCCGCCGCAAAGGAACCGACAAACGCCTGCTCCGGCAGCGTCGGCAGGCCGTTAACTGCTTCCATCAGGTAGTCGGTCAGGCCATCGGCGTAGCACCAGCGCTGCTCGGTATTGTTGACCTTATCTTTAAAAATAATCTCAACGCCGGGGCACAGCACCGCTTTGGCTTTCAGCAGATGGCTCAGGCGTGAAACGGAAAAACGCGGGCTGTCAAAAAAGGATTCATCCGGCCAGAACTGCACCCGGGTACCGGTATTGCGCTTACCGCTGGTGCCGGTTTCGGTCAGATCCTGTACCTTATCACCGTTTTCAAAGGCCATTTCATAGATCAGGCCGTTACGGCGCACGGTCACTTCAACCCGTCTGGACAGGGCATTCACTACCGAGATCCCGACTCCGTGTAACCCGCCGGAGAACTGGTAGTTTTTATTTGAGAATTTGCCGCCGGCATGCAGACGACAGAAAATCAGTTCAACCGCCGGCACACCCTCTTCAGGATGAATATCCACCGGCATACCGCGTCCGTCATCGATCACTTCCAGCGACTGATCGGCGTGCAGTATCACTTCGATACGCCGGGCATGGCCCGCCAGCGCTTCATCCACGCTGTTGTCAATCACTTCCTGGCCCAGATGATTAGGACGTGCAGTATCGGTGTACATCCCCGGACGACGACGCACGGGTTCAAGTCCGCTGAGAACTTCAATGGAATCAGCGTTATAGCTGGATTGAGTCATGGTAAAAAATCTGATTGATGGCTAAGCTTAGTGTCCAATTCCCGACTCACCGCTGCCTGAGAATCCCAGGAAATCGAGCATGGCGGGGAAATGGCGTTCAATTCCGGTAAATGCATGATTTCCGCCCACTTCGACCGTTTGACGACAGGCTGCGTAGTAGTCCACAGCCTGACGATAGTCGAGCACTTCATCACCGGTCTGCTGTAGCAGCCAGATTAAATCAGGCGACTCCAGCGGATCTATCTGCATTACTTTCAGGTCGTAAATATGGCGAGACTCTAACACATATTGCTGACCGGTGTACGGGTTCTGGTTTTCTCCCAGATAATCCACCAGCAGTTCAAAGGGACGAACGGCCGGATTAATCACCACGGCAGGCAGGACAAAACACTGCGATAACCAGGTCGCATAGTAGCCGCCCAGCGATGAGCCCACAAGCGCCAGTTGCTCACCGGCTGACTGTAATACCGTGTCTTCCAGCTGTGCCGCCGCTTGCTGCGGAAAGGCAGGCAACTGCGGCACCAGCAGACGAATATGTGGATGATGTTCGCTAAGCCAGCGCTGAAACAAAGTGGCTTTTGCCGACTGTGGTGAACTGTTAAAACCGTGCAGATAAAGTATGGTTGCCACGATTTAATACCCTTCCGAGTCAATATCGGGGCTGAACTGCCGGGTTGCCAGACGCTGAACCCCGGTATCCAGACGCCCGTCACTGTGCAGTTCAATCCAGCGCCAGCCCGGTGGTTCCTGGTCAATAGTAAAGGTAGTGCAGTGCGGTTTAAACTGCACGCAGGTGGACGGCGTAGTCAGTACCCGCCGCCCCTGCCATTGCAGGTCAAGTTCCTGATGGATGTGGCCACATAACAGATGTTTTGCCAGCGGATATTTCTGCAGCACCTGATCGAACACTGACGAATTACGCAGGCTGTGTTGATCGAGCCAGTTACAGCCCGAAGGCAGCGGATGATGATGTAATAACACCAGAGTATGTCGCTGTGGTTCCTGCGCCAGCTGTTTTTCCAGCCACTCCAGCTGATAGTCACTCAGCTCACCGTGCGGTACGCCGGACACCTGACTGTCCAATAACAGGATCTGCCAGTGTTCACCGGCCAGCACCTTTTTTTCAGCTGCAATGCCGGCATCGGCAAATGTCTTATACATCAGCGGCTGAAAGTCATGATTGCCAGGTAACCAGACGCAGGGTGCCGGCAGGCGAACAATTTCGTGAGCAAAGTGCTGATAGGCCTCTGCGGAATGGTCCTGCGCCAGATCACCGGTGGCCACGATCAAATCAATCGGCTGCTGCTGCCCGGCGATGGCGTTCAACACGGCATTAAAGCTGTCCCAGGTATTCACGCCCAGCAGCGTTTCATGTTTACCGGCAAACAGGTGGCTGTCCGTAATCTGCAAAATTCTGAATCCGGATCCACTTGTTACAGGAATATCTAACAGACTATCCAATCAATATATCCTTAGGGTTACCACCATCTCAGCGTTCTGATACCGCATGTTAGTAAACCGGAACTGCTAACGCGCCATGGGATAAACAATAGCGCAGCCACTCCGCAAGAAACTGGTTTATTTGATGCTTTTCATCACGTTGGTGCAGTTTTTTATTAGGATAATCATAACGTGCCTTAAAGCGGTAGATCTGCTGAGTAGAACACACTTCAGCCACCCGCGCATCATGGTACAGGCGTACCGACATCGACGGCAGGCTCCAGTAACTGACGGCAGGAGTCGTCTGTTTTATCTCTACAAGAGTAGTATAGCGGGTCGGTTCCTGGACGGTAATCTGATAACTGGCACCGTTAACCCGATAGATAACGGATTCCCCTGTGCGCTCTTCCCGAGGCAGCAAACGACGTAACTGCGCATAATTGGTTTCGCTGATGCGCATCATTTCAGGAAAGTCAGGGACATAATGCTTCATCATTGGTTAACCCACTCTTTACGTAATTGTGTATGGTGCAGTTCAAGCCATTGTAAGGCAATAACCGCAGCCGCATTATCAATTTTCCCTTGCTCCACCCACTGGTAAGCCTGCTGACGGCTGACCACATGCACCAGGATATCCTCGTTTTCCTCTGCCAGCCCGTGATTTCCCCCGGCCTGACGGGCATCCACTTCACCGACATACACCGCCAGCCGTTCACTGGTGCCCCCGGCACTGGAAAGATAGCTGATCACTGGCTTGATCCGGCCTGGGGTAATATCCGCTTCTTCCAGCGCCTCGCGGCGGGCCACCTCTTCCGGTTGTTCACCGGGTTCGATCATGCCGGCGATCAGTTCCAGCATCCAGGGCGTCGGTGAATTGTCCCAGGCCGCAATGCGGATCTGTTCAATCAGCACTACCTGATCGCGTTGCGGATCATAGGGTAACAACGCTGCCGCATGGCCGCGCTCAAAAATATCGCGGATAACCTCGCCACTCATGCTGCCGTTAAACAGGCGGTGACGAAAACGATAACGCTCCAGTGAAAAAAAGCCGCGATAGAGTGTTTCCCGTGCAATAATCTCTACATCGTCTTTACCGTAGGTCACCGGATAATGATTGTTATCGCTGGCCATACATTTTCTCCTGAAAATATCTGCTGATAATGATAAAACTCACTATATTCTGAGCAACTCAGGTTGCCGGATAGCGGCAGAAGAGTCAAAAATCAGGTTGCGCAGACCGGTTACTGCCTGCCCGGCGGGGGCGCTGCAAAAAAAGCCAGCTCAGACAACCTGGGATAAACTGGAAAAAGGCGGGTACTATAGTGTAGCGATCGTCGGTGCTTCACTACACGACTAACGTAAAGTACGGTGTAATTTACGCAAATTAAGGCGAAATGGCACGTTCAGCCAAATTACCTCTTCTGCGCTCTCTGTTAGAATCGACGGCAATTTTGATTTATGTCAGCGCTACCATAGCAAGCCTGCTGCATTACAAGGAATACAAATGAAAAAACTGCTACCTCTACTCGTTGGTCTTGGCCTGTGCGGCTTTAGCGTATCCAGCCAGGCAGAAAACTTACTGCAGGTTTATCAACAGGCCCGCCTGTCTAACCCGGATCTCCGCAGTTCTGCAGCCGATCGTGATGCGGCATTTGAGAAAATTAACGAAGCCCGCAGCCCGCTGTTACCTCAACTGGGCCTGGGCGCTGACTACACCTGGAATAACGGTTTTCGTGACAGTAGCGGTTTAAGCTCCAATGCCAAAAGCGCCTCATTGCAGTTAACCCAAACCATTTTTGATATGTCTAAATGGCGGGCATTAACCCTGCAGGAAAAAACGGCCGGGATTCAGGATGTCACCTATCAGACCGCACAACAGACGCTAATCTTAAATACCGCAACGGCGTATTTTAACGTACTGAACGCCATTGATACCCTGTCTTATACTGAAGCTCAGAAACAGTCTATCTATCGCCAGCTGGATCAAACCACTCAGCGCTTTAACGTGGGTCTGGTCGCGATTACGGACGTGCAGAACGCCCGCGCCCAGTACGATACCGTACTGGCCAGTGAAGTCACCGCGCGCAACAACCTGGATAACGCTGTGGAAAGCCTGCGTCTGGTTACCGGTAACGATTATCTGAGCCTGGCGTCACTCAATATTGATCGCTTCCAGACCAGCAAGCCTCAGCCGGTTGCCCGGCTACTGAAAGAAGCCGACAGCCGTAACCTCAGCCTGTTGTCTGCCCGTCTGTCACAGGATCTGGCGCGTGAGCAAATCCGCTCAGCGGAAACCGGCCATATGCCAACCCTCGGCCTGACTGCCTCTACCGGTCTGTCTAACACCCGCTATGGCGGCAGCCGCGCTAACCAGTCTTCCAGCACCTCGGACAATATCAGCGGCAGTAATCAGGTCGGCCTGAGCTTTAGCCTGCCACTGTACAGCGGCGGCGCAGTTAATTCACAGGTGAAACAGGCACAGTACGCCTTTGTCGCCGCCAGTGAGCAGCTGGAAGGCGCGCACCGCAGCACCGTACAGACCGTACGCTCTTCATTCAATAATGTGAATGCCTCCATCAGCAGCATCAACGCCTATAAGCAGGCGGTAGTGTCAGCGCAAAGCTCGCTGGATGCGATGGAAGCCGGTTATCAGGTCGGTACCCGCACTATCGTTGACGTACTGGATGCCACCACCACGCTGTACAATGCGAAGCAGCAGCTGTCTGACGCGCGTTATACCTATATGATTAATCAGCTGAATATTAAGTCCGCGCTGGGTACCCTGAACGAGCAGGATCTGGCCCAGCTGAATGCGCAGCTGGGCAAAGAGGTCAGCACCACTGCTGAAAACGTTGCGCCGGAAAATCCGCATCAGGATGCGCTGGCCGACGGTACCGAAGCAGGTGCAACCACGCATGCTCAGCCGGCCAGTGCGTCAACACCTGCTCGTCGCGGTTCAAATCCTTTCCGTCAGTAATTCTCACTGCCGGGCAGTCCTGACTGCCCGGTCTTTTTTCCTGCCCGGTTTTGTTCAGGGTAGCGCCCGATAAAAATCTGCCCCCTCGACGCGCGATCGCTTCATTTTCCATCAATATTCCCCTATTCTGTGCTTCCTTAACCTGGGGAATGATTAAAACATGAAACGGACGACAAAAATCAACCGCGCTTCATTTCGTAAAAAATGGAGTGCAAATCATTTAACGCCAGTTGCCCTGGCGATCACTACCGTCATTTTACTGGCAGGCTGTGAACAGAAAGATGAGACTGTCGCGCTTTACCAGAATGCCGACGACTGCTCACAGGCCAATCCGGGAAAAAGTGCGCAGTGCACCACCGCGTTTAATAATGCCAAACTGGAAGCAGCTAAAACTGCCCCTAAATATGCCAGCCGCGAAGACTGCGTGGCAGAATTTGGTGAAGGGCAATGCCAGCAGGCTCAGGCTGGCCTGGGCAGCACTAACGCTGAATCATCGTCCGGCGGCAGTTTCTGGATGCCGCTGATGGCCGGCTATATGATGGGACGCATGATGAGCGGCGGTCTGGGCTCACAGCAGCCACTGTTTACCTCGCGCGCTGCAGGCAACCCGGCCAATGGTAAATTTGTTGATGCCACCGGCAAAAGCTACGGCCCTGCCACTACCGGACGCAGTATGACGGTACCGAAAAGCGCACTGACCCCGAAACCCGCCACCACCCATACCGTCACCCGCGGTGGTTTTGGTGAAACCGTGGCGAAACAGAGCAGCCGTCCGTACAGCAGCGCCTCGCAGAACAGCCAGCGTAGTTTTGGGGGGTAATCACTGATGGAGCGGATTGCGATCGCTGAGCGCCCGGACTGGCGGGCAAAAGCTACCGAATACGGATTTAATTTTCATACCCTGTATGGCGAGCCTTACTGGTGTGAAGATGCCTGCTATCGTTTCACCCTGCAGCAGATTGAGACGCTGGAGACGGTGACAGCAGAACTGCATCAGATGTGCCTGCAGGTAGTGGAAAAGGTGGTTAGCAGTGAAGCCCTGCTGACCCGGTTTCGCATTCCTGCCCATACCTGGGATTTTGTTCGGGAGTCATGGAGAAGCGCCCAGCCTTCGCTCTATTCGCGACTCGATCTGGCCTGGGATGGCATTTCTGCCCCCAAACTGCTGGAGAATAATGCCGACACGCCAACCTCGCTGTATGAAGCGGCTTTTTTTCAGTGGATCTGGCTGGAAGATCAGCTGAAAGCCGGCCACCTGCCCGCCGGCAGTGACCAGTTTAACAGCCTGCAGGAAAAGCTGATCTCACGCTTTACTGAATTCCAGCGGCAGCGGGGGATTAATCAGCTGCATTTTTCCTGCTGCCGTGACAGCGAAGAAGATCGCGCCACGGTGCAGTATCTGCAGGACTGTGCCAGTGAAGCCGGCTTGCCCAACGATTTTCTGTTTATTGACGACATCGGTCTCGGCGAAAAAGGTCAGTTTACCGATCTCAACGATCGGGTGATCGGTAACCTGTTTAAGCTGTATCCGTGGGAATTTATGTTGCGCGAGGTTTTCTCGACCAAGCTGGCAGATTGCGGCGTGCGCTGGCTGGAGCCAGGCTGGAAATGCATTCTGTCCAATAAAGCGCTGCTGCCGCTGCTGTGGCAGATGTTTCCTAACCATCCGAATCTGCTGCCCGCCTGGTTTGCCGAAGATACTTTTACCGCGCCGGATAAATATGTGGTGAAGCCACTGTTTTCCCGCGAAGGTGCCAATATTCGCATTATGGAACAGGGTCAGGAGATCGCCCGCGCTGAAGGTCCTTACGGTGAAGAAGGCATGATTGTGCAGCAGTTTCACCCGCTGCCGAAGTTTGGCGACAGCTATACCCTGATTGGCAGCTGGCTGGTCAACGACCAGCCAGCCGGTATCGGAATCCGCGAAGATCGCCAGCTCATCACTCAAGATCTGTCGCGCTTCTATCCGCACTTTTTTGTCAGCTAAGCGCTCAGGGAACCCGCGACCGGGTTTCCTGACTGCTCACCCCACCTGCACTGACAGCATACTGAGCGAGGCCATCTCAATTCCGTCCACCACCACCGCGGCATTTTCATCCGCCTGGCATGCGCCCAGTACATATAGCAGCGGCAGATAGTGCTCCGGGGTGGGATTAGACAACGCGGCCCCCGGATGCTGCAGGTAATTCACCAGCGGATGCTGACCGGCTTCTCCCTGCCAGTTAAGATTGTCATGGACGTACTGGTTAAACCCCTGCGCCCAGGGATACGCCGGTGCCTCCGCCTGCCAGCTCGCCGCCCGCAGGTTATGCACCACATTACCGCTGGCGACAATCATCACCCCCTGCTCACGCAGCACCGCCAGTTTACGCCCGAGCTCAAAGTGGTATGTCGCAGGCTGACGGCGATCGAGGCTCAGCTGCACCACCGGAATATCGGCCTCCGGGTAGAGTTTGATTAATACGCCCCAGCTGCCGTGATCCAGTCCCCACTGCTGGTCCAGCCTGACCGGCAGCGGGCTGAGTATATCTGCAACCTGCTTTGCCAGTGCCGGGCTGCCGGGGGCCGGATATTCGGTTTGATACAATGCGTCCGGGAAACCACCAAAATCGTGGATGGTGCGCGGTTGCGCCATCGCCGTCACTGCCGTGCCATCGGTATACCAGTGCGCCGAGATGGCGAGGATCGCACTCGGGCGCGGTAAGCGGCTGCCCAGCCCGCGCCAGCTAAGGGTATAGTGATTTTCTTCCAGCACGTTCATCGGACTACCGTGACCGAGGAAAAGTGCCGGCATACGTGGCTGATTCATACTGCTGCTCCTGCCGGGTAATCTGTAATACCGGCTACAGTACGCTTTTTTTGCCGCTAAAAAACCTGGCGAATGCTGACAGTGATCATCAGTAAAACTGAATAAGAAGAAAAACCGCTGGGAAAAAAGTGGAGCTCCCCGAGCAGGTAGCTCCATAAAGGCTTAGCTGGCCTGCAGGGTTTCGCGACTGCGGCGCCAGGTCACCAGATCGTCAATGGTCACCACCGGCATCTGATGCCGTTTACCAAAGGCCACCACCTCGGCTGCCCGTGCCATCGAACCATCATCGTTGGTCAGTTCACACAGCACGCCAGCCGGGGTAAAGCCTGCCAGGGTCACCAGGTCGATAGTGGCTTCGGTATGTCCGCCACGGGTCAGTACCCCGCCCTCACGTGCCCGCAGCGGGAAAACGTGCCCCGGACGGTTAAGATCGGCAGGTTTTGCCTGTTCAGCAATCGCCGCACGGATGGTGGTCAGGCGATCGGCAGCCGACACCCCGGTGGTCACACCGCTGGCCGCTTCAATGGTCACGGTAAAGCCGGTGCCATAAGCGCTGGTGTTATTGTCCACCATCATCGGCAGCTCAAGCTGTTTAAGACGGGATTCCGGCAGGCACAGACAGACAATGCCGCTGCCGTGGCGAATGGTTAATGCCATCTGCTCGACGGTCATGGTTTCGGCAGCGAAGATCATATCACCTTCGTTTTCACGATCTTCATCGTCAAGCACCATTACCCCGCGCCCGGCGCGTAGTGCAGTGAGAGCTCGTTCAACACGCTGTTCAGGCGTGCCAAATTCAGAAAGTAGCGACTGATTCATGGTAAATAAACCTTAGTATATGTACGAGTTACCAGAACCAGGGCGTGCTTAGGAGCGTCATATGTTGACCAAAAGATAACGCGCGTCGGGCATACGCCCGGCAGGATACGTTACTCTCTCCCATCCGGACTGTAACCGTCGGCCCCGGAATTACACCGGATCTGCTGACCTTCGGAAGTGCTCCCGAAGCGCTCGCGGGCTTTCAGCCGTAGCTGATTTACCGCCGGTGGGGAATTTCGCCCCGCCCTGAGAATAAGCAGATTTACTATAACGCTGTTAGCGATGGCGGGCAACGGGCAAAAATGTCATTTTTCTCACCATGTTTCATCACAACGTTTTCAGGTTTATCCTTTCAGCTACAGGGATTACACTTAGATAAACTTTGCCGTTATCAGGAAGCTGCCATGATTGACCCGAAAAAGATTGAACAACTGGCTCGCCAGGTCCACGACTCAATGCCGAAAGGCATCCGTGAGTTTGGTGATGATATTGAAAAGAAAATCCGCCAGACCCTGCAGGCGCAACTTTCTCGCCTTGATCTGGTTAACCGCGAAGAGTTTGATGTACAGACTCAGGTACTGTTACGCACCCGTGAAAAGCTGGCGGCGCTGGAACAACGCATCAGTGAACTGGAAAAACGCGGCACCAGCCCGGAAAGCGGCGTAGCCACTGCGGCCCCCACCATTCCGGCGCAGGACAGCTAAACCGACACACCTGCTGCCCGTGCACCGGCAGCAGGTGTGGTTTATCAGCTGGTACGGCTGACGATAGTCTTAATGATATTGCTGGTCGAAATCCCGTCTTCAAAGTTAAGCACCCGAACGTCACCGCCATTGGCCCACACTTCTTTGCTACCAGCGATATCTTCTGGCTGATAATCACCGCCTTTAACCAGCAGATCCGGCAGAATTTCGGCAATCAGACGCTGCGGCGTATCTTCTTCAAAGCTGACCACCCAGTCCACCGCTTCCAGCGCACCCAGCACGATCATGCGGTTTTCCTGCGGATTCACAGGACGGGTTTCGCCTTTCAGACGGCGGGTTGAGACATCACTGTTCACGGCAACAATCAGCCGGTCGCCCAGCTTACGCGCATTCGCCAGATAAGAAACGTGGCCGGCATGCAGGATGTCAAACACCCCGTTGGTCATCACTACTTTTTCACCGCGCTGACGCGCTTTAGCCACTTCGGCTTTCAGCTGTGCTTCATTCATCACGCCAAAACCGGACTCAGGTCGGGCGCGAATAGCATTTTCCAGCTCTACCGGAGAAACGGTGGAGGTGCCGAGTTTACCCACCACCACACCTGCCGCCGCGTTTGCCAGGAAGCAGCTCTCTTCCAGGCTGTTCCCGGCGGCCAGTGCTGCCGCCAGCACGCCGATCACCGTATCGCCGGCACCGGTGACATCAAACACTTCCTGAGCCTGGGTTGGCAGATGGAACGGCGCTTTACCCGGCTGCAGCAGGGTCATACCATGTTCCGAGCGGGTCACCAGCAGCGCCGCCAGATCGTGCTGTTTAATCAGCGCATGACCGCGTTCAGCGATTTCTTCATCGGTTTTACACTTACCCACCACCGCTTCAAATTCAGAGAAATTTGGCGTCAGCAGGGTCGCGCCGTGATAGCGGCTGAAGTCCGAGCCTTTCGGGTCAATCAGCACCGGTACCCCGGCCTCACGCGCCAGGGTGATCATGGTACTGACGTTTTCCAGCGCCCCTTTGGCATAGTCAGACAGCACCAGCGCACCCAGTCCGGGTAACGCCTGGCGGATTCGCTGATGCATCGGTTCTGCATCTACCCCGGCAAAGCCTTCCTCGAAGTCCAGCCGCAGCAGCTGCTGACTGCGTGACAGTACCCGCAGTTTGGTGATGGTAGGATGCCCCGGCAGTGCCACAAAATCGCACTGAACATTAACGTTACTCAGCGACGCGCTCAGTACGCTGGCCGCTTCATCCACCCCGGTCAGTCCGACCAGACGTGACTGCGCGCCCAGCGCCGCAATATTCATCGCAACGTTAGCCGCGCCCCCCGGACGATCTTCCACCTGTTCAACTTTCACCACCGGCACCGGGGCTTCAGGTGAGATGCGACTGGTCGGGCCGTGCCAGTAGCGATCCAACATCACATCGCCAACCACCAAAACTCCGGCACGACTAAAATCGGGCAGTGTAACTTTCATCCAGTGACTCCAGACTGAGTAAAACGGTAAAAAATACTGCGCGCGATGATAGCACAGTTGTTAATCCGGCAAATAACTGGCGTGCTCCCCGATGGCCGCACGCCGGTCGTTATTCGGCAAACCACCACTGCCAGCAGCGGTTTACGGTTTCCTGTTCACTCAGAAACGCCTGCGGCTCAACGTGGCCAGGCAGTTCCTGCAGCGCCAGACGATGCAGCGCATCACGCAGGGTGACATAGGCATGGGTCAGCGCCTGCGCCTGTTGCGGCGCCATTTTCCCGCTGTCCGCCAGCATTGCCAGAATGCGCACATTGTCGGACCAGCGGGTTAACTCCGGCTCTTCCGCCGCATAGCGCAGCACCAGATACTGGGTAATAAATTCTATGTCGGTGATACCGCCAACATCGGCCTTTATATCCCAGCGCCCTTTATGCTTCTGCCCGAGATGGGCGCGCATTTTTTCGCGCATCTCACGTACTGCAGTTTTGAGTTTTTCCGCTTCACGCGGCTGTGCCAGCACCCTGCGACGAATGGCGCTAAAACGCTGCTCCAGCGCCGGTTCACCGTAGACAATGCGCGCCCGCACCAGCGCCTGATGCTCCCAGGTCCAGGCTTCCTGATGCTGATACTCTTCAAAGGCCGCAAAGGTACTGACCAGCATCCCCGCCGCACCGGACGGACGCAGGCGCGCATCCACCTCGTACAGAATGCCGGAGGTGGTGCGGGTACTGAACAGATGCATTACCCGCTGTGCCAGGCGCAGATAAAACTGGCGGCCATCAATGCTGCGCTCGCCAATCGTCACCGTCTCCGCCGGACAGTCATGGAGAAACACAAGGTCGAGGTCGGAACGGTAGCCCAGCTCCCAGCCGCCCAGCTTGCCGTAGCCCACTACGGCAAAGCCGCGTTCACCGTTATCACTCAGATGCGCAGGCCGCCCGTAGCGCTGCACCATCATATGCCACGCCTGTTGCACCACTGCTTCGGTGATGGCTTCCGCCAGCCAGGTCAGATGATCGCTGACCTTCATCACCGGCAAAGTACCGACAATATCCGCCGCCGCAATACGCAGCTGTTGCGCCTGCTTAAACTGACGCAGTGCTTCCAGCTGCTGCTCCTCATCCTCTTCCGGGATACGCAGCAAATACTGGCGCAGTTCGTCGCGGTAGGCATTGGTGGCCTGATACAGCGTTGCCGGATCCAGCAGTTCATCCAGCAGCAGTGGATAACGCGCCAGCTGGCTGGCCACCATCGGCGATGCGGCGCACAGGCGGATCAGATGTTGCAGTGCCCCCGGAAACTCGGTCAGCAGCTCAAGGTAGGTGCTGCGGGTCACCACACCCAGCAGCAGCGGCGTCAGCCGGCTGAAGGTTACCGCCGCATCCGTGCGTGGCACCACCTCACTCATCAAACGCGGCATCAGCTGGTCAAGAGCCTGACGTCCACGCGGTCCGATAGTGCGTTTATCCACATCGCTACGGAGCGCGTTGATGCTGTGCAACAGCTTGTGGCGCGCCTCACTGTCAAGATGCGGCACCAGCGGTGCAAGTTCCGCATCCTCCAGCCGATCCTGCCACAGCAGCTCAAATTCCGTGACTTCACGGCTTTCGCTGCTTTCCGCATCATCATCACCAATCAGCTGATTGAACAGGATGCGCACCACGCTCATATGCTGTTCCAGCTGGTGAGTAAGCACTGACCAGTCCGCCAGCTGCATACCCCAGCACAGACGCGCCCGGTCCAGCGCACTGGCGGGCAGGGTCTGGGTCTGTTCATCGTTAATGCTCTGCAACAGGTTTTCCAGCCGGCGTAAAAACAGATAGGCGGCGCGCAGTTGCTGCACCGCCTCCGGCGACAGCAGTTGCAGTTCGGCAATGGCTTCCAGGGTGGGCAGCAGAGCACGCTGCTGAAGTGAGCGCTCACGTCCACCCCGGATCAGCTGAAAGACCTGGGCAATAAACTCCACTTCACGGATGCCGCCCGCCCCGAGTTTAATATTATCCGTTAACCCACGGCGTCTGACTTCACGGGCAATCATCGCTTTCATCTTGCGCAGTGACTGGATCACGCTGAAATCAATGTAGCGCCGGAAGACAAAGGGACGCAGCATCTGCTGCAGTTCCTGGCTCCAGCGGTCATCGTCCGCCCCCATCAGCCGGGCTTTGACCATCGCGTAGCGCTCCCAGTCGCGTCCCTGCTCCTGATAGTAGTCTTCCAGCGCGGCAAAGCTCAGTACCAGCGGCCCGCTGTCACCAAACGGACGCAGGCGCATATCCACGCGATACACAAAGCCCTCGGCCGTGGGCTGGTTAAGCACTTTAATCAGCCGCTGTCCGAGACGGGTAAAAAACTGGGCATTATCCAGTTCACGGCGTCCGCCACGGGTGACGCCATTTTCCGGCCAGGTAAATATCAGATCGATATCTGAAGAGAAGTTCAGCTCGCCGCCGCCCAGCTTGCCCATGCCGAGGATCAACAGCGGCTGCGCTTCCCCCCGTGCGTTGACCGGGGTGCCATACTCCTGGCATGCCGCCTGCCACAACCAGTCGCGCGCCGCGACGATCAGGGTTTCCGCCAGTGCGCTCAGCTGACGCAGCGACTGTTCCGTGCTGCTGAGCATCAGCGCCTGCATCCAGGCAATGCGCGTCAGCATGTGACGACGAAACAGCCGCAGTTGGCACATCAGGCTGTTTTCATCGCTGACAGCAGCCAGCTGCTGCTGCAGCCAGGCCGGATAGTGCCTGTCCTCTTCAGCGGATGGCGGGTTTTCATTTAACTGCTGCCACCAGGACGGATACGCCAGCAGGCTGTCACTTATAAAATCACTGAAAGCCAGCACCTGACGCTGACTGTCGGTTATTTCCCCTAACGCATCCAGGCTATCTGTCCGGGCGGCAATGCGCTCAGCGAACGGCTGGGTTATTAATGGCACCATAGTCACTCCCACAGCGCCGGCATTTCCGGCGCGTCGTTTCCCTTCAGACAGAATCCGCTGGCGCAGCAGGCGGGGTTAGTTAGTGCCGTTTCTCCAGAATGCCGGTTGCTTCAGCACCTCACGGCGCTGGCGATCGAGCCAGGCATCCTGACCGGCAACAATGTACTGCTGAAATTGCTGCCAGCCCGCCAGCCACGGCGTCACCGCGGCCGCGTCACTGGCACCGGCCAGCAGCCGTACCGCCAGCAGCTGATTGCGCAGACGTGGCAGCTTATCCTGATACTCATTTGGCTGGTTGATTTTGCCAAAACAGGCTTTCAAATCGGCGACCACGCGTCCCAGCATAATATCGCTGAATCGCTTAAACGATCCCTGCAACGCCGTTGCGGCTTTGGTATCGATATACTGCTGCCAGCGTTGGGTCACCACCCAGTCAGTGAGGGCTAACTGCGCCTGAACCCAGGGCGCTGAGGTGCATAATACCGCCGCCTCCTGCGCCTGCTGTTGCAGGCTTTCTTCGGTTGCTGTCAGCATCTGGCGCAGTTCGCTGCTGGCTTTACGCGGGATCAACGCACCATACAGGACAAAGATCTGGCGCAGCAGATCCAGCGCGTCAATGATCCCCTGACGGGCAGCCTGATTACCTTCCAGCCATAACTCCTCATGAAACTGCCAGTGATTTAATGCCAGCAGCAGCGAGGCGGACAGCGCATCGGCAACGCTCGCCTTCGCTGCAACCGCTAACACCGTCAGCGGGCGCACCGTGCGCACCGGATTTCCAGCCGCCAGGTCATAGCCACGCGCCGCCTTACTGCGGCTGCCGAGCCGTAAACCACCTGCAGCAGCCAGCTCTGCGGCCAGCGCCAGCAGATCGCTGCGTTCACCGCTTTTCAGTTCCAGCTCGACTTCACACAGCGGCTCACTGCGCTGCTGCGCACTGATTTCCCCCTGGTCACAGGCCACTTCAATTTCACTCTGGCGGTAAGTCACCAGCCAGGTTTCGCGGGTGAAGTGGGTGGTAAACAGGGCGCTGAGCTGCTGTTGCAGCGCCTCAACATCGGTATCATGCGGCCAGACCTGCGGCGGTAAGCGCGTCAGATCCAGGGCCGGTTCAGTAAGCGGAATATTATATTCCGGCCTTTGCTGCAGGCTGCCAACGCACTGACCGGCGGTCTTCAGCGTCATTTCATAACGGTCACCCAGTCCGCGAATACGCAGCCCCATATCCCAGCGGCGCAGCTGGCTGTCCGGGGTTTCAAAATAGATATTTGTCAGGGACTTTCCGCTGCTGTGCTGGTGAGGAAACGCCGTCAGTTTTTGACGTGTTTCGGCAACGGCATCAGTGGTGGCAATGAACTTCAACTCAATTTCAATAGTCATAATGTCTTAATCCCGGTGATAACCCGCACATATTAGCGCTGTTTGCGGTGATTATGCCCGGTTTTACCATACGGCGGGGGAAATTGTCCGGCTGTGTTTAATCGGGCAAATATCAGCCAAATGTTAATAAATATAAATGAAAGACTCCCACTGGCGGCATAACCGCCCGGGTTTTGTTATGCTTTGTACCATAACCAAGCTTAACGCCTGTTTTAAGCAGGCCTTAATATTCTCGGTAGTGTGAGTACACCTTGCTCATTAGCAGGGGTCTGAGATAGTTCTTATTCAGATTTGGCACAGCCCCACTCAGACTGTGGATCCACTTTTTCAGCAAATTAATAACGAGTTCGAATGAAAAAAACTCACCTTATCGCCTTAGCTTTCCTGACTTGCAGCGCTGCAGCGACCGCTTACGCCGACGAAACGCGTTATGTTTCCGATGAACTTTCTACCTGGGTACGCAGCGGCCCGGGTAATGAGTACCGCCTGGTGGGCACCGTCAATGCCGGTGAACAGGTCACTCTGCTGCAGAGCAATGGCAAATATGGCCAGATCCGTGACGCTGAAAACCGCACCACCTGGATCCCGCTGACACAGCTGAAAGATCAGCCCAGCCTGCGTACCCGGGTGCCGCAGCTGGAACAGCAGGTGAAAGATTTAACCGCGAAGCTGGCCAATATCGACAACAGTTGGAATCAGCGCACCGCAGAAATGCAGCACAAAGCCTCCAGCAGCGACAGCGCGATCAACGCCCTGAAAGAAGAAAATCAGCAGCTGAAAAACCAGCTGATTGTCGCCAGGAAAAAAGTTGATGCCGCCAGCGTACAGCTGGACGATAAACAGCGGTCCATCATTTTACAGTGGTTTATCTACGGTGGCGGCGTTGCCGGTGCCGGCCTGCTGCTCGGTCTGCTGCTGCCCCATATGCTGCCACGGCGTAAGAAGAACGATCGCTGGATGCGTTAATCCCTGCCCTGTCCGTTTTACACTGATCCCTGCCTGCCTCCACACAGAGCCAGGCAGTAAACTCAGCGATAGTTGACCTCTTACGGAGACAGACCGTGAAGACTTACCTCGTCGGTGGGGCGGTTCGTGACCAACTGCTTAATTTACCGCTTAAAGATAAAGACTGGGTAGTGGTGGGAGCCTCTCCTCAGCAGATGCTGGAGCAGGGGTATCAACAGGTTGGCCGTGATTTCCCGGTTTATCTGCACCCTGTCAGCCATGAAGAGTATGCGCTGGCCCGTACCGAACGTAAGTCCGGGCACGGTTATACCGGCTTTACCTGTTATTCCGCGCCGGATGTCACTCTGGAGCAGGATCTGGCGCGCCGCGACCTGACGATTAACGCGATTGCGGCCGATGAAACGGGTCAGTATTACGATCCTTACGGCGGACGGGACGATATTGAGCAACGCATTCTGCGCCATGTTTCCCCGGCATTCAGCGAAGATCCGCTGCGCGTATTGCGCGTTGCTCGCTTTGCCGCGCGTTTTGCCGCTCTGAACTTCCGCATTGCCCCTGAAACCCTGGCACTGATGCGCGCGATGGCGCACAGCGGCGAACTGGCGCAGCTAACCGCTGAGCGCGTCTGGAAGGAAACCGCAAGTGCTCTGCTGACTGACAGCCCGGCGGTTTACTTTCAGGTACTGCGTGACTGCGATGCGCTGGCGATCCTGTTCCCGGAGCTGGATAAGCTGTTTGGCGTACCGGCACCGGAAAAATGGCACCCGGAGATCGACAGCGGCGTCCACTCCCTGCTGTCACTGACCCTGGCCGCTCAGCTCAGCCCGCGCCTGGATATCCGTTTTGCCACGCTGTTCCATGATGTCGGCAAAGGCTTGACCCCGCCGGCGATCTGGCCGAGCCACCCCGGCCACTGCGCAGCCGGCGTGCCGCTGGTTGCCGCTCTCTGTGAGCGCCTGCGGGTTCCGGCCAGCGTGCGCGATCTGGCCCTGCTGGTGACCGAGTTTCATGACCGGGTACATACCATCGAGCGCCAGTCTGCCGCCGGGCTGGTCAGCCTGTTCGATCGCCTCGATGCCTGGCGCAAGCCGGAGCGGGTGGATCAGCTGGCCCTGACCAGTGAAGCCGATGCCCGTGGGCGCAGCGGCTGGGAAAATAATCCTTATCCGCAGGGGGATTATCTGCGTAACGCCTTCCATATTGTGCAGAAGGTGGCGGCCAGCGAGGTGGTGGCTGACGGATTTAAAGGCAGGGACGTCAGAGAAGAGCTGATCCGCCGCCGCATTGCGGCCATCAGCGGCTGGCAGTTATCAGTCAACGCAGAGTAATGAACAGCGCGGGAGGCGATTGCCTCCCGCTGGATGTGACCAGTTACAGCACAAACAGGGCATACACTGCGGCAGCCACAATAAAGCGATAGATGGCAAACGGAATAAACGAAATCCGCTTGATCAGTTCGAGGAAGGTTTTAATCGCAATCAGCGCCACAATAAAGGCGGTGACAAAGCCCACGGAGAACATCGGAAAATCCGCCATGCTGAGGAATCCGAGACTTTTATAGAGATCGAGTCCGGTAGCGCCAATCATCATCGGTACTGCCAGCAGAAAGGAGAATTCCGATGCCGCGTAGCGACTGACCCCCATCAACATCCCGCCGGAAATAGTCGCCCCGGAGCGGGAAAATCCCGGCCACAGCGCCAGACACTGAAAGCAGCCAATAATGAAAGCCTGACGATAGCTGAGATCATCAATACCCTCTGCCTTAGGCTGTTTAGGCTTCAGCAGTTCCGCCACGATCAGCAGCACCCCGCCCACCACCAGGGCATACATCACGTTAACCGGATTAAATAAGGCTTTGATTTTGTCATGCAAAATCAGGCCGATCACCACGGCAGGTGCCATACCCAGCAAAATATGGATCAGCGAAAGATGCCCAGTTCCACGCCCTTCATGCTGCAGTTTGCCAATCTGAATGCCAATCAGGCCAAACAGGCGCCGCCAGAACATCACCACTACCGCCAGGATGGAACCCAGCTGGATAACCACTTCAAAGGTTTCTGCTTTATCCCCTTCAAATCCCAGCAAATGCCCCACCAGGATCATATGACCGGTGGATGAAACCGGTAGAAACTCTGTCAGCCCTTCCACCAGCCCCAGTACGGCTGCCGCCCACAATTGATGCATTTCTGCCATCGCGTTACCCCTAAAAAATGAATACCTGCCACAGAGCAGTTGCTATCTGCTGCTCCTCAGACCGAGCTTAATGTGGTTTGGTTTCATAGTGATGGCAATCACATTCAATTTATTTCGGACTATTACCCCTCTCGATAATCACCCCGACCTGACTGGCCTGAGCAACCGCACCGGGTTTGCTGACTTTCAGACGGATCCAGGGGGAGGAAAAACGCTGCAGCAACAGGGACGCCACTTCTTCTGCCACCCGTTCCACCAGCGCAAAACGTCCGCCGCTGACATGGCTGATAATCGCTTCGGCGACATCGGCATAACTCAGGCAGTGCTGCACATCATCGCTGGCGGCAGCCTGACGGTTATCCCATGCCATTTCGACATCGAACACCAGCTTCTGCTGAATGGTTTGTTCCCAGTCATAGACGCCAATAGTGGTGATAACCGAAAGTTGTTCAATAAATACGATATCCATAGTATGGCTCTCTATTTTTGTGGTTACCGGATACCATCACCGGCACTTTATGCGTATTATCCACAGATGCTGACAACAAAACGACCCTGAAAAGACGGAACGGTGTTATGAGTTTATTCGCTACCGGCATGATTATATTCGCGTATCTGTGTGGTTCGATCTCCAGTGCAATTCTGGTCTGCCGCCTGTGCAGATTACCCGATCCGCGCCTGCATGGTTCCGGCAATCCCGGGGCGACCAATGTGCTGCGCACCGGCGGAAAAGCGGCTGCCGCTGCGGTTCTGGTGTTTGATGTGCTGAAAGGGATGCTGCCGGTGTGGCTGGCGTATCATGTTGGTTTTTCCCCGCTGGTGCTGGGACTGACGGCCATTGCCGCCTGCCTCGGCCATATCTATCCGCTGTTTTTTCACTTTAAAGGCGGTAAAGGGGTAGCAACCGCGCTGGGAGCGATTGCGCCGGTTGGCTGGGATCTCACCGGATTAATGACCGGAACCTGGCTGCTGACGGTGTTGTTAAGCGGTTATTCTTCGCTGGGCGCGATTATCAGCGCCCTGATCGCGCCCTTTTATATCTGGTGGTTTAAACCGCAGTTCACCTTTCCGGTAGCGATGCTTTCCTGCCTGGTACTGCTGCGTCACCATGACAATATCCAGCGTCTGTGGCGCGGGCAGGAAAACAAAATCTGGCGCAGAAAAAAGAAATAATTTCTGCGCCTCTGGCTCACACTGGCGGCAGTTCTGCCAGTGGCCAGCGCGGTCTGACGCTAACGCTCAGCCCTTCGTGAACCCCACCACGCAATCTGACCATGCCCGCATAAGCGATCATCGCCCCATTATCGGTACAAAATTCCGGGCGGGCGTAGAATACTTCGCCCCCACGTTTCTGCATCATCTCAGCCAGCCGCTGGCGCAGCGTGCGGTTGGCACTGACGCCACCGGCAATCACCAGGCGCTTAAACCCGGTCTGATCCAGCGCACGACGGCATTTGATTGCCAGAGTATCCACTACCGCATCCTCAAAGGCGCGGGCGATATCGGCATGGGTCTGCGCATCGTGACTGTTGTCGCGAATGGTATTGGCGGCAAAGGTTTTCAGACCGGAAAAGCTGAAGTCCAGCCCGGGGCGATCGGTCATTGGCCGCGGGAAGACAAAGCGCTTCTCCACGCCCTGCTGTGCCATTTTCGACAGCATCGGCCCACCGGGGTAATCGAGGCCCAGCAGTTTGGCGGTTTTATCAAAGGCTTCACCGGCGGCATCATCAATCGACTCGCCCAGCAGCACATACTCACCGATTCCTGTGACGCTGATAAGCTGGGTATGACCACCGGATACCAGCAGTGCGACAAAGGGAAACGCTGGCGGATTATCTTCCAGCATCGGTGCCAGCAGATGACCTTCCATATGATGAACCGCAATCGCGGGCACATTCCAGGCAAACGCCAGCGAGCGACCAATCGTGGCCCCCACCAGCAGCGCACCGACCAGCCCAGGCCCGGCGGTATAGGCCACGGCATCTATTTCCTCTGCCTTCAGCCCTGCTTCCTGCAGCGCCGCTTCAATCAGGGGCACCGTTTTGCGCACATGATCGCGTGACGCCAGTTCCGGCACCACGCCGCCGTAGTCGGCGTGCAGCTTCACCTGGCTGTAAAGTTGGTTGGCGAGCAGGCCGGCAGTATCGTCATAAATAGCAATACCGGTTTCATCGCACGATGTTTCAATTCCGAGAACGCGCATGACTTATTTACCTCATTCTGACGGTGCGCAGTGTAACATGGCGGCCTTTTTTTGCGGGCTAATTTTAGTAAACTGCGCCATCTGACTGACCTGGCTGATGGATTTTTCTACCGGCGGCGGCGAAGTTATGTATAATCTGCTGTCTGAAAAAAATCGGCAGCGCCCCTGCTCTCTGTTGGTTTAGTTTGCGCTATGGTGCTTTACAACGCTGCCCGTATTGGAGTAAAATTCCGCACCATTTTGAAATGAGCTGGCACTGACGTCAGCAGCAAAACCGAATTTATTGAGGTGAGAGTTACATGCCGGTAATCAAAGTACGTGAAAACGAGCCATTCGACGTAGCATTGCGTCGCTTCAAGCGTTCCTGTGAAAAAGCAGGCGTTCTGGCTGAAGTTCGTCGTCGTGAGTTTTATGAAAAACCAACGACCGAACGCAAGCGCGCTAAAGCGTCTGCAGTTAAGCGCCACGCGAAAAAGCTGGCCCGCGAAAACGCACGCCGCACTCGTCTGTACTAATATACTGAGGGTCTGCCCTCACGCATCACAGGCAAGTTAGTTATTACCAGGCCGTGCTTCCGAAAGGAATGCGCGGCCTGTTGTTGTTTATGTTTTACAATATATGCCGCCAAAAGCTGAACATGGAACGTCTTTACCGGGCTGATATCAGTTAACGACCGGGGTAAGCGAAGGCAGGCAACGCTGCCAGAAGCCGAAAGATGAAGGGGATTTATGGCTGGACGCATTCCGCGTGTATTTATCAATGACCTGCTGGCTCGCACGGACATCGTCGATCTGATCGATGCGCGCGTGAAGCTAAAAAAGCAGGGCAAAAACTATCACGCGTGCTGCCCGTTCCATAACGAGAAAACCCCCTCTTTCACCGTTAACGGTGAAAAACAGTTCTATCACTGCTTTGGTTGCGGTGCCCACGGCAATGCAATCGACTTCCTGATAAACTATGATCGCCTGGAATTTGTCGAAAGCATTGAAGAACTGGCAACTCTGTATGGCCTGGAAATCCCCTATGAAAGTGGCAGCGGCCCCAGCCAGCTTGAACGTCACCAGCGCCAGAGTCTCTACCAGCTGATGAGCGGGCTGGGAGACTTCTATCAACAGTCACTGACCCAGAGCCAGGCGGCCGGCGCGCGCGACTATCTGGCGAAGCGCGGACTCAGTGCAGAAATCATCAACCATTTTTCTATCGGCTTCGCACCGGCAGGCTGGGACAATGCGTTAAAACGCTTTGGTCGTAATGCCGACGATCGCCAGTCGTTAAGCGATGCCGGAATGCTGGTTACCAACGATCAGGGACGCAGCTACGATCGCTTTCGCGAGCGGGTGATGTTTCCAATCCACGACAAACGCGGGCGGGTAATTGGCTTCGGTGGACGCGTATTAGGCGATGGGATGCCGAAATACCTGAACTCCCCGGAAACCGAGATTTTCCATAAAGGCCGTCAGCTCTACGGGCTGTATGAAGCGTTAAAGAACCATCCGGAACCAGCCAGACTGCTGGTGGTTGAAGGCTATATGGATGTGGTAGCGCTGGCGCAGTTTGGCGTGGATTATGCCGTTGCTTCGCTGGGTACCTCAACCACTGCGGAGCATATTCAGCTGCTGTTTCGCTCCACCAGCACCGTGATTTGCTGCTATGACGGGGATAACGCCGGACGGGAAGCCGCCTGGCGCGCGCTGGAAACCGCATTACCTTACATGAATGACGGACGTCAGCTACGCTTTATGTTTCTGCCTGACGGCGAAGATCCCGATACGCTGGTGCGTAAGGAAGGAAAAGCGGCCTTTGAAGCAAGAATGGAGCAGGCAATGCCGCTGTCCTCGTTCTTATTTGAAACGCTGTTACCGCAGGTTGATTTGCGTTCGCCGGATGGCCGGGCACAGTTGAGTACCCTGGCACTGCCGTTAATCAGTCAGGTTCCCGGCGAAACGCTGCGCATTTATCTGCGCCAGGAACTGGGCAATAAGCTGGGTATTCTGGATGACAGCCAGCTGGAGAAGCTGATGCCACGCCAGGCTGAAAATGCCCGGCCTGCGGCACAACCCCAGCTAAAACGCACAACCATGCGTATCCTTATCGGCCTGCTGATCCAGAACCCACAGCTTGCCGCGATGGTGCCGTCACTGGACGGGTTAGCGCAGTCAGAGGTCCCGGGGTTCTCGCTATTTGTTGAATTAGTGAATACCTGTGTCGCTCACCCTGGCCTGACAACCGGACAGCTACTAGAGTTATATCGCGGCACAAAATTTAGCCAGAGCCTTGAAAGCCTGGCAACATGGAACCACATGATCGTAGATGACGAAGTGGAAACCATGTTTAAAGATGCGCTGGCCAGTATGTATGACGCTGCGCTTGAACGCAGGCTTGAAGAACTGATTGCTCGCGATCGTACACATGTACTGAATGCGGAAGAGCGTCGGGAGTACTGGGCGCTAAGCCAGGCACTGAAAAAGTCTTAATTAAGTAGCGGGTTGTCGTTGCGAACCAGCCATACGATTACCCCACGCAGATAAAGATTCAGCGGAGCATTAAGGGCACTGCCAGCGGTGAAAATGGCAAGTAAGATAGCTCCGCCTAAAGAACAACGCGGCTTAAGTGCCGAATATTCGTCAGGCAGCCCCTGACAGCCGCCACGACGGGCAGCGGCAAAAATCGAAACGCCCTCACTGTTATTGTTAGCTTGTTAGCTGACCGACACCAATCTAATTAACAGAAGTGTGGATACCGTCTTATGGAGCAAAACCCGCAGTCACAGCTAAAGCTGCTTGTCACCCGAGGTAAGGAGCAAGGCTATCTGACCTATGCCGAGGTCAATGACCATCTGCCGGAAGATATCGTCGACTCCGATCAGATCGAAGACATCATTCAGATGATCAACGACATGGGTATCCAGGTTGTAGAAGAAGCACCTGATGCCGACGATCTGATGCTGAATGAAAACAGCTCCGATACGGATGAAGATGCTGCCGAAGCCGCTGCTCAGGTGTTATCCAGCGTAGAGTCAGAGATCGGACGAACGACCGATCCGGTGCGCATGTACATGCGTGAGATGGGTACCGTTGAACTGTTAACACGCGAAGGCGAGATCGATATCGCTAAACGCATTGAAGACGGGATCAACCAGGTACAGTGTTCTGTTGCTGAATATCCTGAAGCCATTACCTATCTGCTGGAGCAGTACGATCGGGTGGAAGCTGGCGAAGCGCGCCTGTCTGACCTGATCACTGGCTTTGTCGATCCCAACGCTGAGGAAGATATTGCCCCAACGGCAACCCACGTTGGTTCCGAGTTGTCAGAAGAAGATCGTGATGACGATGAGGATGAAGACGAAGATTCTGATGATGACAGCTCAGACGACGACAACAGCATTGACCCTGAGCTGGCGCGTGAGAAATTTAACGATTTGTGCGTTCAGTACGAAGCAACTCGTACTGTCATTAAAGCGAAAGGGCGCAGTCATGCTGATGCGGTCAGCGAGATCCAGAATCTGTCCGACGTATTTAAGCAGTTCCGCCTGGTGCCAAAGCAGTTTGACTACCTGGTGAACAATATGCGCACGATGATGGATCGTGTGCGTACTCAGGAACGCATCATTATGAAAATGTGCGTTGAACTGTGCAAAATGCCGAAGAAAAACTTTATCACCTTATTCACCGGCAATGAAACCAGCGAAACCTGGTTTAACGCGGCGCTGGCAATGAACAAACCCTGGTCAGAGAAGCTGCACGAGGTCTCTGATGATGTTCATCGCGGCCTGCAGAAACTGCAGCAAATCGAAGAAGAAACCGGCCTGACCATTGAGCAGGTGAAAGACATTAACCGTCGCATGTCGATTGGTGAAGCGAAAGCCCGCCGCGCCAAGAAAGAGATGGTTGAAGCTAACCTGCGTCTGGTTATTTCTATCGCCAAGAAATATACCAACCGTGGTCTGCAGTTCCTTGATCTGATTCAGGAAGGGAATATCGGCCTGATGAAGGCGGTAGATAAGTTTGAATATCGCCGTGGTTATAAGTTCTCCACCTATGCGACCTGGTGGATCCGTCAGGCGATCACCCGTTCGATTGCCGATCAGGCGCGCACCATCCGTATTCCGGTGCATATGATTGAGACGATTAACAAGCTCAACCGTATTTCGCGTCAGATGCTGCAGGAAATGGGGCGTGAACCTACGCCGGAAGAGCTGGCAGAGAGGATGCTGATGCCGGAAGATAAAATTCGCAAGGTGCTGAAAATTGCCAAAGAGCCGATCTCCATGGAGACGCCGATTGGTGATGATGAAGATTCACATCTGGGCGACTTTATCGAGGACACCACGCTGGAGCTGCCGCTGGATTCGGCCACTTCGGAGAGCCTGCGTTCCGCGACTCACGATGTGCTGGCTGGTCTGACCGCGCGTGAAGCAAAAGTGCTGCGTATGCGTTTTGGTATTGATATGAATACCGATCATACGCTGGAAGAAGTGGGCAAGCAGTTTGATGTTACCCGAGAGCGTATTCGTCAAATTGAAGCGAAGGCGTTACGCAAGCTGCGCCACCCAAGTCGTTCCGAAGTGTTGCGCAGTTTCCTCGACGATTAATCGTCGTTTCGGGGACGGTCTGTTGCTGAAGCCTGCATTTTTATGCAGGCTTTTTTTTGGCGCCAGGTGTGTGGATTAGCTTCGCTGTTTTGTTTTCAACAATTACGGCAAAAACCAGGGCCAGGTCAACTACGTTTCACCATTCCACTGCGCGGACTGGCGACAAGGGGATATCAATCGCGATATCCCCTTGACCCCGCGCTTGCGGCGTCACATCGCCTGCTGCGCAGGTTCCCTCGGCCACGCCGCTTTCTGGCGGACCGGCGTGATTCGACATCCTGTCTCAACACGCCTTTCGCCGCCGTCCTGGCGGCTCTTCCTTGAAAACGTCCTGTCCTCGGCTCCGTTCCTGATGCCGCCAAAAAGTCAAAAACCAGGTCAAAAGCCAGGTCAACAGCAAAGGCAAAAGCCAGGTCAAAAGCAGTTTGCTTCTGCAGGTTGTATTTGGTGAGTCAGAAAACGAAGTTTATCCGACAGAGTGCGTAAAATTTCGCAGCACTGCTGCTGGGTCATATTTTTATGTCATCCGCCAGGAATTATCACTGTAAGCAATCCTGTTGTACTTTCATTGAATTTTACCGGCTGGCGTACTGTGATAAATTAGCTTTTTTTTGAACGCATTCCACTTTACCCCGCTGTGCAAGGGATTGTGTCGTTATCAGGATAAATTGTTCTTATGGTTTCTGCGTGGTTATCGCTGTTATTGTTTTTCGCCTCTGTTTCTGTTTATTCATGGAAAGCCGGACGCCATAAGCTGTGGTTTGCCATAGTGCTGGTTTTGCTGGGTACCTATATCGTCCTGAATGCCTCGCTGTTAGCCAGTAACTATTTTACCGGCGAAGGGATTAACGATGCGGTCATCTATACCATTACCAGCAGCCTGAGCGGTGCCGGATTAAAAAAATATCTGCTTCCCGCCTGCGGCTTATTGCTGGGGCTGGTGTTGCTGTTTTTGTTGCTGTCGCGCGTGCTGCGTTTGCGCCGTCAGCACAATCACAGCCATCTCTGGAGTATGCTGGCGCTGACCCTGGCGTTGGGATCGATTAAAACTACCCCCGCCTTCGAGCAGGTGTCCGCGCTGATTACCTCTCAGATCGGCAAAGGGGAGTCTGATTTTTACGATCACTATAAGGTTCCAGGCAGCCATATTGAGGGTAAACGTCCGAATCTGGTGTATATCTACGCCGAAAGTCTGGAGCGGACTTACTTTGATAACCAGGCTTTTCCGGATCTGGCTCCGGAGCTGAATGCGGTTAAACGTGACGCGCTGGATTTCAGCGCAACCGAACAGCTGCCCGGCACCGAATATACCATTGCCGGGATTGTTGCCTCGCAGTGCGGGATCCCGCTATTCGCCCCCTTCGACGGCAATGCTTCCAGTTCACTTTCGACCTTCTATCCGCAGAATATCTGCCTGGGCGATATTCTGAAAGCTGCCGGTTATCAGAACTATTTTTACCAGGGTTCCAGCCTGAATTTCGCCGGTAAAAATCTGTTCTTCTCCTCCCACGGCTTCGATCATCTGTACGGATTTAATGAACTGAAAGAGGTGGTGGCGGATAAGAAATACCGCAATGACTGGGGCTGGTACGATGACACCGTGCTGGATCAGGTGTTTGATAAATATCTGGCGCTGTCGCAAAGCAATCAGCCTTTTTCCCTGTTTGCCCTGACCGTGGATACTCATCATCCGGACGGTTTTATCTCCCGTACCTGTCAGCGTAAAAGCTATCTGGTTGACGGCAAAGACAACAAATCCTTTGCCGCCGTGGCCTGTAGTCAGGAGCATATTGCCCGCCTGATTAACCGCATCCGCGCCACGCCTTACTTTAAAAATACCATTATCGTGGTCAGCTCCGACCACCTGGCGATGAATAACACCGCCTGGAAAGCGCTGAATCTGCATCCGCGTAATGACCTATTCTTTATGTTGCGTGGCGATAAACCCGGTGGTGAATTGCTTACCGGGAAACGCAGTACCCTGGATAATGGTGCCACAGTACTGGATGCCCTGGGTGGGGATAATGCTATCGGACTGGGGCGCAGCAGCCTGTCATCGACCTCGCTGTCGGCCAGCGAAAGTAATCTGAAGGAGAAAATCTCCAGCTGGAAGCCGGACGTGATTAAGCTGTGGAATTTCCCTAAAACTATCACCCGCTATCAGGTGGATGCCGCCAGTAACACCTTCAGCTTTTCCGGTAGCCACTTTAAGCTGCCGCTGCTGCTGACGGTGATGCCTGAGAAGATCGAACCTCATCTGGATACCTGGCTGGCAACGCCGCTGAAACAGCAGCTGGCAAGATTTGCTGCCGGTGAAAAATTTGTCTGGATTGACCGCTGTTACAAAATTGGCAGCATCTGGGATCCTGCACTGGCGCTGAATACCGGGCTGTGCCTTGCCAGCGGCACGCTGAATACCCCGCCGCAGATTATTCAGATGAAAACCAGCGGGATCACTGAGGGAAATATTCGCTTTAGCGACGACACCGGCAGCGATCAACACTATCAGCACAGCGTGCAACGACTGCGCATCAGCGATGATGATTTAAAATATCCGTCAGATCGCATCCTGTTTAACCTGCCCGGTCTGCCTGAGCAGGTGAAAAAAGTGTCCGGCCTTTCGAGAGTCGAATCCTGGGGACGCTGGTCAGATGCCCTGTTGCAGCCACAGGTGAAGATCCAGTATCAGCAACCGCTACCCGCTGCCTTTACGCTGACGCTGACCGCGCGCGCTTATGGCATCAACAGCCAGCGCCCGGTGACCGTCAGCGTCGGTAAATGGCAGCAGCAGGTAACTATTGGTGAACAGGACAGCGCGCTGACGCTGGAGGTAAACCATACCGGGCGGGCCGATACCATCGTGATCACGCCAGCTGAGCCGGTTGAGTCAATGGAAGGGGCGCTGGATAGCTTTCCCGCACGTAAGCTGGGCATTGGGCTGGTCACACTGCAGGTAACAGCGCAGCCCTGATATCAATTCAGTAAATAATCGGGGTCACTTGCAGTCAATAGTAAGAAATTTACCATTAAACGGCGATCTCTTATCAACCGGACACACACTTTGAAAATATCGCTCCGTGCTTTGCTTTTTCTGCTGGCGATCCCCGCTGTCAGCCTGGCAGAAACCAGCTCTGACCCTCTGCAGGCTTCAGAGATTGTCAGACGTTACGCCGATAATATTTACTACAACGCTAAAGCCAGCGGAATGGCGATGGTGGTGATCGATGCGAATCAGCGCATCTTCACCAGTCGGGGTGTGGTTCGACCCGGTAGCAGGCTGGCTCCGCAGCAGAATTCCCTGATCCGCATTGCTTCGCTAACTAAGTTGCTTACCAGTGAAGTGATGGTAAAGCTGTCTGAAGAGGGGCGTCTGCAGCTGAACGATCCACTGCGCAAATATGCCCCACCTGGCCGCCGGGTGCCTGAGTATAACGGCCAGCCGATCCGGCTGATCCATCTGGCTACCCATACCAGCGCCCTGCCACGAGAGCAACCGGGTGGTAAAGCGAACCGCCCGGTATTTACCTGGCCTGACTATGCCCAGCGCTGGAACTGGCTGCAAACGGCGCAACTGAAGCGTGCACCGGGCAGTAGCGCGGCTTATTCCAATCTGGCCTTCGATTTACTGGGGGATGCGCTGGCGCGTGCGGCGGGTAAACCCTATCCGCTGCTGTTACAGGAAGTGGTCACCCGTCCGCTGGGCATGAAAGATACCACCTTTACCCCGACGCTGGAGCAGTGCGGGCGGATGATGATCCCGACGAAAAGCCCCAGCCCCTGTAACAGTTCGCTGGCCGCCATTGGCAGCGGTGGCATCTACTCTACCCCGGAGGACATGGGGCGCTGGATGCAGCAGTTTCTCTCCTCCGATGTACATACCCGTAGCCCGCAGGCCGATCGTCTGCAAACCATGATCTATTCACGCGCCCAGCTGGTGAAAGTTGAAGGGATGGATGTCCCCGGACGGGCGGATGCGCTGGGGATGGGCTGGCTGTATATGGCACCACGCGATGGTCGCCCCGGCATTATTGAAAAAACCGGTGGTGGTGGCGGCTTTATTACCTATATGGCGATGGTGCCACAGTACAGCGTTGGCGTATTTGTGGTGGTGGCCCGCACCTCTGAAAGCCAATTCAAAGAGATGAGTGACGGCGTGAATAATCTGCTGAGCGAACTGATTGGTAACTCTGCCGGCAGCGCCCGGCTGGCGGCCAGTATCATGGCAAACTGACGGCTCCCCGCCCTTCAGGGTGGGGGGAGCGCGGGTGGCCGGCCGCTGGTTAATGCTGTGGCCAGGGTGCATACAGGCTGAGTGCTGCCGGGCGGATCGCCTCAATACTGGCTGCAAAGGCCTCCGGACTTAGGCTTTCCAGCCGGCTTAACTGCTCTTCGCTACCGTGCAGTGCTATCGCCGCTAATGCCGGTTGTAACGCTGGCGGCAGAGATGACCAGTCATCCAGATTCGCCCCTTTCATATAGCCGTAACACCAGTCATCGGCCACGGTCAGCAGATCGCCATCAGCGTCGATAGTGCCAAACAGCGGTTCAAACTGATCGGGATACTCACTCAACCGATCGACAATATCATTCAGGTGGCGTGATAACAGCTGATGAAACTGCATCATTTCCTGCTCTGACTCCCATTCCGGCAGGTGTTCTGCGCCGCCCCAAATTTGCGGCAACCAGAATTCGGGACCCGGTTTACCCGGCCCGGAGAGCAGCGCGGTTAACATACCGTCCAGTTCAGAGGTATCCAGTACCGAGTCCCCATGGCCGTATTTGCTCAGTACCTCATCCAGCCAGTCCAGTTCATCTGCGCTTAGCGGCCCCTGGTTCATATCTCTTTTCTCCGGTGTGTTGCCTGGATGCTGCCGTCAGGCGGTTAGCTGATAAACAGGGCAACAGTGGATTACCCTGACCCGGGTATTTTCCGGGGCAGGAAGAGAAAAAGCCATATCTGAAATTAACTTTTGTTATAAAGCACCGCAGCATGGCATTTGCTACGCACTCGAATCAGAGCATCCCCTCAGCCAGTAAAGCGAGTTCGCCGGATGCCGTCAGCAAAAAAGAGCATAAACAGAGCGTCGTCAGCGACAGCAGTTTCGCCGCCTGGCTGGCGCATCCCCGCGGGAGAAAAAAGATCTCTTTCAGCTTGCGGTAACCCATTTTCCATAACGCATTCTGCTTATGCTGACTGATAGTTTTCACACTACAGCCCCGCTCACGCGCGATGGATGGGATACTTTTATCGCGGCATAGCTCAGCCATAATCACCCGCTCCATCTGCGTCAGCATTACCGGGCGCGGATAACAGTTTACCTGCGCCGTCAGTTCTCTTTCACTGGTTAAGCGGGCAACCGACGGACTGAGATAAAAGCACTCAGCGGAAAGGGTAATAGCTTCATTGACGCATTGCAGAGAATCCTGCTTGGCGATAATTTTTTTAACGCCAAAACTTCTGACTAATGTCACGGATGGAATATGTGGAAAATCAACCAGCACAATCACTTTAATCTGCGGATAATGTTCGCGCATGTGATGTAAAATATGCAACGTCCGACTCCACACCGGATTATAGGAGATCAAAACTGTATCGATAAAACTGTTAATTTCCAGTCGCTGAAAAAAGCCTTCTGCACTGGCGGTGACGCTGATAAAATTATGGCTACTCATAGCCCACTGATTGACTGCATACACGAAATACTGGTTATTATCAAAGAGTAATACCCGATGATGTGAATATTTCACTGGCAACGTTGAAAATTCGTCATCCATTTCCTTTTCCACCCTGACTGTATTATTTTACGCCATTATTCCATTATCCTCTGACAGTTTAGCCAGACGTGAAATCTCCATCACGATTTTATGACCTCTTATTCATAACGAGTTATCTTACTTTAAAAAAAGTAGAGAAGAAAATATCAATCCATCAATTAATCAAAATAACAGAACACTCCAGGAAAGCACCTGAAATAAAGAACAAAAATAAATATTATTAGAAATAACCAGCTGTATCCGCTAAAAAAGAACACAAAATTTTAATTAAAACCCCCATGGATACGATAAAGGATTAATGAGAAATAAATAAATATTTTCATCTTTTGCTAAATAAAAATAAATGAAACCTGAGTTTAAATAAAATACGGATATCAATAATATTCAGGCGAAAAACTATAAACTTAACGCAATATTCCTTTTCTGCCCATGGGATTATGCAAATCAGCGCATAATTAATATCCCCATAGCAAAGAAAATAACAGCCTGTAGCCAGGGGCCAGCAATCCTGGTTAACACGCGCCATTTCTGGCTGTTGATTGCTGTCGGTGGCAGCAACCCCGTCGGTTTCTGCTGTCATCTCACGATATGGATCACAGAATCTACCTGCTCAGCATATTTATCCATATTTTCACAAATTCATTACCTGTGGCTGCCCCCTGATTATCTTCTATGTTCGTAACGTCTCCTTAACCATGTGGGCCGGAAAATGAATAGTTCAATTGCCGAGGTCGAAGTCCCGTTGCGCAGTCGTCAGGGCACGCAGCGGATGAATCGTTTTGTTTCACTGGCAGCTGCCGTCGCCGGCCTGCTGTTCGGGCTGGATATTGGCGTGATTGCCGGTGCCCTACCGTTTATCAGCGACCATTTCACCCTCAGTATCCGACTGCAGGAGTGGGTGGTCAGTAGCATGATGCTCGGCGCAGCGCTGGGCGCACTGGCCAATGGCTGGCTCTCATTTCGTCTTGGCCGTAAATACAGCCTGCTGGCAGGCGGGGCGCTGTTTGCCCTCGGTTCGCTGGGTTCGGCATTTGCCGCCAACGTCGAAATTCTGCTGATTTCCCGTATTTTCCTCGGCGTTGCCGTGGGGATAGCCTCCTACACCGCCCCGCTCTACCTGTCAGAAATGGCCGATGAAAAGGTGCGTGGCAAAATGATCAGCATGTATCAGCTGATGGTGACCCTGGGGATCGTGCTGGCGTTTCTGTCAGATACCGCCTTCAGTTATTCCGGTAACTGGCGCGCCATGCTGGGGATTCTGGCGCTGCCGGCGCTGATCCTGATCGTGATGGTGCTGTTTCTGCCGGACAGCCCGCGCTGGCTGGCAGAAAAAGGCCGGCACCGCGAAGCGGAACAGGTGCTGCGACTGCTGCGCGATACCTCGGAAAAAGCCCGTGATGAGCTGAACGGGATCCGTGAAAGCCTGACGATCAAACAGGGTGGCTGGCTGCTGTTTAAATGTAACCGTAACGTCAGACGGGTGGTGTTTCTCGGCATGCTGCTGCAGGCGATGCAGCAGTTTACCGGGATGAATATCATTATGTATTACGCGCCGCGCATTTATAAGATGGCCGGCTTTACCACCACGGAACAACAGATGGTGGCGACTCTGGCGGTCGGTCTGACCTTTATGTTTGCCACCTTTATTGCCATTTTTATGGTGGATAAAGCCGGCCGTAAACCGGCGCTGAAAATCGGCTTCAGCGTGATGGCGCTGGGCACCTTTGTCCTCGGCTACTGCCTGATGCAGTTTGATAGTGGTCAGGCATCCGGAGCACTCTCCTGGCTGTCGGTGGGCATGACGATGATCTGTATTGCCGGCTATGCCATGAGTGCCGCCCCGGTAGTGTGGATACTGTGCTCAGAAATTCAGCCGCTGAAGTGCCGCGATTTCGGCATCACCTGCTCCACCACCACTAACTGGGTGTCCAATATGATTATAGGTGCCACTTTTCTGACGCTGCTGGATGCCATCGGCGCCGCCGCTACCTTTTGGCTGTATACAGGACTGAATATCCTGTTCATTATCATTACCTTCTGGCTGATCCCGGAGACCAAGAATGTCACGCTGGAGTCCATTGAGCGTAAGCTGATGAAAGGGGAAAAACTGCGTAATATCGGGGTCTGAACGGTTACCGGCGGCTAACCTCCGGTTTTCTCACGCCACTCCACCTCACAGTCAGCGCGAAATTCACTGGGGCTGACGCCGGTACATTTGCGAAATACCCGCGAGAAATAGAGCTGATCCTCAAATCCCACGTTACAGGCTACCGCCGCCACCGGCATCCGGGTGGTGCTCAGCAGCAGCCTGGCGCGACTGATGCGCTGATCTTCACGCCAGGCCAGCACGCTGACCCCCAGTTGCTGACGGAACAAATGTGACAACCGTGAGGCAGATAAACAGGCATGCTGCGCCAGGCGCGCAACCGTCAGATCGCGGTCAGCAAGATTTTCCACAATATGCTGACAAACCGCCAGAATGCGGCTGTCAATCGGCTGGTGTCGGGATGCGCTCAGGGCTTCTGCACGTCGGATCAGCAGTTGCTCCAGCAGATTCATGCCCAGTAACTCCTGATAACGTCCGCGCTGCTGTCCAACGGCGACAATCTCACTAAACAGCCGCGCCATCACTGGCATACTGACCTCATCCGGGCGATAGTGTCCGGTTTTACCAAACACCGCAGGCCAGGTTAACCACTCCTGCCAGTAGGCGCGGGGACGAAAATAGACCCACTGGTGATACCATTCTGCCGCCTCCGGGTGGCGACCATAGTGATGTACCTCACCGGGTGGGAACAGCAGCATATCCCCCTGCTGACAGCGAATATGTTGATCGCCGTGATAAATGATCCCCTCCCCCTGCAGCGTCAGATTAAGAATAAAGCCCTTCATACCGGGACGCCGGTCAATAAAAAAGTCCAGATGTCCCCCGGCTTCTATCGGCGTCAGCCCTGCCACCAGATGCGCATTAAACGAATAGCCAGGCAGCAAGGGATCAAGCTGCTGTTTGGTCGCGGTTTTGCTGTGAGCAGTAAAAGGCATAAACATTTTATCCATATTCTTAAGGGATTACCTGCTGCAGCGCAGATCCTGTAGTCCACCATCCGACACGGCGGTTTAGCGTTGTTCGCCCTAACCCCGGCAAAGACAGGGAGCTTATGCGACAACAGAATCATGAATAATCGCGGCAGGATTATCCACAGCAATAAGTTGTCAGCGATCACAAATCCCCCATAAGCAGCCAGATTATCCATATATCCGGCACTCCACTTATCACCTGACTGGCCGTCACTGTTTTATTTTCGTAGCCATTGATAGCGTGAGGGAGTAACACCATGACCTTAACCTTAGGGCTTGATTTTGGCAGTGATTCAGTACGTGCGCTGGTGGTGGACTGCCAGAACGGCAAAGAGCTGGCCTCCGGTGTTGCGGAATACCCGCGCTGGAAAAGCGGCCTGTTCTGTCAGGCAACGGTTCATCAGTTCCGTCATCATCCGCAGGATTATATTGATGCGATGGAAATGGCGGTCAGACAGGCCACGGCACAGCTCAGTGCCAGCCAGCGTCAGGACATCGTGGCGATTGGCGTGGACAGTACCGGCTCGACGCCAGCACCGGTGGATGCCAGCGGCCAGGTACTGGCACTGCGCCCGGAATTTGCCGACAACCCCAATGCCATGTTTATTCTGTGGAAAGATCATACCGCGGTCGCAGAAGCCGAACAGATCACCCGCCTGTGCCATAGCGCCGGGAAAACCGACTATTCACGCTATATTGGCGGCGTTTACTCCAGCGAATGGTTCTGGGCAAAAATTCTGCATATTACCCGCCAGGATGCGCAGGTAGCCGCCGCTGCGACCTCCTGGGTTGAACTCTGTGACTGGGTGCCCGCCCTGCTGAGCGGCACCACCCAACCACAACAGCTGCGGCGCGGGCGCTGCAGTGCCGGCCATAAAACGCTGTGGCATCCCTCCTGGGGTGGCCTGCCGCCCGCCCGCTTTTTTGATGAGCTGGATCCGCTGATTAACCAGTCGCTGTCGTACCCGCTGTTCACTGAAACCTGGACGGCGGATATTCCGGTTGGCACGCTGACGGCGGACTGGGCGGATCGGTTCGGGCTGTCTGCACAGGTGGTGATTGCCGGCGGGGCATTTGACTGCCATATGGGTGCCGTGGGTACCGGAGCCCGTCCTCATACCCTGGTGAAAGTGATTGGTACCTCCACCTGCGATATTTTAACTGCCGATTATCACACCACCGGTGACCGCACCATCAACGGTATCTGCGGTCAGGTTGATGGCAGCGTGATGCCGGGTCTGATTGGGATGGAAGCCGGTCAGTCCGCCTTTGGCGATATCTATGCCTGGTTTGAACGCCTGCTGAGCTGGCCGCTGACCCGGCTGGCGGCACAGCAGCCGGAATGGCAGCCACAGCTGGATCACAGCCGCAAAACCCTGATTGCCTCACTGACTCAGGCCTGGGCGGATCGCCCCGATCTGGAACATCTGCCGCTGGCGCTGGACTGGTTTAATGGCCGCCGCACCCCGTATGCCAATCAACGTTTAACCGGGGTGTTGGGCAATCTCAATCTGGCCACCGATGCTCCCGCCCTGTTTGGTGGTCTGATCGCCGCCACCGCCTTTGGTGCCCGCAGCATTATGGAATGCTTTACCCAACAGGGGATTGCCGTAGAGCAGGTCACCGCGCTGGGCGGCATTGCCCGTAAAAATCCGGTGATTATGCAGGTGTGCTGTGACGTGCTGAACCGGCCGCTGGATATTGTCGCCTCCGATCAGTGCTGTGCGCTGGGTGCCGCGATTTTTGCCGCCGTGGCTGCCGGGATCTGGCCGGATATCCCACGCGCTCAGCGCGCCATGTCCAGCCCGGTGGAACATACCCTGCAACCGCACCCGCAGCAGGCCGCCCGCTATAACCAGCTTTATCAGCGCTATCTCAACTGGGCACAACAGGCAGAAAAACTGTGTGATGCCGCCGTCACCGACGATCAACTGACCTTCTGAGGATCTTATGAAAACGATTTTCGATAATTATGATATCTGGCTGGTGATTGGCAGCCAGCATCTGTATGGCGCAGAAACCTTACGTCAGGTGAACCTGCAGGCGCAGGAGGTGGCTGCCGCGCTGAATGGCGGACAGCGCCTGCCCTGCAATCTGATCCTGAAATCGCTGGCCACCACGCCGGATGAGATCACTGCGCTGTGTCAGCAGGCAAATTATGATGCGCGCTGCGCCGGCATTGTGGTCTGGCTGCACACCTTCTCGCCCGCCAAAATGTGGATCAACGGCTTAACCCGCCTGCATAAACCGCTGCTGCAGCTGCACACTCAGTTTAATGCCACCCTGCCGTGGGACAGCATCGATATGGACTTTATGAACCTGAACCAGACCGCCCACGGCGGACGAGAATTCGGCTTTATTGGTGCGCGCATGCGCCAGCATCACAGCGTGATCGCCGGTCACTGCCAGGATGCCACCACCCAACAGCGGCTGGCGGGCTGGATCCGTCAGGCTGTCTCGGAGCAGGATACCCGCCAGCTGAAAGTGGCGCGCTTTGGCGACAATATGCGCGAGGTGGCGGTTACCGAAGGGGATAAAGTGGCTGCCCAGATGCGCTTTGGTTATGCGGTCAATACCTGGCCGGTAGGCGACCTGGTGCAGGTAGTAAACGCGGTCAGCAGCGGCGAGATTAACGCGCTGCTGGATGAATATGAGTCCAGCTATCGGCTGACGCCCGCGGTACAGGTGAACGGGGCGAAACGTCAGAACCTGCTGGATGCTGCTCGCATCGAGCTGGGGATCAAAACCTTTCTGCAACAGGGCGGTTTTCACGCCTTTACTACCACCTTTGAAGATTTACATGGCCTGGCACAGTTACCGGGACTGGCGGTTCAGCGCCTGATGCACCAGGGCTACGGCTTTGCCGGTGAGGGTGACTGGAAGACCGCCGCGCTGCTGCGCATGATGAAGGTACTGAGCTTTGGCCTGCCGGGCGGCACGTCATTTATGGAGGATTACACCTACCACTTTGAGCCGGGTAATGACCTGGTGCTTGGCTCGCATATGCTGGAAGTCTGCCCGACGATTGCCACTGACGACAAGCCGATCCTCGACGTTCAGCCGCTGGGCATTGGCGGCAAAGCCGATCCGGCGCGGCTGATCTTCGCAACCCGCCGTGGCCCGGCGATTAACGCAAGCCTGATCGGTCTGGGCGATCGCTTCCGGCTGCTGGTGAGCTGCGTCAATACCGTCGATGCACCGCAGCCACTGCCGAATCTGCCGGTCGCCAGCGCCCTGTGGCAGGCCGAGCCGGATCTGCCCACCGCTGCCGAGGCCTGGATCCTGGCCGGAGGCGCGCACCATACCGTCTTCAGCCACGCGCTGACGCTGGAAGATATGTTTGCCTTCAGCGAACGCTATGACATTGAGATCGCGGTGATCGATCGGCATACCCGCCTGCCCGCCTTTAAGAATGCACTGCGCTGGAACGAACTGTATTACGGGATGAAACGCTGAGAGCGCGGAGCCGCCGGATCCGCAGGAGAAGACGATGCTTGAACAACTGAAACAGCAGGTTTGCGCCGCTAATCTGGCTCTCCCGCAGCATAGCCTGGTGACGCTGACCTGGGGGAATGTCAGCGCCATTGACCGCCAGCGCGGTCTGCTGGTGATCAAACCCTCCGGGGTAGAATACAGTGCGATGACGCCCGACGATATGGTGGTGGTCAGCCTGGAAAGCGGTGACGTGGAGGAAGGTGCGGCAAAACCCTCGTCCGATACGCCGACCCATCGCTACCTGTACCAGCACTTTCCTGATATCGGCGGCATTGTGCATACCCATTCGCGTTACGCCACCATTTGGGCGCAGGCCGCACGTCCGATCGCGGCTTTGGGCACCACCCATGCTGACTATTTTTACGGTGCGGTGCCCTGCACGCGCGCACTGACCGCCGGGGAGATCGAACAGGCTTACGAGCGGGAAACCGGTAAAGTGATTGTCGACACCTTCCGCCAGTTGGATCTCGATCCGGCCGCCATCCCCGGCGTGCTGGTACATTCTCACGGCCCTTTTACCTGGGGCCGCGATGCGGCAGATGCCGTGCGCAATGCCATTGTGCTGGAGGAAGTCGCCTGCATGGCAATTTACAGTCATCAGCTCAGAGCATTACTGCCGTCAATCCCGCAGAGCTTACTCGACAAACATTATTTACGGAAACACGGTGCCAGTGCCTATTACGGCCAGGGTAAATAATTCCGTCTCAGCCAGCCAGCGCGAATCCTGCGCTGGCTGCAAAACTGCACACCGCCTTCGCAACTGATGATCCGGTTTACTTCTTTCACAAAAATAAGTTAATTTATTCGGCGCTGACGTTTGACGTCAGGAAAATAACAATGCGCACTGCGCAGGGAAAAGCCGTTTGAGTGGGATCCACTGTACTGGCTTAAAACACAGGAAAAGTGCTATGAGTTTTAGTTTACCGGGAACACGCCTCTATTATCTGTTACACGATAATCTGGAACCTGAACGTTACGAATCAATTGTTGGCCCGGCCGAGGCCTGGCGATATATCACTGATCACTTAGAGTTCGATGATTTATACCGCGGTTACTATCATATTGATGGCGTGCGCCACCGTCCTTCAAAGAATAATCCTCACCAGCGGGCTGCTTACAGAACTAAAGCGGAACGTCATCTGCGCAATCTGGTTTATCGCGGTGAAGTGGTATTACTGGGCGATCATACCACTCAGGGAAAATTATTTTATATCAACCGTCATGGCGAACTGGTGTGTCATCTGTCGCGCATGTTTGAATTCAGCGGTGAAGAACATATTATCCGTGAGTATCAGCGTTCGGTCCGTCGTCGTAAAGGTCAGAATACCGATCCTTTAGCCGTCGAAGTCACGCCTGCCGACAGAGGACGCCCTGCGTTTTCTCCGGTACTGACGGCCAGCAGCCAGGCAACCTCACGCGATCCCTATACGGCCCCGGTTAACACCATGAAAACTGGTTATACCAAAAGGTAAAATCGCGCTCTGACCAGGCGCTGACACTCACCGTGCCTGTGATATCGTCCTCAGTGCAGATTTGATATTATCTACACATCAGAAAACTGCTAATGACAGAGTGACGCAAAAAATGAGCATGGATTTACAGATGCATAGCGACAGTAAGGTGCTGTCGGTATTCGATTTTGATGGCACCCTGACGTTCCACGACAGCTTTATCCCTTTTCTGCGCTTCGCGTTTGGCCGGCGTTTCTTTGCCCGACGCTTGGTGAGAATGGCGTTCCCCACCCTGCGCTGTATGCGTAAAAAACTGACCCGTGATGAGTTAAAAGAGGTGCTGATTAAAACCTTTTTAACCGGCGTGGAAGAGAAATGGCTGCACGCACAGGCACAGGCATTTTGTGACGCCAACTGGACGCGCCTGATGCGCCCTGCCGGACTGCTGGCGGTTGCCGCAGAAGTTAACACCGGTGCCGAAGTAACCATCTGTTCGGCCTCACCGGCAATAGTACTGGAACCGTTTGCCCAGCGCCTGGGAATTAAGTTGATCGGGACTCAGCTGGAGGTTGCCGACGGTATGCTTACCGGTCGCATCACCGGACATAACTGCCGCTGCGGACAGAAGGTCGCACGCCTGAAAGCGATTTATGGCCCACTGACGCATTATCACCTCAGGGCCTGGGGCGATACGCGCGGTGACTATGAGCTGCTGGCTGCGGCACAAACGCCACACTGGCGACACTTCCATTCGGGGTGGTCTAAAAAGCGCCGCTCCCCGCTGGAAAAGTTACAGCTGTCATCACCAGGACGCTGACGGCAGGCAGCGGCACTCTCCGCTGCCATCGAGGTCAGGTACATATCCAGGTTAACCTAAAGCAAATAATTTCCAGCCATCATCCTCACGACAGATATCAATTATCATCATGGCCTTATCTTCAGGGCTCTTTACCAGCGGGGCCCAGGAAGCGATGCCATCCACGATCACTTTCAGACGGCTTAACTGACTGAGGGTATTACCATGGTCACCACTGATCGCCAGACTGAAAGCTATTTTGTGCACATCGGCGGGGATTTTATCCAGCGCCAGCTTAACCATACTGCCCTGGCCGAGCGGTTTTAACAGCACGTTACGACTGGGGGTCGCGGGGCAATGGTTTGAAATATAGTCACTGTTGCGGCTGATACTCCCCCCGGCATTGATCAAACAAATATTGACCTTGACCTCATCCATAAACGTGGGGGGGAAATTGTGATGGATACCAAGCGTCACTCTGGTGGTTTTTAATAACAGACTCTCACCGGGTTGCAGTTTCAAACGCATAACCTCCTGTTAAACACGCTAATTCACTGAAAATAAATGCTGAATACGGTTAGTTTATTGACTGCCCGCCCCCACTGCAATCCCAAATACTGCTGCCTTGAGCTGGCCTTTAAAAAAAACACCAAAAAAACCCCCGGCTATGCCGGGGTCCACTCACGCGCAAGCGTTACAATCAAACATTCACACCATGCTGCGCTGCCAGCGCCGCCAGACCACCGGCAAAACCCTGACCTACTGCTTTAAACTTCCAGTCACCGTTATGGCGATACAACTCACCAAAAATCATCGCAGTTTCAGCAGACGCATCTTCCGACAGGTCAAAACGGGCAATCTCATTGCCATTGTCGTTATTAAAAATGCGCATATAACTGTTACTGACCATACCAAAGTTCTGCTTACGCTCTTCGGCATCATAAATCGTCACTGCAAATACCAGCTTGCTGACCGCAGCCGGCACCGCCGCCAGGGTGATTTTAACCTGCTCATCATCACCATCGCCTTCACCGGTGCGGTTGTCACCCTGATGCTGCACAGAACCACAACCGCTTTCTTTGTTGTTGAAGAAGATAAAGCTGGTGTCATTCAGCACTTTGCCATCTTCGCCGACCATAAACACCGAGGCGTCGAGGTCAAAGTCCTGACCGTCAGTAACGCGTGCATCCCAACCCAGGCCGACCATCGCCACGCTCATGGTGGGTGCTTCTTTGGTCAGTGATACGTTACCGCCTTTTACCAGAGAAACTGCCATTGACTGACTCCTGATTATTCTTTGTCAGCGCGCAGAGGATGGCCTGCTGCGCGCGATAATGATTGGCTTCCGGCGCTGGCCGGAATGGATTGCAGCCTGAAAGGATCAGGACGCGTTAATACCATACTGCGCACAAACAGACGCCAGACCACCGGCATAGCCCTGACCCACCGCACGGAATTTCCACTCACCCGCGTTGCGGTACAGTTCACCGAACAGCATCGCGGTTTCGGTAGACGCATCTTCAGTCAGATCGTAACGGGCCACTTCAGACTGGTTATCATCGTTGACCAGCCGGATAAAGGCACCGGATACCTGACCAAAGCTCTGACGGCGCGCCTGCGCATCATGGATAGTGACCACAAAGACGATTTTGTCGACATCGGCCGGAATGGTATCCAGTTTGATTTTCAGTGATTCATCATCACCGTCGCCTTCACCGGTACGGTTATCACCCGTATGGGTTACCGAACCGTCCGCAGAGCGTAGGTTGTTATAGAAGATAAAGTCAGAATCGCTGCGCACTTTACCGCTGGCGGCCAGCAGAAACGCCGAAGCATCGAGGTCAAAATCCTGACCGTCAGTGGAACGCGCATCCCAGCCAAGGCCAACAAGGACGTTCTTCATGGTGGGGGCCGCTTTGCTCAGCGAAACGTTACCGCCTTTAGAAAGAGAAACGCTCATTGTATTACCTCCTGATTGTAGTTTTTCCGGTTCATTATTGCTGCCTGCCGGTACAGGCAGGCAGTCGCAGATTAATGTTCAGCTTTTTCTTCGTTCTTGCCAGGGAAAATCACACTCACGATAATCCCCACCGCCAGCACGCCCAGTACCACAAACAGGCTGGTCGTAGCGGAAATATTGTAACCATGATGCCAGATATGGTCGGTGGCATTCAGGCCGAGTTTGGCGGCAATAAAGAACAGCAGCACGATCACCGCCTTCTCCAGATGCACCAGGTACTGTTTTAACGCTTCCAGCACAAAGTAGAGCGTGCGCAGACCGAGGATGGCGAACATCATGGCACTGTATACAATCAGCGGCTCGCGGCTGACGGCGATAATCGCCGGCACCGAGTCAAAGGCAAACATCACGTCCGACAGCTCGACCACCGCCACACACAGCAGCAGCGGGGTAGCATAGCGCATCGCTTTCGCCCCACGGCCAACGGTAACGTCTTTGTTTTCCGGTTTTTTCAGCTCTTCATCCACTTCCGACTGACTGAGGAAGAAGGCGTTGCCGCGCAGTTTTGGCCAGATGGGGAACAGGCGTTTCACCATCCGGTAAGCCAGATGCTGCGAGTAGTCTTCAATCTCATCGCTGTCATCACCGCTTTTCAGCATCATCACCGCCGTCCAGGCGACAATCAGGGCAAAGACAATCTCTACATACGGCCCCAGGCTGAGCAGTCCGGTACCAATCGCCACGAAAATTCCGCGGAAGACAATGGCACCAATAATCCCCCAGTAAAGTACCCGGTGGCGATAGCGATCGGGCACCGCAAACCAGGAGAAAATCGCCATCATGACAAACAGGTTGTCCACTGACAGCACTTTCTCCAGCGCGTAACCGGTGACAAACAGGCTGGCCACTTCAGCGCCGTGGTGAATATACAGGAAGCCGGCAAAGCCCATCGCCACCAGCACCCAAAACACTGACCAGAGTGCGGCGCTTTTCAGCGTCACCGGCTTGTCGCCACGGTGCATAAACAGGTCAATAACGATCGCACCAATCGACAGCACGATAAAGACGATAACGGTTTCCGTGGGAAAGCCGATATGTGTAGAGTTCATAGTTAACCCTTAGCAATAACGCTATTAAAGACCGAATTCGGCCGGTTCAAGGCCAAGTGCAACCGCGATTTCCCGTACCGCTTTCTGTTCGTCCTGATCGAAATTGCCATCACTTTTACCCACTGCAATACCCACGCGGATCGCCAACTGCGCGGCTTCCGGCTGATCTTTCAGCGCCAGGATATATTTCATAGTTTCACCCTTCCCGATTTCCATATCGAAATCGAAGCCGGTGACCAGCTTGTTGAAGAATTCAATGATTTCGGTGGTATCAAACCCCTTCAGCTCTTCGGAAGAACGCAGAAAGCCGATCATTTTCTGCTTTTCTTCCGCGCTGACGCCATCACTGGCCATGGCGATACGTGCGCATACCGCTACCGTGCCCTGCATAAACTTCTTATTTTTAAAACGCCCAACCTGGCGGGTTAGCTCTTCCCGGCTGGTGTTGAATGCCCCTTTGACCTTATCGAAAAAACTCATTCTTCTTCCTCTTTTCGTGATTATTTGGAACCTGATTTCCAGCGAAACCCCCAGCCAAATGCCTGATCCATATCGGCATGGCCCTTAAAAAATTGGTTGATACGTTCAACCCTGATACTGCCATCATTGTTCACCAGTCGGGCGATGGCGCACATATTGCGCCGGTTTTGCCCTGCGGTCAGACGGGTTTCAATCGGTGGCTGATCCGGCATATGAATAATAACCACGCCATCAGTTTTATCCCAGCTGGCCACGCCGTCATAAATAAAGGCAAAAATCATCACTTCGCGGATTTTGTTCCAGCGCTGACCGTTGATATGCAACCACTCACCGTTACTAATATCTCCGGTACGGTCATCGCCCTGCAGCTGTACATAAGGCTGGTCGTACATTGAACCAAAGCTGTTACCCAGCGCCTGAATCACCAATTTGTGGCCATCGGCCAACTCGACAAAGGCTCCCAGATCGAGGTCAACACCCTTGTTGCCGCCAAAAATCGCGCGCAATCCGCCAGCCCCCGCCGTGGCACGGTGCCAGTTAAGGTTAATGCGAATTTCACCAAAGCTGTCACGTTTGGTCAGGCTGATGGCGGGTTTCTCTTTGGTCAGCGAGACTTTGCTTAAACTGACTTTCGCCGCCGGGACGGGTGCCGGAGCAGGAGCATCAGCCGCAATATCAACGCCAAAATGCTCCGCCAGCGGCTGCAGACCGCCGTTAAATCCCTGAGCAATAAAGCGGAACTTCCACTGGTCATTGCGCCGGTACAGCTCACCCAGGATCAGCGCCGCTTCCTGACGTCCGGCCAGTTCAACCGGACCTTTAAGCAGCACTTCACCGTTCTGTTCCAGCTGAATCACCAGATGCTGCAGCCCGGCGACGGTTTTCCCGCCATCACAGGTTACGGTAAACGCCACTTTTTGCACGCCAGCCGCCAGCCGGGCAAGTTCAACCTGAAACAGGATGTTATTCCCTTCGTTTTTCAGGCTGATGGTGCGATCGTCATTTTCCGGCTGACCATAAAACACCATATCGGCATCGCCGTTCACTTTACCGCTGGCATACAGGCGAAACGCCGAGGCATCGGCCGCCGCACCGGACAGTACACGCAGGGTTAACTGCCCTGCAGGCACTGCGGCATTACTTCCGGGAGTCATTATCATCGCTGCACCACTATACGCACAATATCGTCAAACATGGCATCAATGGTCTTGCCTTCGCAGGCAGAGCCATGCGCGGTAAAGTCCCACTGACCGCCGTTGCGTCGCAGCGAGGCAATCACCACCCCGGTATGGCGCCCCTGCTCGTTCAGCTGATAGCGGGCCAGTTCTTTGCCGTTTTGATCCACCACGCGGCAGAAGGCATTCTCAACATCATGGAAGGTCTGTCCGCGGAAACTGTTCACGGTAAACGCCAGATATTCAACATCGTTACGCAGCTTTGTCAGATCAACGTTGATCACCTCATCATCACCCTCGCCTTCACCGGTCAGGTTATCACCGCTGTGAATGACCGCTTTACAGCGTGAATGCAGCGCGCGGAACCAGACGGTATCCAGACGCTCTCCCGCACTGTTGAGCAAAATACAGCTGGCATCCAGGTCAATGGATTCCTCAGCGCCAAAAAGTTTCGCCATAAACCCCTTCTTTTTAATCGGGTCCCAGCCTAAACCGAAATGCAGTTTATTAAGCGCTGTAGATTGTTTACTGAGTGATACCGTCTGATTTTTGCTTAATGAAACCATGTCTTAATTCCCTCAAACAGACATTAAAAAGGCGCTAATTTTTTAGGGTATATCGAATAGTGAAAAATCATATCATGATGCTACTTGTGAACAAGCACAAATTTAAATCAAATTACGAAAAATAAATTAACCACTTGAATAACAAAGAATACAAATAGAATCTCTTTTGAAAAATTCACCGCTCAATGACAATTCCTTACATTATAATTCATAAACTTACCTTAAATAGTCAATCATATTATGATTTTCATCATTGGTATAAAAAATACTCACTCCATACATAGTAAGCTGATGAAAACCTGGCAGGTAAATAATAAAAAATGAACCTTAAATTGTGGATTATGGAAGGCAAACCGCGCCAGAGAAATATTATCAGGCGCACTCGTTCTGCTGTTGATGATTATCCACAACAGTTGCAGGTTTATGCCTCTCACCGTGATGAGCGTATGAAATACTTTCTCGCATTAACTGAGCCAGCATATAAATCACAGCGCTACGTATTTATTCCGCGCCCCTGGTTCACTGAACCAACTAACCGCATTGCATAAGGCTGAAATGATGAACACCACCTGGAGCAGAACGCTTTCCTGTGGCACGCTAAGCATTACCCCACACAGCGAGCGCTACCCCCTGAGCGATTTGTTTGAAATCGCCGAACGCCGCAATCCCAAACGCGCCTTTTTGTTTGTCAGCAAAGTACTGGGACGGCATATTCCGGTCGAACCGGCCGTTATGCGTGCAACCTACCGCCAGCTGGCCAGTCAGTTCCCGCCGCTGCCTGACGGCCCGGTGCTGTTTATCGGCATGGCGGAAACCGCCGTCGGCCTCGGAGCCGGGGTATTTGATGAGCTGCGCCAGCGCACGGATAACGCGCTGTACCTGACCTCAACCCGCCATCCGCAACCGGCTGAACTACTGTGTGAATTTAAGGAAAACCACAGCCATGCTACCGACCATCTGATCTACTTACCGGACGATGCGGCGCTGCGCCAGCGGGTGCGGGCGGCGCGTACCCTGGTGCTGATCGACGATGAAGCCACCACCGGCAATACCTTTATCAATCTGCTGGAGGCGCTGCGTCACGACGGTGGCCTGAGCGAGCTGACCCGGGTGATCGCCGTGACCCTGACCGACTGGAGTGGTAATGCGCTGCACCAGCGCTGCCCACTACCGGTGAGCACGGTTGCGCTGGTTACCGGCCGCTGGCAGTGGCAACCGCGCCCGGATGCCGCGCTGCCGGCAATGCCGGAGGTGAACGTCAGCAGCAGCGGCAGTGTGGCCATCACCGGCAAACAGAGCTGGGGTCGGCTGGGGATGACGGTGCCGGCAGCCGATCTCGGCACGGATATCAGCAGCCGGCCGGGGGAGAAGATTCTGGTTCTCGGCAGCGGTGAGTTTGTCTGGGAACCCTTCATGCTGGCGGAACGGCTGGCCGCTCAGGGGGCTGAAGTGAAATACAGCGCGACCACCCGGTCACCGATTGCCTGCGGTTTTGCTGTCGAATCCGCTCTGACCTTCAGCGATAACTACGGGCTGGGCATCGCCAACTTTATTTACAACGTGGTGCACCAGCAGTTTGACCGCATTCTGCTGTGCTGTGAAACCCCCGCCGCCAGTATTGATCCGCAGCTGATCGCCGCGCTGGATGGGGTGGCACCGCGCGTAGAGGTCATCTGCTATGAATAAACCGGTGATCTTCTCCGATCTTGACGACACCCTGTTCCAGACCCGGCGCAAAATGGTCGATGAGCTGGATCAGACCCCCTTCCGCTGTGGCGCACTCGATCGCAGTCATGAGCCGCGCAGCTTTATGACCGAAGAGCAGGCGATGCTGGTTGACTGGATGCTGGCCAGTGCCGAACTGATCCCGGTCACGGCGCGTGGCAGTGAAGAGCTTAGCCGGGTACAGATCCCGTTTACCTCCTGGGCAATCGCCACCCACGGCGCGGTGATCCTTAACCCGCAGGGGGAAGCCGATGCGCAGTGGCGCGGCCTGATGCTGGATCGGCTGCAGCCTTACCGCGCACAGCTGCTGGATATGCAGGCAGCCATCAGCGCCCTGATGGCCGAACGCGGCGTTAACGGCTGGGCGCGTATTAATTACGAATATAACCAGACCCCGGTGTATCTGGTGATGAAACACCGCGACAGCACCCGGCTGGACGAACTGTACGCTATTGCCGATGACGTTGCCCGGCGTTTTCCGCTCAGCGGCTATTACCAGCATCGCAACAGCAATAACGTGGCCTGGCTTCCGCAGGTGGTGGAAAAAGGGCTGGCGGTCAGCTGGCTGCTGGACAAACTGCGGGCAGAACGCGGCACCTTCCCGGTGATTGGCCTCGGAGACAGCCTGAGCGACCACCTCTTTATGAAACTGTGCAGCTGGTACGGCCTGCCGCGCCAGTGTCAGTTTGCCACCGCGATTAACCAGACCCTTTTTGGAGACGCGCACGATGCCTGATATCAAGAGTTTTTCCGGCAGCTATCGCCCGGAAGATGTGCAGTTTTTACTGCAACCGGTTGAGATTGATATGACCCCGGTGGAGCAGAAAGAGCAGCTGATCCAGTCCGGGCAGCGTCACTATTCCGAGATGCTGAGCCAGGAGCCGGTGCCGGGCCACTGGCATCTGGATCTGTTTTCCCGCGCGCTGGAACAGGGCAAAGAACGGCTGGCGCGCGAAGTCACCATGCTGGCGCGTGCGCTGGCCAGCCGCTTTGCCGGTCAGCCGGTGATCCTGGCAAGCCTGGTCCGTGCCGGGGTGCCGTTAGGGGTAATGCTGCAACAGGCGCTGAGCGCCATGGGGCATACGTCAACCCATTACGGCATCAGTATTATCCGCGATCGTGGTATCGACAGCTGCGCACTGGACTGGATCGAAGCCCGCCATGGCAGCGAAAATCTGGTTTTTGTTGATGGCTGGACCGGTAAAGGCGCTATTACCGCAGAACTGACCCGCACCCTGCAACAGCGCCCCGGCTATCCGGCGCAGCCGCGTCTGGTGGTGCTGGCCGATCCCTGTGGTCGTGCCTGGCTTGCAGCCAGCCATGAAGACTGGCTGATCCCGTTTGGCATTATGGGCGCACCGGTTTCCGGCCTGGTGTCACGTTCGCTGTGGCGCGCAGACGGACTGCATGGCTGCCTTCAGTGCGATCATCTGGCGCGTTTCGACTGCAGTCAGTCACTGGCAGACAGCGTAACCGCCTGCGCGGCTGGCCTGGATTTACGCGATCTGCCCCCCAGCCCACAGGACACAGTGCGCCAGCGGCAGTTGAGCCAGCAGAGTGAGCAGACCATTGCCACCCTGACACAGCGTTATCAGATCGACAGTATTAACCGCATTAAGCCGGGGATTGCCGAAGCCACCCGCGCGGTGCTGCGCCGGGTGCCGGATCATGTACTGGTCAGATCGGTGGACGATCCTGACGTTGCGCTGCTGGTGTATCTGGCACGCCAGAAAGCGCTGACCATTACTGAAGCCGGCAACGATCTGGGTCAGTATCGTGCCGTCACTATTATCAAAAAGGTGCTGTAATGAACGCTCGTCTTTCTCCCTGGCGACTGGGGGCCACCCTGTATATGCCCGCCCTGCGCTGCGATATCGCGGATGCCATTTTGCATAATAAGGTCCCCGGGCTGCGCTCACTGGTGATCTGCCTGGAGGATGCGGTCGCGGAAGCCGATTTGCCGCAGGCGTTGGCGAATCTGCAACAGTTGCTGCAGACGCTGAATGCGGCACGCACTGCCGGTGGGCATCAGCACTGGCCACTGGTGTTTATTCGTCCCCGCCACTGTGTCATGGGCCGCGAACTGATCGCCGGTTTCGATCTGAGTGCCGTTGACGGTCTGGTGCTGCCTAAATTTACCCGCGCCTCGCTGCCAGACTGGTGGCAGATGATGGAACCCACCCACCTTGCCATGATGCCCACTCTGGAAACCGAAGAGGTGTTTGACGTGCAGCAGATGCGTGAACTGGCGCTGACTGTGCAGCAACATCCCTGCCGCCGGCGTATTATTGCGTTGCGTATCGGTGGCAACGATCTGATGAATGTCATTGCACTGCGACGCCCGCGCCATTGCACGCTGTATGACAGCCCAATGGGCTACACCATCAAAATGCTGGTTGCGGTGTTTGCTGCACGTGATTTCGCCCTGACCGCACCGGTGTGTGAGCATATTGATGACCAGCACATCATGGAGCAGGAACTGGCGCTGGATATTGCCCATGGACTGGTGGGAAAAACCGCCATTCATCCCTGCCAGATTGGGTTAATCCATCAGAAAATGATGGTTTCGTCCGGCGATCACGCCGATGCGCTACGTATTCTGAATTCAGCCCAGGCGGTATTTAAATCCCAGGGGGCGATGTGCGAACCGGCAACGCACCGCCGCTGGGCGGCGGCCATCCTTGCCAGAGCGCAGGTTTACGGTATTGCTCAGGATAAAGTCTCACTCTCAAGGCGTTTTTCTGCTGATATCTGGCACAGTAACTTCTAGAAATCAGCGGGATGAATTAGTATTTTAATCTCTTTTCATTGGATGCAGGCTGATTATGCAACTCAGTAGCCGACAGACTCGTATATACCGACTGGCCATCCTGCTTGGCAGCAGTAAACCGCTGCCGGCAGCCAGCCTGCTCGATCAGTTGCACTGCTCCCGGCCCACGCTGATGCGGGCATTAAAAGAGCTGCGTGAAGACTGGGATGCCGACATAAAATACCATCCGGCCTCCGCCAGCTATCAGATGGCCGCAGCCGGTAAGCTGGATAAAAAATGCCTGCGCCGCTTTAGCGAGATGCTGAAGTCAGATGCGCAATTACAGCATCATGAAAATCTCAGCCGGGTGTTCCTTGATAAGCAAAAAAAGAAAGCGGTTTCCCTTTCTCTGCGTATGTCGGTGCTGAATAAAATTGATCGGGTTACCCATCTGACCGAGATTTCCCGCAGTGAAGTGGTTGAAATGCTGGTAGAAAGCGGCCTGGATGAACTGATTAAACGTCTGAAGGCGCAGGCGCGTTGCGGTAAATCCTGATCCTGTTATTAACAGCGCTTGTGCCGCGTGGCTTTGCCATTATTTTTATCCTTATTCAGGAGCCACCGTAATGCGCAGGACGCCGACCCCCTCTCCCGATCTGGGTTTATCCCTGCCCCGGCCGGCACGTAAGATTATTTGCTGTTTCCCCGGCGTGGCGTGATTATGTACGGCGCTGCCGCCAGCGAGATTGGTGCCATCAATACATATGTTGTAACCGGGTAGCGTGCTGGCAATACAGGCACCATCGGTTTTATCGATTGCCAGCGTCATTTTGTAAGATGAGCTGCCGCTACAATTGACGGAGAAGGGTAGGGATCGCGACTGCTCCACCGTTTGTCCCGGAGCAAGCCGTTCCAGTTCACTCAGGCCGGTATCTGGCAGTACGATGATGCCAGGCGCGGTGATGGTGCAGCTTGCCAGCGCCGGCAGGTTTACCGTTCCTTTGATTTCATAGATAACCTCCCCGACAAGATAAAATTTCTGGTTTATCTCTAAGCTTACCGCTCTGGGATTGGAGTTGGTTGCCTTAATCTCATAGGTCAGTTCGGTCTGACTACTAAAGTAATGCACGTATTCTGCGACAACTCTACAATTCGAGATTGAAATTATGCCATTCTCTTTTACACCAAATTTATAATTTATCCTGGTGTTAATTGAGCAGTTTTGAGTAACTGCCCCCCACGGCCACGGCCCCTTGGCATCCTCCAGATAGCCCCGCAGCCTGGCGATGAAGCTCGCATCAACCCCCTCAGGCGCACTCTTAAGACCTTGAGTATAAAACGCGTGCTGACCTTGCGGGATGCCTACTTTTGTAAATTTTATTTTGGTGGAACCTGAACCTCTGCCCTCAGAATCCAACTGAATGTATGTTCTATTCGCCCTGCCATTAGCGGCGAAAAACACCATCAAACAAGCGATGATTGCTAACAGGCGCTTTGGATTTATCATTTGATCTGGTCGTCGTAATAATAAACGGAAAATTTATCTGTTCGGCGTGGTTATAAAATCCTTGGCCACCCCATCCTTACAGGATAATTGGTGAGTGAGCAGGTTCAATCCTACTGCATACCGCGTGTTCTCCCCCTCGGTATAATAATTAACACAGCTTAAAAGTCAACCTAACTCATTAATAATACTGAAGTATCTATCTGGTCAGTAGCATCTTAACCACCAGTAATGAACCTGATTGGACAGGTTCTGAGGTATAAACATGGGCAGGAAAAGTAGGGTTTCGTCCTGCCAGCAACATAACAACTGGCAGGCGGTGATGGGTTCGGTGAGGGAATTACTGCCCGGCGATATTCATTTCCGGTAACAGCACAGAGCCGCACTGAATATTACTGCGCGTTTCAATATCATTACCCACGGTGACAATATTGCGCCACATATCTTTCAGATTGCCGGCAATGGTGATTTCACTGACCGGATACTGGATCACGCCATTTTCCACCCAGAAACCGGCCGCGCCGCGTGAATAATCGCCGGTAATGCCGCTGACGCCCTGTCCCATCAGTTCGGTGACCACCAGCCCGGTGCCCAGCTGTTTCAGCAGATCGTCAAAGCTGTGCCCCTGACCGGCAATGCGCCAGTTATGAATGCCCCCGGCATGACCGGTGCTTTGCAGCCCCAGCTTACGCGCGGAATAGCTGGTCAGCAGCCAGTTTTGCAGCACGCCATCTTTGACAACATCCCGCGCCTGGGTGCGCACCCCTTCGCTGTCGAAGGGCGTGGAGGCCAGGCCTTTTAGCAGATGTGGCTGTTCCCGTATGGTCAGCCACTTCGGCAGGATCTGCTGTCCCAGCGCATCCAGCAAAAACGTGGATTTACGGTAAACGCTGCCACCGCTAATCGCCCCCACCAGATGCCCGAACAGCCCGGTGGCAACTTCAGCAGCGAACAGCACCGGCGCTTTCATGGTCGCCAGCTTACGCGGTGCCAGTCGTGACAGGGTGCGGCGCGCACACTCCTGGCCGACCCACTCAGGCGACTGCAAATCCCCCAGCGCGCGGCCAATGGTATAGGCGTAATCGCGCTCCATATCCCCCTGCGCTTCGGCAATCACGCAGCTGGATAAGGAATGGCGGCTGGAGCAGTAGCTTTGCAGCATGCCGTGGCTGTTACCAAAGACTTTGATGCCGGTATGACTGTTAAAACTGCCGCCTTCGGTATTAGTAATGCGCGCATCAGCCTGCAATGCCGCCTGCTCGGCGCGCGCCGCCAGTTCAATGGCGCGCTCAGCATCAATCTCCGCCGGGTGATACAGTTCCAAATCCGGCGCGTCAAACGCCAGCAGTTCAGCATCGGCTACCCCGGCACAGGGATCGGCAGAGGTATAGCGGGCAATATCAATTGCTGCCTGCACGGTGCGCTTAATTGCCTCCGGGCTTAAATCCGTTGAGGAAGCGCTGCCTTTACGATTCTGATGGTAAACGGTGATCCCCAGCGCGCCATCGCTGTTAAATTCAACGTTTTCTACTTCACCGTAACGGGTGCTGACGCTGATGCCGGTAGTTTTGCTGATTGCGACTTCTGCGCCATCAGTGCCGGCTTTCGCCAGGTCGAGTGCTGTTGCTACCGCCTGTTCAAGGATTTTACGCTGTTCTGCAGTCCGGGAGAGTAATTTCATCGACTTACCATATAATTAACGGTTGAACGGTTTTTTTCAGTCTATCAGAGTCAGAGAACAATTTCGCAGAAGCTGTATAACCTGATAGCATTGACCTCTTTTTCAGGAGTTTAACTATGACCAGGCAGCCGGAAGAGTGGCTCGATGATGTACCCGATAATCAGGAAGAAGAAGATGAAGAGATTATCTGGGTCAGTAAAAGTGAAATTAAACGTGATGCTGAGGAGCTGAAACGCCTCGGCGCGGAAATGGTGGAGCTGAGTAAAAGCTCGCTGGATAAGCTGCCGCTGGATGAGGAGCTGCGCTCCGCCATTGAACTGGCACAAAAAATTAAAAAAGAAGGCCGCCGCCGCCAGCTGCAGCTGATTGGCAAGATGCTGCGCTCACGCGATGAAGCGCCGATCCGCACCGCACTGGATAAGCTGAAAAACCGCCATAACCAGCAGGTGGCGCTGTTTCATAAGCTGGAAATGCTGCGTGACCGCCTGATCGAACAGGGTGATGATGCGATTACCGAAGTGCTGAATCTCTACCCGGATGCTGATCGTCAGCAGCTGCGCACCATGATGCGTAATGCGCAGAAAGAGAAAGCGGCCGGTAAACCGCCGAAAGCCTCACGCCAGATTTTTCAGTATCTGCGTCAGCTGGCTGAAGAAGCCTGATGCCACAGAGTCGCCCTGTTACAGGCGACTCTGTGTCGGTTATACCGCCTGACGGCGGCGCAACCCGGTATTATTCCGGCATCCCTGCCACCGGCTGTGCCAGCCTGTCCAGCAGTTTCTGATGGATACCACCGAAACCGCCGTTACTCATCACCAGAATATGATCTCCCGGCTGAGCTTTTTTTGCCACCATCTCCACCAGTTGATCAATATCTGCACTCCACTGCACCGGCTGCACGCAGGCTTCGGCAATTTCCGTCACCTGCCATGGAATATGCTGCGGCTGATAAAGAAAGACCTCATCTGCACGCCCCAGTGATGGAGCCAGATCGTCCTTGTTGACGCCCATTTTCATGGTGTTAGAGCGCGGCTCCAGCACCGCCAGAATGCGCGCGGTGCCACCCACCTTGCTGCGCAGTGCCGCCAGGGTGGCGAGGATCGCGGTAGGATGATGAGCAAAATCGTCATATACCGTAATGCCGTTGCTTTCGCCACGCAGTTCCAGACGGCGACGGGCGTTAATAAAGTCGTTAAGCGCCAGGGCAGCATCCTGGGGGGTCACGCCTACATGGCGCGCAGCGGCAACGGCCATCAGGCCATTATGCATATTATGCTCGCCCACCAGCGACCAGTTCACTTCCGCCACCGCTGCGCCATCCAGCCAGATCTGCCAGCGGGACGCGTCCTGCGTCAGTTTTTTCGCCTGCCAGTGACCATGTTCGCCCACCAGCTCCTGCTCGCTCCAGCAGCCCATCGCCATCACCTGCTTCAGGTTGATATCCTGTTCCGGCAAGATAATTCTGCCGCTGCCCGGCACAATCCGCACCAGGTGATGCATCTGCTTCTGAATGGCGCGCAGATCGTCAAAGATATCGGCATGGTCAAATTCAAGGTTATTCAGCACCAGGGTGCGCGGCTTGTAGTGAACAAACTTCGAGCGCTTGTCAAAGAAGGCGCAGTCATATTCGTCCGCTTCAATCACAAAGAACGGGCTGTTGCCGAGGGTGGCCGACACCTCAAAATTCCCCGGTACGCCACCAATAATAAAGCCCGGCTGGTAACCACAGGCCTGTAAAATCCACGCCGCCATGCCGGCAGTGGTAGTTTTACCGTGAGTGCCGGCAATCGCCACCACCCAGCGGTCATGCAGCACAAAGTCGTGCAGCCACTGCGGGCCGGAGACGAAAGGAATGTTGCGTTCCAGGACCGCTTCAACACAGGGATTTCCCCGGGTCATCGCATTGCCAATAATCACTAAATCCGGTGCCGGATCAAGTTGAGCGACATCATAACCCTGGGTCAGCTCAATCCCCTGTTTTTCCAGCAGCGTGCTCATTGGCGGGTAGACGTTAGCATCCGATCCGGTCACTTCATGCCCCAGCGCACGCGCCAGGATGGCCAGACCGCCCATAAAAGTGCCACATATACCGAGGATGTGAATACGCATATCTTATTTGTTCCTTATTAATCCGCCTCACAGTGTAGCGCCCTAACCGTGCGGAAGAAACGGATTTACCCTATGTTCTTTAGTAAGCGATAGGTTAAACTGCGCACGAATATGTTATCCGTATGTAAAGCACACCGTAAGTTAACCTCTGATTCAGGGACAGCGTTATGAAAACGTTAGGTGAATTTATTGTCGAAAAGCAGCAGGACTTTCCCCATGCGACCGGCGAACTGACAGCATTGCTCTCAGCCATTAAGCTGGGTGCCAAAATTATCCACCGCGATATTAATAAAGCCGGTCTGGTCGATATCCTGGGCACCAGCGGCGTGGAAAATATTCAGGGCGAACAGCAAATGAAGCTCGACCTGTTTGCCAATGAAAAGCTGAAAGAAGCGCTGAAAGCACGCGGCATCGTCGCCGGTATTGCCTCGGAAGAAGAAGACGAAATCGTGATCTTTGAAGGGGTGGAAAACGGCAAATATGTGGTGCTGATGGATCCGCTGGATGGCTCTTCCAATATCGATGTTAATGTCTCGGTTGGTACCATTTTCTCTATCTACCGCCGCATCACGCCACCAGGTACGCCAGTTACCGAAGAAGACTTTTTACAGCCGGGCAGCCAGCAGGTTGCTGCCGGTTATGTGGTGTATGGTTCCTCAACCATGCTGGTTTACACCACCGGTTGTGGTGTACACGCCTTTACTTACGATCCGTCGCTGGGCGTGTTCTGCCTGAGCGCTGAAAAAATGACCTTCCCTGAGCGCGGTTATACCTACTCAATTAACGAAGGTAACTATATTCGCTTCCCGCAGGGGGTGAAGAAATACCTGAAGTTCTGTCAGGAAGAAGATGACGCTACCCAACGCCCGTATACCTCACGTTATATCGGCTCACTGGTGGCGGATTTCCACCGTAATCTGCTGAAGGGGGGGATTTACCTCTACCCCAGTACCGCCAGCCATCCGAAAGGCAAGCTGCGCCTGCTGTACGAGTGCAATCCGATGGCATTTCTGGCGGAACAGGCGGGGGGTAAAGCGAGTAATGGCCGCGATCGTATCCTCGATCTGCAACCACAAACCCTGCATCAGCGCTCGCCGTTCTTTGTCGGTAATAACCATATGGTCGACGATACCGAACGCTTCCTGCGTGAGTATCCCGATCGCGGCTAACGCCGTGCCGTTTTGCTGCTGATAAACAGGCTGCCGCAGCGCCAGATACTGGCGCTGCGGCAGCCTGTTGTCCCTGTAATCCGTTTAGCGGGAAACTTTAAATACTGACATTGCCCCGGCCAGTTCAGTGGATTGCTGCTCCAGTGACTGGGTGGCCGCTGCCGCCTGTTCTACCAGTGACGCATTTTGCTGTGCCACTTCATCCATCTGCGTCACCGCCTGATTGACCTGCTCAATACCGTTGCTCTGCTCTTCGGATGCGCTCGAGATATCTTTCATCAGCGAGGTGACATGCAGCACTTCACCGGAGATTTCACTCATCGTCGCCGCGGCTTTGCTGGTCATGCTGTTACCTTCACTGACGCGATGCTGCGAATCATCAATCAGGGTACGGATCTCTTTTGCCGCCGTGGCGCTGCGTTGCGCCAGGTTGCGCACCTCATTCGCCACCACGGCAAAGCCGCGCCCCTGTTCGCCGGCGCGCGCTGCTTCCACCGAGGCATTCAGCGCCAGAATATTGGTCTGGAAAGCAATGCCGTCAATCACTTCCAGGATGTCACCAATACGCCGGGAACTGCTGGAGATTTCTGACATTTTTTCAATCAGCGCGCTGACCACTTCAGAACCGCGTGTGGCACTGTCGGATACCGAGTCAGCCAGCTGATGGGCATGGCGGGCGTTATCAGCATTCTGCTTAACCGTGGCCGTCAGCTGCTCCATACTGGCTGCGGTCTGCTCCAGTGAGGCCGCCGACTCTTCGGTGCGTTGTGACAGATTAAGGTTACCGGCCGCCAGCTCACGGGTGCCAACATCAATCTGCAGGCTGACATCACGCACTTTGCCCACCGACTGTTGCAGAGAATTTTGCATTGCGGCCAGCGCATCGTTCAGGCGCTGCAGTTCTGTGGTCCCCCCCTGCGGTACAGGGCGGGTTAAGTCGCCTCCGGCAATGGCTTCCAGATGAATAATGGCGTTGTTCATTGGCTTAAGTAAGCGATCGCGCAGCATCAACCACGCCAGCACAATCAGCAGTAGGGTAAACAGGCAACAGGCTGAGATTAGCAGCGTCATATTACGCTGGTCAGTAGCTGCCTTAGCCACCCTGTCGCCACTGATTCCGTCGGCGTAAATTGCGAACGCATCCACCGCATCGGCAAATTGAGCGGATTGCTGCGAAACATCACCAACAATGATACGGGCATACTCCTCACTGTGCTGCTTTTTCAGTGCCTCAATGGCCGGAATAATGCCTTTATGAAGATAAATGTCAGCACTGGCGATAACCGCATCGGCCAGCTCTTTGCCTCGCTGCGTCACCGTACCGGCAGCCACAAACAGCTGCATCTGGCGCTGCGTATCCGCCACATATTCATCTGCCCGCTGCGCACTGTTAACCGCATCCTGGTGGCCGATTTCCAGTTCAAAGAAGGCAGCAGCGGTCACCGCCCGGGCGCGTTGCATACTGACATGGGCGGCATACAACCGGCTCACTTCCTGTCCCTGAATACGCTCAACCACCTCCAGAGAGTCTTTGCCATTCTTAATAGCGATAATACCCGAGAGGCTGACTACCAGCAGCAACAGCGTCGTTGCAGCCAGCACACCCAGAATGCACAGCTTGATTGATAAATTCTTTAACATCCCATTTCCACATTATTTTGAATAATGTTTCTATCAAAGCGGCTCTCTGGCGATAAACTTTAATCGTTGCGCACTTTAAAAGCGGACGGGGAAAGGCGAGGCAGGCTGCACCGGTGATAGTCAGTGCAGCCCGTTGGAGGATGCGGCTTAGCGGAAACGCTCGCCGGGAATTTTAAACACGGCGGTGGCACTGGTCAGTTCGGTTGACTGCTGTTCCAGTGACTGGGTGGCCGCTGCCGCCTGTTCAACCAGTGACGCATTCTGCTGTGCCACCTCATCCATCTGCGCTACCGCCTGATTGACCTGCTCAATACCGTTGCTCTGCTCTTCCGAGGCATTGGAAATCTCTTTCATCAGGGAAGTGACGTGCATCACTTCACCGGAGATTTCATTCATGGTTGTCGCGGCTTTGCTGGTCATGCTGTTGCCTTCACTGACCCGATTCTGCGAATCATCAATCAGGGTGCGGATCTCTTTCGCCGCCGTGGCGCTGCGCTGTGCCAGGTTTCGCACTTCATTGGCGACCACCGCAAAGCCACGTCCCTGCTCACCGGCGCGCGCCGCTTCCACCGAGGCATTCAGCGCCAGAATATTGGTCTGGAAGGCAATCCCGTCGATCACTTCCAGGATGTCACCAATACGCTGGGAGCTGTGGGCAATTTCCGACATTTTTTCAATCAGGGCATTGACCACTTCAGAACCACGGGTGGCGCTGTCAGAGACGGAGTTAGCCAGCTGGTGCGCGTGGCGGGCGTTGCCGGCATTTTGCTTAACCGTTGCCGTCAGCTGTTCCATACTGGCTGCGGTCTGCTCCAGCGATGACGCCGACTCTTCAGTACGTTGTGACAGATTAAGGTTACCGGCCGCCAGTTCACGAGTACCGACATCGATCTGCAGGCTGGCATCACGGACTTTGCCCACCGACTGTTGCAGAGAACGTTGCATTACGCCCAGCGCATCATTCAGACGCTCCAGTTCCGCCGCACCACCCTGCGGCAGCGGCTGGGTTAAATCCCCCTCCGATACGGCTTCCAGGTGATTAATCGCGTTGTTCAGTGGCTTGAGCAGGCGATCGCGCAGAATAAACCACGCCAGCACGATTAACAGCAGGGTTAACACGCAGCTGATGGAGATCAGGAGGGTCATATTACGCTGGTTGGCGGCAGCTTTCGCCAGTCGTTCTTCGCTGCTGTTGTTAGCAAACAGCGAAAATGCATCAACCGCATTACCAAAGCGGGTAGCCTGGTGGGAGATCTCACCATCCAGGATGCGATAATACTCAGCAACATTCTGATTTTTCAGCGCTTCGACCGTTGGCAGAACACCCTGCTCAAGATAGATATTGCCGCTGCTGATGACAACTTCAGCCAGCTTTCTGCCCTGCTCAGTGACGGTGCCAGCCTCAACGAACAGTTTCAGCTGGCGCTGAGCTTCTTGCGCGTATTGAACAACACGGTGCGTGGTCTCCACTGCGGCATCGCGGTGGCCGATTTCCAGTTCATGGAAAGCCACGGCGGTCACGGCACGGGCACGCAGCATATTGTTGTTGGCAACATGCAGCTGGTTAATTTCTTTACCCTGAATGCGATAAATATCTTCCAGAGAGGCTTTTTCCTTCTGAATAGCGATGACTCCAGAAACCCCCACCACCATCAACAACAGAGCGGTAACAGCCAGTAGTCCTAAAAGGCATGACCTGATTGATAATTTTTTTAACATTTTCTTATCCGTTTAACATCAATACCCGCATTATGCGGGAGAAGTTGCCGGTGTTATCGGCAGTGACTGAATCAAACTTTAATCAATAAGCAGGTTTTACTCTGGCCCCTGACCTGGCCGTTGCCCCTGGCTTTAAAAACACAGAAGACAACCCTCCTCCATTAACCAACAAAGCCTGAGAGCCTTCTGAAAGGCCGAAAAAGGGGGAGTAATTCATCGCGAGATAGCTATAATAGCCAGCACTCAACCCAAGATGATTGAAGGAACTCATAAATGAGCCTGAACCACGTTCCTGCGGGCAAAGACCTGCCAGAAGATATCTATGTTGTTATCGAGATCCCGGCCAATGCCGATCCGATCAAATACGAAGTAGACAAAGAGTCTGGCGCGCTGTTCGTAGACCGCTTTATGGCAACCGCTATGTTCTATCCATGCAACTATGGTTATATCAACCATACGCTGTCTCTGGACGGCGACCCGGTAGATGTGCTGGTTCCTACTCCGTATCCACTGCAGCCAGGTTCTGTCATTCGCTGCCGTCCGGTTGGTGTACTGAAAATGACCGATGAATCCGGTGAAGATGCGAAGCTGGTAGCAGTGCCGCACAGTAAGCTGACCAAAGAGTACGATCACATTAAAGATGTGAACGACCTGCCTGAGCTGCTGCGTGCGCAGATCACCCACTTCTTCGAGCAGTACAAAGCGCTGGAAAAAGGCAAATGGGTGAAAGTGGACGGCTGGGATAACGCCGCGGCGGCGAAAGCTGAGATTGTTTCGTCTTTCGAGCGTGCGGCGAAGAAATAATTCGCTGAGCCGCTGGAAGTAACTCCGCTGTGGCGGTGTTCAGACTGCTGATCAGGCCTGCATTTTGTGCAGGCTTTTTTTTGGCTGGAGTCGGGGGTTTTATTCTTCAGGCTGGCTTTGTCCCAGCAACAGCAGCGTGGATACCCGGCAGGGCACCAGCGGGATACGCGGTTCCGGCAGCGGCCAGCCGGTGAGGTGCTGCGCCGCTGCCGCGCAAATTTTGCCCTGACAGGCTCCCATCCCGCAGCGGGTCGCCAGTTTGGCCTGACGCCAGTTTTCCCATCCGGATACCTCTCCCCAGCTCACATCTTCACAGCGACACAGCAATGTCTCCGCCGGCAGCCGCGTTACCTCTGCTGCGCGCAGCGTAAAAGTAGTCGCCACCTGACGGGCGAAACGCTGCCAGCGCTGATGTTCAGCAAACAGTCGCTGCGCCAGTTGCAGTTGGCCGCTGGCAATCTGACCCGCTATCTGCCCTTCCACCCAGGCCAGTTCACTGCCCCCCACGCCGCAACACTCACCAGCGGCCAGAATGCCCGCTACGCTGGTTTGCTGCCACTGATCCACTCTGACTGCATTTTGTTCCAGCTGACAGCCCAGCAAACGCGCCAGCTCGCTGTTGGGCAGCAGCCCGTAACCACAGGCCAGCCAGTCACAGGCGACCGTCTGCTGGTGTCGCCCGCGTTGTAGCGTCACCCGTTGTAGGCAGCCACAACCGCTGGCAGCAACCACCCGGCTTGCTGCACGATATCCAAAAGTGCTTAACCGCAGAGCCTGCCAGATTTTACCCGGCCAGCGCCACAATCCCAGGATAAACCTTAGCAGCGCAGTCTCTGACGCCTGTTCCGCCACCAGCAGCACCCGGCCACCGGCATCACGTACGCTTTTTGCCACCGCCAGCAGCAGCGGGCCGCTACCGGCAATCACCACCCGCCTGCCCGCCAGCGGCAGCCCCTGTTTAATCAGCGCCTGTAACCCGCCGGCACCGGTGACGCCGGGTAATGTCCAGCCGGGAAAAGGCAGCAGGCGTTCGCGGGCACCGCAGCACAGGATCAGCCGCTGATAACGAATCACTCCGGCGCTGTCGCTGTCAGCCGTTTCATACAGCAGACCAGCCGGTGCCAGTGGCGCAACGACTTTCGCACCATAAATCTGGCGCAGCGTTGGCCGACCTGCCAGCACAGAGCGCAAACGCCGGACAAATCCCGGTAATCTGGCCTGCACGCCATCACGCCAGATTTGCCCGCCAGGCTGTGGATTATCATCCAGTACCACCACCTGTAAACCGGCGGCACTGGTGATATCAGCTGCCGCCAACCCCGCCGGCCCGGCACCAACAATCAGCACATCACAGCGTTGCTCTTCCATCAGCTTCTCCTTACCGCCATTCTGTCCCGGCACAGCGTCTGACAGGCGAGACGCCGTACCCCATTCACGCTAACCCGGCACTCCTGACAAATTCCCATGCCACACAGGGGCGCACGCGCTTCGCCCCGCACGGAACAGCGCGTGTGCCCCCCCACCTGCATATGGAAAAAAGCTGCCGCCAGGGTGAGCCCCTCAGGCACGCTGACCGGACTGTCATCGATAATCAGCGTCAGTTTTTCAGGCATGGCGGACCTCCTGATGTGACCATAACCGCCGAGGCGCGAAAGCCTCAGCGGACAGCGGAGGCGTATGCCCCTGGATCAGCGCACTGAGGATCATCGCTGTCGCCGGAGCGGTCGTTACCCCCAGCCCTTCATGCCCCAGCGCCAGCCACACCCCGGCATGGGTGGGATGTTCGCCTAACAGCGGTAAACCGTCAGCGCTGGCCGCACGTAAGCCGCTCCAGCAGCGGATAATGGTCATTTGCTCTAACTGCGGCACAAACTGCTGCGCACGCTGCAGCATCTGCGCCAGCAGCCCGCCATCAATACAGGTATCGGAGCAGTTATACTGGCGTGACGAGCCGATTAACAGCTGCCCGCCGGGGCGCGCCTGCAGATTAAACGCCACCGACGCCCCCTGTCGCAGATGGGCGCTGGCACCATACCCCAGTTCGACCAGCTGATGGCGGATGGCAGGTGGATAGCGATCGGTGATTGCCAGCTGGCCCTTTTTTGCCTGCAACAGCGGCTGCCCCAGCAGCGCGTTAGCCTGTAGGCCGTTTGCCAGCAGGATGGCCGGCGCGCTCAGTGACTGTCCTGCGCTCAGCCACACTCTGCCAGACTCAATGGCCGTGACGCGGACATAGTGCAGCGTAATGCCGGGCGTATCCGCCAGCCAGCGCGCCACGGCAGGCGCGTATACCATACTGTCGCTGCTGACGCGCAGCCCCCCCGCCAGCGAGGGTGTCAGCAACGGCTCCAGTGAATGCAGCTGGCGACGGCTTAACAGCTGGCTGATGACACCCTGCTTTTGCAGCCGCTGCTGCTTTGTCAGCGCCATCGTCATCTCATCCTCCTGTTCCGCCAGCCACAGCGTACCGCAGGTACGCGCAGTACAGCTGGCAGGCAGACGTGGTAACAGTTGATGCCACAGTTGCAGAGAGTAGCTGCACAGTGCCAGCTCCGCCGGATGATCGTCCATACAAACCAGATGCCCCATGCCGGCTGCGGTGGCGCTGGCCTGACAATCGTCCACCAGCAGCACCCGGTAGCCGTCCTGCGCCAGGCGGGAAGCGCAGGCACTGCCGATAATCCCTGCACCGACAACAATGATATCGGCATCCATCATGCCAGCCCCCAGGCAAAGGGATCCTGCGGATTGATAATCAGCTCACTGTCAGCGGTGACCCAGGCGCACCCCCGGATCGAGGGGATCAGCTGGTTATCCTGCTGGTGCCAGCTGGCGGTAAACTCGCTGCCGATAATGCTGGCCTGACGCCAGATCGCGCCCTCTGCCAGCAAGCCGTCTTCCGCCAGACAGGCCACTTTGGCACTGGTGCCGGTGCCACAAGGGGAACGATCCCAAGCATCCCCCGGACAGAGGACAAAATTGCGGCTGTCAGCCCGGGGGTCGGCACAGAACAGCTCAATATGATCCACTGGCGCACCATTTTTCCCGCGGATCCCTTTCTCTGCCAGCGCCTGACGTACCGCCTGACAAAATGCGATCAGCTGTGGCAGATACTGACGCTCCAGAGGCAGACCATGCTCATCTTCACCACAAAGAAAGAACCAGTTGCCACCCCAGGCCACATCACCATGCACCGTGCCGTATCCGGGCACCTCAACCCCGATCTGATGGTGATAGCGTCTGGCAGACACATTTTCAACCGTGACGCTGCCATCAGAATTCAGGGTGGCGTTCACATTGCCTGCCGGGGTTTCAATCAGATGCCTGCCTGCTCCCAGGGTGCCCTGCCACGCCAGCGAGGTTACCAGCCCGATAGTGCCGTGGCCGCACATCCCAAGATAGCCACTGTTATTAAAGAAAATCACGCCGGCACTGGCCCCCGGCGACTGTGGCTTACACAGCAGGGCACCTACCAGCACATCATGCCCGCGCGGTTCCAGCATTACCGCCCGTCGCCAGTGATCAAATTCTGTCGCCAGCCGCCGTTGACGCAGCGCCATACTGTTATTGCCCAGGTCGGGAAAGCCGCTGAGAATCAAACGTGTAGGTTCACCTGCGGTATGAGAATCAATTACCCGCAAACGGGTAACGGGGGAGCAAGCCATAGAGACCTCCTGCTGATTTTGTCAGTTTTGCCCGTCAGCGTGACATTTTCTCTGACTGCCCTGCTTGAACACTTTCCCACCCTCCGTTAACGAAATTGGCACAGCGCGGGCGTTGCATAAACCGCGCGCCGTTTCGCAGAAATTTCCGTGAGCGGCAGGCATACTGAATATTTGTTAAAAAAAAGTTAAATCAACATCAGGAAAGGACTCATTATGATAAAACCAGGCGCTGTTTCTCCCCCTGTTCCATCACCGCTGCTGAACGTATCCGAACTGCTGCGCTGCTGCGAAGGTTCCGGCCAGCAGCCCCCTGCAGATATGCACAGCCTGCTGCAGGCCATTTCCCTGTTTACCCCATTACTGAATACCCTTGGTGATATGGTGTTTTTTATCAAAGATCGCCACGCCCGCTATCTGATTGCCAACCAGACGCTGGCGCGGCGCTGCGGCTTTAAAAGCGTGGCTCCGCTGCTGGGAAAAACCTGCGCCGAAGTGTTTCCGCAACGCCTCGGCCATCTGTTTACCGAACAGGATCATCAGGTGTTGCACACCGGACGGCATTTGCAGGATCGACTGGAACTGCATCTGTATTCCGGGCGTAAAACCGGCTGGTGTCTGACGCAGAAACTGCCGCTGCGTAATCAGCAGCGTGAGGTGATTGGTATCGCCGGGATCTCGCAGGATCTGCAGGAGATCAGACGCGGTCAGCGTGCCTATCCCGGCCTGTGCGCGCTGGAATACTATCTGCGCCAGCATTTTCACCGGCCAATCGCCATGAAGGAGCTGACCCGTCTCACCGGGCTGTCAGTGGCGCAGATAGAACGCTACTGCAAGCGGGTTTTTCATCTCACGCCACGCCAGATGATCCACCGTATTCGTATGGAGCATGCCACCACCCTGCTGGAAAACCGGCTACCCATTACCGATATTGCTCTGCAGTGTGGTTATACCGATCACAGTGCCTTCAGCCGTCAGTTCAAGGCGATGACCGGCTCAACCCCGCGCGACTATCGCGACGGGCTGGTCAGTTAATTCTGATACAACCCGCCACCTGTGCCGGATTCGTCGCCTGACCTGCAGAAAATCCTCAAGATGAGCCAGGCAAAGCAGGTCAACCTGTCAGCAGAGGAGTTTTGCTTAATCCACGGAAAACAGGAAGTCACTATGAGCCACCACAGCAGCATTCACTGGCGCGGGGTTTTCCCCGCCGTCAGCACCCAGTTTCATGCCGATTACCGGCTGGATACCAATGGCAGCTATCAGGTGATCAATAACCTGATTAACGATGGCGTGTCCGGGCTGGTGGTCTGCGGCACCGTCGGGGAAAATACCTCGCTGAGCCGACAGGAAAAGCTGACGATGATTGAACTGGCAAAAGATGCCGCTGCCGGACGGGTACCGGTAGTGGCAGGGGTAGCGGAGTGTAGCACCGCTGAAGCCTGCGTGATGGCGCGCGAGGCTGAACGGGGGGGGGCCGACGGGCTGATGGTGATGCCTGCCCTGGTATATTCCGCGCAACCCCATGAAACGGCGGTGCATTTTCGTCAGGTCGCCTGCGCCACCGATCTGCCGGTGATGGTGTACAACAACCCGCCGGTCTATAAAAACGATGTCACCCCCGACATTCTGATTTCACTGGCTGACTGTGAAAATATCGTCTGCTTCAAAGACTCTTCCGGCGACAGCCGCCGCTTTGTCGATTTACGCAACCAGGTGGGCGATCGCTTCGCGCTGTTTGCCGGTCTGGACGACACGGTACTGGAGTGTCTTGCCGTTGGCGCGGAAGGCTGGGTATCGGGCATGTCGAACGCCTTCCCGCGCGAAGGGGAAACGCTGTTTCGTCTCGCCGCCGCTCAGCGGCTGGAAGAGGCGCGCCAGCTGTACCGCTGGTTTATGCCGCTGTTGCATCTGGATGCCCGCCCGGATCTGGTGCAGTGCATCAAACTCTGTGAACAGCTAATGGGACGCGGTAGCGAAATTACCCGCCCGCCACGGCTGACGCTGCAGGGGCAGGAACGCGCGTTGGTAGAAACCCTGGTGGCGGCCGCCAAAGCCAGCCGTCCGCCATTACCCGATGTCGGGCTGTAAGGAGGCGTTATGACCGAGGAATATCAGGGCTGGCAGTTTATTGGTGGTGAACGCCGGGCAACCCCCCCGGCCGTGCTGGCAAGCTTCAATGCCAGCGATGGCAGCAACAGCGGCGTGATGTTTTTTGTTGCCAGCGCCGCAGAGGTGTCTGCTGCCGCCGAAGCCGCAGCGGCAGCGTTTCCCTACTACAGCCAGCTCAGCAGCACCCGTCGGGCAGATTTTCTCGACACCCTGGCGGATGAAATTGACGCCCTGGGCGATGATTTTCTGCAAATTGCCCGGCGTGAAACGGCACTGTCGCCACAGCGTCTGACGGCCGAGCGCACGCGCACCAGCAACCAGTTGCGCTTGTTTGCCGGACTGCTGCGGCGCGGAGAGAGTGAAAAAGTGCGCATTGACACCGCCAGGCCGCAGCAGTTTCCGCCACGCCCGGATCTGCGTCAGTATCAGCTGGGACTCGGGCCGGTGGCCGTTTTCCCTGCCGGTAATTTTCCGCTGGCGTTTTCCGTAGCCGGTGGCGACAGCGCGGCGGCGCTGGCCGCCGGCTGTTCACTGGTGGTTAAAGCTCATCCGGGTCATATGCGCACGGCCGAAAGGATGGCCACCGCCATGGCGCGCGCCTGTCAGCGTCATCAGCTGCCCGGTGGGGTATTTAATCTGGTTTTTGGTGACGAGCAGACGGGGGCCAGACTGGTCTCACATCCGGCCATCCAGGCAGTGGCGTTCACCGGCTCACTGGCGGCCGGGCAGGCGCTGCTTAAGCTGGTACAACAGCGCGCTCAGCCAGTCCCGCTGTATGCCGAAATGTCGGCGATTAATCCGCTGATCCTGCTGCCCCAGGCACTGGCTCAGCATCATGCCCGGCTGGCAGAACAGTGCCTGGCTTCTTTTACGCTCAGCGGCGGGCAGCTTTGTACCAAACCGGGCATTATTTTTCTGCAACAGGGCCATGCAGCCAGCGCATTTATTCACCGTCTGACCGAACTTACCCGCTCAGTAGCCGCACAAACCCTGCTGAGTCCACGTATTTTACGTCACTATCAGCAGGGGATTGCCCGCTGGCATCAGCATCCGGATCTGACGCTGCTGGCTGGCGGCGAGACCCAGCCACACCAGGCAGAAGTTCGCCTGTATCAGGCCAGTGCGCAGCTGCTGGCCAAAGATCCCGCGATGCTGGTGCAGGAGATATTTGGCCCGGTCGCCGTGGTGGTGCCGGTCGCTGACAGCGATGAGTTGATGTTCTGCCTGCAGCAACTCCCCGGACAGCTTACCGCCACCCTGCATGCCGCAGAACAGGACACTGAACAGGCGCAGCAACTGATGACGATGCTGAGCGACAAAGCCGGCAGGGTGGGGTTAACGGCTTTCCTACCGGCGTTGCAGTGACCAATGCCATGGTACATGGCGGGCCCTGGCCTGCCACCTCTGATGCGCGCAGTACTTCCGTTGGCACCCTGGCAATAGAGCGCTTCCAGCGTCCGGTCTGCCTGCAGGATTGCCCACCGGCGCTGTTACCGCTGCCGCTGCAGGATGCCAACCCCCTTAATCTGCTGCGACAAGTCAATGGCACTTACAGCCGCCATTCCCTGACTGCAGAGACGCCACAGGGTGAGCCTGATGACAGATAATTTCAAACGCGCCGGTCAGTTTAAAAAACAGCTAACGCTGACCGATTTAACCTTTATTGGCCTTGGAGCGATTTTTGGCTCCGGCTGGCTGTTTGCCGCCAGCCACGTTGCCAGTCAGGCCGGTCCGGCCGGGGTGCTTTCCTGGATAACCGGCGGTATTGCCGTACTGCTGCTGGGACTGGTGTACTGTGAACTGGGTGCCGCGCTGCCCTGCTCCGGCGGGATTATCCGTTATCCGGTATTTTCTCACGGCGAGCTGATGGGCTATCTGCTGGGCATCATCACCCTGATCGCGTTTTCCAGCCTGATAGCCATTGAAGTGGTGGCGTCACGCCAGTATGCCTCGGCGTGGTTCCCGGCGCTGAATCGTCCCGGATCCGGTGACGCCAGCTTCAGCGGCTGGCTGGTGCAACTGGCGCTGCTGGTGCTGTTTTTCTGGCTGAATTATCGCAGTGTGAAAACCTTTGCCCGCGCCAATAACCTGATCAGCGTGTTTAAGTTTATGGTGCCGCTGCTGGTGATTGGCATTCTGTTTGCGTTCTTCCAGCCCGATAACCTGCAACGGCAGGGGTTTGCTCCATTTGGTGCTGCCGGGGTTGAAGCAGCCGTGTCCGCCGGTGGGATAATATTTGCCTATCTGGGGCTGACACCGATTGTCTCAGTGGCAGGCGAGGTGGAAAATCCGCAGCGTAATATTCCGCTGGCACTGATCCTCTCAGTGCTGGTATCAACGGTGATTTATGTCCTGCTGCAACTGGCATTTGTCGGCAGTATTCCGCCGGAAATGCTGGCTGCGGGCTGGAGCGCGGTCAGCCAACACTTTTCCCTGCCTTACCGCGATATTGCCTTACTACTCGGTATGGGCTGGCTGGCGTTTCTGGTGGTCAGCGATGCCATTATTTCTCCCAGCGGTACCGGCAATATTTATATGAACGCCACGCCACGGGTGATTTATGGTTGGGCGCGCAGCGGCACCTTTTTTAAACGCTTTACCGAGGTGGATGCCGCCTCCGGCATTCCCCGTCCGGCGTTATGGCTGACCTTCGGCCTGGCGATATTCTGGACGCTGCCTTTTCCTTCATGGGAAAAGCTGATTAATGTGGTGTCAGCGGCACTGGTGCTGAGTTATACCCTGGCACCGGTCACCGCAGCCGAGCTGCGCCGTAATGCACCCGATCTGCCACGCCCCTTCCGCCTGCGCAGTTTCGCCCTGATCTGCCCACTGGCATTTGTGATTTCGGCGCTGATTGTCTACTGGTCCGGCTGGCAGACAGTTTCCTGGCTGCTGGGTTTACAGATCCTGATGGTGGTGCCTTATTTGTTATTCCAGCGCCGGATGGTGGGTCACCGGGTGGGGTTGCGTCAGCAGCTGCTGTCATCGCTATGGCTGATAGTCTTTTATCTGCTGATGATCCTGCTCTCTTATCTTGGCAGCTTTGGCGGCAGCAGCCGTCTGGTACATCCGTGGGATACGCTGGCGGTGGCGCTGATGGCATTAGTGATTTTTTACTGGGGAGCCCGCAGCTGTCTGCCGCAGGCAAATTTCAGCGATGAACAGCCGGATTAAGAGCCTGCCCCATCACCTCAGCGGGACCGGCAGTCAGTTCAGCTGTCAGTGGTGGTGGTGGCTGTCTTTCTGTCAATCTCGTGCATCATTGATTGCCAGCGCATTTCCTCAACCTGATTAAGATGAAATGCGTTACCCTGCTGACCAGAAAAATATTCACTTTTTATATTGCTAATATCAATCGGATTAAACTTTTGTGATGATGCATCCCATAAAACATTACGCGAGTGCAGATCGCCATGCATAATTCCGGCATTATTCAGCTTTTCCAGCATATCCACATAACGCTGTTTGGCATCAGAGGGTAATGAACCCGGTAATAAGTCGGTTAGCGGCTCTCCCGGTACCCGATACATTCTCAGATAATAGTGGTTATCGGTATCGTGATAGATTGTTGCCGCCTCATCACCATAAAACTTCCTGAAGTTAATGGCTTCATCTGTTGCGACCTGTTCCTGGGGAAAATAATAGAGCGCATGGTGTTCATATTTTTTTATTACATACGCGTTATCAGAGGCATCAAGACAGACCGTTGCCGTTAATCCACGGCCAATCACTTTTCCTAATTTCAGGCTGATGTTCTTTTCAGGTTCCCCCTGGTTTTTAACCTGCACTGATTCATATAGCCGCGAGGCTCTGGTTTCTGAAAACTGTTTTTTCTTAAACCGTTCAGCCCATCCCGGCACTCTGCCCGTCTGTTCAATCTCCAGCGCAAAATTACTGGCACTATAAAATCCATTTTCCGGGAAGTTATATTCATCCAGCAATTGCGTTGCCTTACCTGAGTTAAACCCATCCAGTTTTTTCAGGATATCATGCGGATGGTGCTTCTTATTCCCTCCCATACCGGTGACTACGATATTTTTAAGCCTTTCCTGTGCGGTCTCAATAAAAAACTTATTCTTTTTGAATCGCAGAATGACACGAGGGTGTTCTTTGGTTGCCGGTATGGCATACCTGTTGGCATTAAGCTTATTTATTTTCAGGTAATGATTCTCTATTTTTAAATAGCTTTGCTCATTCTGGTTCCATCTTAATCCACGACTGTCAGGTGCTGACAACTCCCGGGTATCGGTGCCCTGGGCATAGTAGTCAGGTGTCACCAATTTTTTCAGCTGGGTTGAAGCATGCTCAGAGCTGGCACGTTCAAACTTCCAGCGCAGCCCGTCAAACTCTACCGGATAGCCTTTAGTGTGCTGAATATTGTGTGGGTAAACTTCATATAATTCGCCAGCCCCGGCGTGATCGATATTCCTGACCGGCAGCATTTTTCCATCCATCTCAATAAAAGTACCCCAGGGATAATGGGAATGATCGCCCTTTTTCTCCTGCCAGTATATTTCTCCTCTACCGTAATATTCCTGGTTATTGGTGAATACAGGAATATAATGAAACTCCGGGTCAGGCTCGACACTCAGTTTATTAATAATTTCCTTCTGCTTTGCGGAAAAAACCGCGCGATTATTCTGTAATGACATATGCCATGTTTTCGACAACGGCTCCATATAAACCGGGATATAAGCGACAGTCCCGTATTTCTCAGGCACGACGATTTGATACTCTCTCCTGGCATTCTGATGTAGCTCAAAATATTCGCCATGCAGAAAAATTTGTTTTTTACCCTCGCTAATCTGCACATTTAAATCCGACACATCAAAACTGTCAGCATAGCGCCACTGTAACGTTTTTTCATCGACAATCACCCGCCTTTGCAGGTTTTCAGGTTTAACCGCATCAGGGTGAAAAGTATAAAATTCGTTATCTTTTGCACCGGGTTTCAGGAAAATTTTTTGCCCGCCATCATCAATAACCCCTTTACCGGCTTTAAGCTCCAGCAGAATCTCGCGGCGAATGCCATTAAACGTATTCCTGGTATAATAAGCCGCAGTATGTTTTGCGGGCACGGCATGACTCAGTTCAACGGGTCTGATTTTCCTGGAGGGAAACGGCACTCCACCGATATCGATCGAGGTAGCCGCTTCCGCAACTATCAGGCGTTTAAACCTTTCAGCACAGATATCATCACCCTGTTGCTGGTAATAGGTTGTGCGCTTAGCATTAGCCACAATTTTACCCACCAGGTATTTCACCCCCAGCGATAAATAATCTGCTGAGATATTCAGCCCGTCGGTGATCCCGCGCATGGCAGGAGAGGGAGTTTCATCGCTATTGTCGTAAAAGCGTCGGAAAGGGTTCTCAGCCCGCTGAGCCTCAAAAATCAGCACTTTACCTTCATTTTCCCCTTTGATATTCAGTATTTCCTCTTCCGAGGCACAGTTTTCGCTGATATGGGAGGCAATACGTGCGTCTCTTTCATCTTGCGCGAATCGTCTGAACCGACTGGCTCCATTAACCGGCCTGTCCAGCGGTGACAGCAGCAGCGGACGGCCGGCGGCGGAGACGCGTAATGACAACTCAAAGTCTTCAGCATCATTCTGCTTCAACCAACCGGAACCGAGCAGAGATTGTTTGAGATGGCTGAACAGCCTTTCCTTTACCTGTTCGCTGTTGACGATATAAATATTGTCCTGCGGACGCTGCCGGTGAATGGCGTCTTCCGGCGACAGAGCCCTGTACTGCGCACTGGCAACCGGGAAACGTAAGGGATCAAAGATCTGTGCGCCGCTGGCGGCAAGTAAAAAGCCGTTTTCCTGCACGGGTAACAGGCCAGGGTCCGCCAGTTCAGTAGCGCGCGACAGCTGACTGCCCGCCACTATGTGCTCTGCGGGAGACAACTGGCTGGTCAGTAGCAGCAGTTGCATAAAGGTATATTTAGCGTTTTTTTCCCGGGAAAGCGACCGTGATCCGACCGGCTGCCACGAGCTGGTTGCGTTTCTGATCCCGGTTACATCAGAAGAGATACGGGCAATGCATGCCCTTGCCTGCGGCGAGTGTGCGGCCTGATCGGCGGGTTTGCGTCGGTGATAACAACCTGAAAACTGTTTGCGGTGATAACTACCGGTAATCATTCGGTGGTGCACGGTATCAATCGGCATAATCCTGACTCCCCTTTTGTAAAGGGGATAGTTATGTCCTGGTGTTAGCGCGGTAACTATAAAAAAGGGCGTTTCTCTGCCACCAGCAGGCAACCGTGTCTGCCACTAAGCGGCATTGCCTGGTTTATCAGGCGTTACGGCCCTGCGCCACCCTGCTGTACCCAGTCACCGCTGAGTACCCGTTTTTTACCTGCGACCAAACGCTGGTACAGATACAGCCAGGCGCTGCCATACGGGGTTTGTACCAGCGTGCGCCGGTACTCCCCGCCTTTAGTTCGCAGCGCATCCAGCTCGCTCAGGGTACTGGCATCAATACGGTAGACCTCACAGTAAACCTGCCCCTCTCCGACGATAACGCCAGGATAATGGCCCAGACTGTAAAGCTCATACCCTTCAATGCGATGATCCCCCAGCCATTGCGCATTAGTCATCCAATGACTGTTGCCCTGCTTACGCCGTAAACTACCGTAGACAATTATTCGCATTGCTAGAACTCAAACTGATAGAGCACATCCAGCGCCTGGTCAACACCAGACACTGCTTCCAAATAAAGTTTTGGCATCAGGCGATAACGTAAGGTTAACGTTGCCAGTGAATCAAATATGCCAACGCCATATTTCACCTGCAAACCGGGCAAAACATAGCCACTCACCTGAACCTGCTGGCTGTCACCGACACCGGCAGTATCCAGCGCCAGATTACTGACCCCGAAAGTCTCGCCGATTTTACCCACAATCTGACCACTTTGTGCAAGACCCAATCCCACCATCGCCGAGGTTAAGGCGTTACTGTCACTGCCTGATGCGCCCAGCCCCTGGCCACGCAGCAGATAAGACAGCGCTTCCTGCTGCGACATGGCAGGATCGGAGAAGATTTCCGCTTTCGGTTCATCCGCCAGCCCGGTAACCCGCACCCCGGCAACCACGTCACCTTCGGTGGCATCCGGATTACGGATCGCCTCAATATTCAGATAGGGCTGAGCCGGAGGGCCGGAGAATTGCAGCTCCCCTTTGCGTACAATCAGATCCTGGCCGTAAGCATGGAAGCGCCCGGAAGGAATATTGATTTGTCCGTTCAGCCCGAGGCCACGCTTATCCTGCGCCAGTTTCAAATCACCGTTCAGTTTAGCCTTCAGACCAAAGGCACTGATACGGACGTTATCACCGACATGAATAATCAGGTTGCTATTAATCGGAATAGCCGTGGATTTTGGCGCCACCGGCTGCAAGTTTTTGTCCAGCAGCACTTCATCGGAAGATACGCCAACCGCGCTTTCCGGCACATCCTGCACCGTGATCCGTGCCCACGGAATATCCACCAGGCCATCCAGCGTCAGCACGTCCGGGCTGGCGGAGAACACCAGATCCGGCGAAACATCCATTCGCACCATCGGCGGCACGGTAACCCGGATTTTATTACCTTTCGCCGCAATCTTCGCCCGCCAGGCGTTAATCTGACTCCAGTTGGCATCCCCGTTCAGCGCCAGTTGCCCCTGAGCCGTTTTGATCACACCTTCCAGTGTTGAACTCATGCCGTTGAACAACATGGTCAGGTTGGCAGAGGTCAACTGAACCGGCATAAAGCTGCCATCTATCTTCAGATCACGCAGTGCCAGCTGACCAAAAATCTGCGGCTTTTGCAGATTACCGCCCAGCCGCAGATTACTGTTAATTTCACCGCCGATTTTTTCATCCTTCATCAGCACCGGGTTGAGCATATCGAGGGATAAGCGGGTAATGTTGACGGTTCCGGACACTTTGCGGCTTTTTTGCACATCGCCAAGCTGCACATTTCCATCCACCTGTCCGTTGTGGGCCAGGCGTATCAGCCAGTCCAGCCGGGCATTGCCCTCTTTCAGCGCCGCGTTCAGGTTCAGGGTATCAAACGCCAGCGGCAGACTGTTGCCATCGACGTTCTGCACCACTTTTACCCCATTCCCCTTCAGTGCCACGCGCCCGGTCGGCAGGCCGCCGTCCGCACGCCAGCTGACCTGCGCATCACCGCTAAACACCCCGCTGAGCGCGGTTTCCGCCGGTAAGAACGGTGTGATCATCGCCAGGTCAAAGCGGCTTAGTTCGACGCGCGCATGGCCTGACGGGCCGGCCTCTATAGTTTCTGGTACGCACAGGCGGGCATTCGGGTTTTGCCAGCAGTGCGGACCAATATTGATGGTCTGCTTGGCGTTGAGATAATCCAGGGTAATTGCCCGGGTTAAACGCCAGTCCCCCACCGGGGTAGCAAAGCGGGTGTTATCCAGCGTCCCCTGCCAGCGCTGGGTCTGGCGATCAAAGCTGCCGGCGAGCACCAGCTGCCCCGATACCGGATCGCCCTGCGCGTTGAGTTTAAGCTGATGCTGACGCTCGTTGCCGCTGGCATCCAGCACCAGCTGACTGATGGTCAGCGCATCCTGCTTCAGCTGATCAACGCGCAGCTGCAGTTTGCCCTGAATTTGTTCACCGGAGGTGACATCGCCTTTCAGCACAATGCGCCCGATATGCATCTGCTGCCAGCGAAACCCGTTGACATTGAGATCAGCCAGCAGCTGTGGCGTTTTCAGATCGCCACGCGCCTGAATGTTGCCAACCGCCACGCCGCCCAGCCCGGGTAACGCATTGTCCAGATGGCGGGCATCAATATCGGCATCCAGATTGAGCTTATCGCCCAGCGATCCCTTCAAATCAAGATGGTTACTGCCCAGCAACAACTTGATGCCCGGGATATTCCACTGGTTATAGCTGTTGCCGTACAGCGAACCGTCGGCGCTGACCGCATTATTCCGCACTTTGCCACGTAGTATCAGTTGCGGTACGCGCATCTGCCAGCTACCGCCGTAAAGACTGCCACGGGTAGTAATTTTTCCCTCCAGACGTGCCGGCCAGTCAGGGTACTGCTTCGCGGTATTAATGCCCTGTAAATCCAGCTCACTGTTCCAGCTGATGGCTTTGCTCCAGTCCACCAGCGCGCTGAGATCCGCCGTGCCCTGTAACGCCGCCAGCCGCAGCTTATCCAGTCTGAACTGTTCAATATTACCTTTGCCATCCAGCCCGATTTGTGCTGGCGGAACGCCTTCCCCTTCCAGAGCGGCTTTCAGGGACAGCACATAGTCGGTGGCTTTGCCGGTGAAGCTAAAATCAAAATTGTTCACGCTGTACTGACTTTTGCCTTCCAGCGGCCAGCGCAACTGTGGGCTTTGCAGGCGGATATTCAGCGGCAGTCCGGCTTCCGCCAGCCGGGTATCCGCATTCAGCTGCGCCCGCAGCGGACCGGAAAGATTCAGCGCCAGTTTCACCTGTTCACGCAGACCACCGGTCAGATCCAGCTTAATTTTTTCCCCTTTCAACGGTGCCACGTTCAGCGCGCCGTTCAGGTTGAGGTTAACCGGCCAGTTATCCTGCAGCGTGGCCTGACCGTGGATATTCAGTTGCCCCTGGGGAGAATCGACATCGATGGTTTGCAGCTGTAGCTGATTATTTTGCGCTTTTGCCTGCAGCAGAAGCCGACTGATGGTGATATCGCTATCACCGGTGATGCGCAGCTGCTCGCCAAGAATTTGCTGAATATCGACGTCCAGCGGCAGGGTAAACTGCGGTAAATCAGGGAGTAACGGCTGTGCAAACATCGCCTTCAGGGTTTCCCCCAACGGCTTTTCATCCGCCATCGGTGCCTGCACTTTCGGCTCTGCCACCTGCTCTTTGGCGACCTCAGCCGCCTTCGGCAACGCCACCAGCAGCCCCTGAATATGAGTCGGCGTCAGCGTCAGCGCGCGCCCCTGCCAGTGAATGCCGCTGGTAAAATCGGCCAGCGCAATCGAGGTGCCATCGACATTAACATTAATATTGTGCAGCGCCAGCTGACGCAGCGTCAGCGGGTAAGGAGTACTGATTTCGCCCAACGGGCTGTTATCTTCTTGCGCTGGCGGCGCGGAGGGCGACATCTGCTTGCTGTCCACCACCACATTGACATCTTTCAGCGACAGATCGTTAATGCAGAACCCACTGTTTTTCAGGCAGCTCAACTGCAGCGCCAGGTGAAATTCTCCGGCATTCACCGTCACACCCGGCATGCTGTACTGCACGCCTTTCACCGTCAGATTGCGCCAGCCGCCATCAACCTGCTGAATATCCAGACCGGGTACCCAACGCGCCGCACCATTTAACACCAGGTGCAGACCGGTAGTGGTGCAAAGTAAAAAGGCCACGCCCCCCAGCAGCAGGACGAACAGGATCAGGATGCCGGTTAACAGCTTCTTCCACCATTTCATAGTTCAGGCCCTAATCCGATGTAAAACTGTATGTCACGGTGATCTTTGTCACCCACCGCCCGGGCGATATCCAGCTTGATCGGTCCCACAGGCGACTGCCAGCGCACGCCAAAACCGGTACCGGTCTTGAAATTGCTGTTTTTGATATCGTTTACTGCTTCACCGGAATCAATAAACACTGCGCCCCACCATTTACCCGAAACGTTGTACTGATATTCCAGTGAACCTGTAGCCAGTTTGGATGCCCCGGTCAGCTTGCCAGCAGCATCACGCGGAGAGATGCCCTTGTATTTGTAGCCACGAATACTGCGATCCCCCCCGGCAAAGAAGCGTAAATCAGGCGGCACTTTGTCAAAATTATTGGTTTCAATCCAGCCGAGGTTGCCACGTACCACAAAGCGATGTTTTTCCGCCAGGGTGCGGATCCAGACGTTCTGCGCCTGGACCACGGCAAAGTCGATATCCGATCCCCAACCAGTGTTGGACACATCAAGGGAGTAACGCTGTGAATCGCCCCAGGTGGGCATCAGTCCGCCGCGCGAGCGGGTGCGGTTTACGCTGACGCCGGGGTAGATCAGCATGGTAGTATTGGTGACGTTCCCCTGAGTAAAGTGGTCAAGGCTCCAGCGCAGGTTAATCGCCCGCTGCCAGCCGCTGGCGCTTTCCCAGTAGCGCGAGCCGGCCAGGGTCGTTGAGTCGGCTTTGGTATCGTTTAAATCGGTACGCTTGAACCCGCCCTGTACCAGATAGTACTGTTCAATGGGATTTTTCAGTAGCGGGATTTTATAACTGAAGTCCAGCTGCTGTTCCGGCGCTGAAATATTGGCGCTGGTAGTCAGACTGTGCCCGCGCGAGTTAACCCATGGCTTTTTCCATGAGGCTTTTACCCGCGGCCCGACATCGGTGGAGTAGCCGCCCCCGAGTTCCACGGCGTTGGCGGTACGCGGCGACACCACTCCGGTCAGCGGCAGGATTTTAGCGGAATGCCCCTTATCAAAATCCGGTGCCACCACCACCGAGTTAAACCAGCCGGTAGCCGAAAGCCGTCGGTTCAGTTCAGCCAGTTCGCGCGAACTGTAGTAATCACCGGACTTAAACGGCACCAGGCTGCGCAGATACTCTTCCCGGATCTGCGAGCCATGAAACGTGACATCGCCAAAGCGATAGCGCTGCCCGCTGTCGTAATCAATATCCCAGAATGCCTGATTCAATTCCGGGGCCACGCCAAGCTGGCTTTTCTTATATTCACCGTCGAAGTAGCCTTTACTCAGCGACATATTACTGAGGGCACTTTTAAATCCGTCGTAATCGCCATGATTAAGGATGGTGCCATTTTCAGGCCGGTGGCTGTTTATCAGCCGGGTATAGTCGCTGTCGTTACGCGCTTCACCACGCAGAATAATGGTGGTGCCGGCGATTTTTACCGCTTCACCTGCCGTCACTTTCACCAGCAGCACCGGGCGTCCCCCCCCGGCTGGCGCGGGCTTCAGTTCAAAGTCGATCTGCGGATGGTAATATCCCAGCGCTTTAAGACCTTCCTTGATGGCTACGCTGACGCGCGAGCGAAAGCGCCCGTCAGCATTAATTTCATCACTGGTGATGGTTGATAAACGCGCCCTGACGTTCTTCTCCAGTTCGCCGGTTAAGCCCGTCACCTGCAAACGCAGGTTAGCCGCATATGCAGCAGGTGCGGCCATTAATAAACAACAAAGACAATAGATATGAATTCGTGGCACGCTGACTCCCGTTTACCTGCCAGCCCGATATCCAACGGACTAAATCTGAAAAATAATGCTAAATAATAGCCGCTCTGCTCTGAGGCGCTGCTTTTCTCATTTTTTTGAGAACAAACCAGCCCGGCAGTCAGCCACAGGGCTCTATTCTGTGCAAAGTTGCCGCACAATACAATCAATCATCCCGTCGTGCGTTATGAGTGTAACCTGCCCCAGGCTTCGGAGCAGTGTCTCATGGCAATAATCCGCGCTATCACCCTTGCAACCATCTGCATGGCAGAAACCACTCGCCGCACATCGTCGCAATTGTAAGCGCCCTTCGCCACGGCTATAATTACCCGCACAGGTCACGTAATGACCTGATTATTCTCTGCCCCGGCATGTGCCGCACTGGCGCAGACATTTTTGGCACGGATAGCATTGTTCCCGGCTTACGGTAAGAAAAACGTAACGCATGGACGGTAGCATACTGATACAACTACGCTTTATGGCGCGCTGCCCAGGCCAAAAATGACAAGTATTTAACCCGGTCTGCTCTTTTCACAATATTCAGCCTGCTGAGTGTTGCGTCAGATCAGACCATTTTATGGATCACATATGTTAGACAGCTTGCTTGTCATCTTTTTGCTGATTGCGATCAGCTCATTCTTTTCACTTTCTGAAATCTCGCTCGCGGCTGCACGCAAAATTAAGCTGAAGCTGCTGGCGGATGAGGGCAATATCAAAGCGCAGCGCGTCCTGAAAATGCAGGAAACGCCGGGCATGTTCTTTACCGTGGTGCAGATCGGCCTGAATGCGGTAGCCATCCTCGGTGGTATCGTTGGCGATGCCGCGTTTTCTCCTGCATTCAGCGCGCTGTTCGGGCACCTGATGGAGCCGGTGCTGGCGGAGCAGCTGAGCTTTATCTGCTCCTTTACCCTGGTGACCAGCATGTTTATTCTGTTTGCCGACCTGTTCCCCAAACGTCTGGGGATGATCGCGCCGGAATCCATTGCGCTGAAAATCATTAATCCGATGCGTTTCTGCCTGTTTCTGTTCCGCCCGCTGGTGTGGTTCTTTAACGGCGGTGCCAACATCATCTTCCGTATTTTCAAAATCCCACTGGTGCGTAAGGATGATATTACCTCCGACGATATTTATGCGGTGGTGGAAGCCGGTGCCCTGGCGGGCGTACTGCGTAAGCAGGAACATGAACTGATTGAAAACGTATTTGAACTGGAATCACGTACCGTACCCTCGTCAATGACCTCGCGCGAGAACGTGGTGTGGTTCGATCTGCATGAAGAAGAAGCCAGCCTGAAGGCCAAAATCGCCCGTCATCCGCACTCCAGGTTTCTGGTGTGTAACGGCGATATCGACCATATCGTCGGTTATGTTGACTCCAAAGAACTGCTGTTGCGGGTGCTGGGCAACCAGAGTATGACCCTGAGCAGCGGCGTGCAGATCCGTTCAGCGCTGATTGTGCCGGATACCCTGACTCTGTCGGAAGCGCTGGAAAGTTTCAAAACCGCCGGTGAAGACTTTGCAGTGATTATGAATGAATACGCGCTGGTGGTGGGGATCATCACCCTGAATGATGTGATGACCACCCTGATGGGCGATCTGGTCGGCCAGGGCATGGAAGAGCAGATAGTGGCCCGTGATGAGAACTCCTGGCTGGTGGAAGGCGGCACGCCGATTGATGACGTGATGCGGGTACTGGATATTGATGAATTCCCGCAGTCCGGCAACTATGAAACCATCGGCGGCTTTATGATGTTTATGCTGCGCAAAATCCCTAAACGCACCGACTTTGTGAAGCTGCACGGTTATAAGTTTGAAGTGGTGGATATTGACAGTTACCGCATCGATCAGCTGCTGGTGACCCGGATTGATGCCCGCCCGCCGGCCAGCGTGCTGCCGCTGGCCGCCGAAGAATAACCTGACATGACTCACCGGCCAGACCCTCCGCGTCTGGCCGTTTTTTTGCTTATCCGTCTTCGTTTTTTACTGCACAACGTCCCTGTTGCCGTCGGCAAAATCAGCCCAATTGATTGCCTGGAAAACTATTCAACTGAGTAAAATAAAGAAATTTTAATGATTATGTTGTCTCTTAGACAGCTGAACGCCAGCCACTGGAGTGCAAAAGCCTACTGAAATACAACTATAAACACCCGGCGGTACGGTAGCAGGATGCGTTTTTTCATACAGTTATCGGAAATCACTGCGCCGGTTTAAACAGGAAAATCACACTTTAATTAATTAGGTGAATTTATGGCATATCCAACAAGTAAAACCACTGGCATCGTCGGCTTTGCTAAAGCAGCTGGCGTAACCGGCGGCTGGAAAGGCAGCGTAGTGGAAATCAATACGCTGGCACAATTGAATCAGTATGTGGCCGACAGCACCGCGCGGGTACTGGTAATTAACAGCAATATCAGCGCGTCCAAGCTCACCAAAGTGAATATGGGCTCGAATAAAACCATTATTGGTTCATTCGGTAACCGCACGCTAAATAACATTCACCTGCGTGCCACCACCTCTTCACAGAATATCATTCTGCAGAACCTGATCTTCCAGCACTCGGTGAGCATCAATGCCAATGATGATATTCAGGTTTACCTGAACTACGGCAGCAAGTACTGGATTGACCACTGCTCGTTCGTCGGCCACACCTGGTCTGATGATGACGGTAGCCTGGATAAATTGCTGTATATCGGTGAGAAAGCGGATTACGCCACCATCAGTAACTGCTTCTTCGGCAACCACAAATACGGTCTGATCCTCGGACATCCGGCTGATGATAACAACACGGCGTATGACGGCTATCCGCACCTGACTATCTGTCATAACTACTTTGAAAATATGGAGGTGCGTGCACCAGGTCTGATGCGTTACGGTTACTTCCACGTCTACAATAACTACATTAACAACTTCCACCTGGGCTTCACCCTGGCGCAGAACGCTAAAATCCTGTCAGAGAAAAACTACTTTGGCACTGGCAGCGCCAGCAACGATATGCTGGATGATAAGGGTACCGGTACTTTTACCGATACCGGCAGCATTCCGGCAATCACTAACCAGAAGTCACCGCAGAGTCAGTGGTCAGCAGCATCCAACTACTCTTATGTGGCGAAAACCGCGACTGAAGCGAAAACCTTTGCCGCGACCAACGCTGGTGCCAAATCGGCAGCCCTGGTGTTTGGCGGTTAACTGAAGGAGACCAGCCCCGTGAGGGGCTGGTTAACACCAGGATGACAGGAGCGCTGAGTTCTGTGCTAAGCCTGCAGCTTACCCCCCTCCCCCTGTCAGGTCGGTACTGGTGCGCAGGGTATAGAGTTCGATGGCTTTATCGCGGGTGACGCGCAGCGCGGCATCTGACATCACAATATTCCAGATAGTGCCATCCTGCTGATGATAGAAGCTCTGCATCGCCTGCAGATAGCTGTCGCGGTATTTTATCCACGCCAGCTGCGAGGCTTTTAATTTGGCTTTAAATTCATCTGACTGACCGGCTAATAATAACTGATATTCTTTATTCAACCGCTTATCCCACGCCAGCTGTCCCTGATTATTACACTCAACCGTCGCCAGGGTATTTTCTGCCTTTTTCTGACACAGCTCGATCTGCGCATCTAACTTTTTCGTAAGGTTATCCGTGGCAAAGGTTGAAAATGAGAGACAACTCGTAGATAACAACAATAAACTCAGGTTTTTTCTCATAGTAATGTGCTCCTCTCACGGATAAATCCTTAATGACGTCTTTATCCCCAGGATATTTTAAGATTGCCGCTTCCGGAGCCGCTAATCAGCATAAACAGTAAGCGAATTTTTTTGCAGAGGAAAATTAGAGGGTACGATTTTTTTTGCGGACTGTCACAGAGAGACAGACAAGATAAAGTGTGAGGTACAGCAATACCAGCCCCCCGGTATTGCTGTATGAGCCAGAAGCTGACTAGTTCAGCTCGGACTGCAGGCGCAGCACCTGACGATTTACTTCAGACATCACGCTAAAGTGCTGTTTGTCCTTGATTTGAGGAAGCAGAATTTTTCCCTCATCAAACTCAAATGCACCGACATCCTTTATATACAACCTGCCGCGAAACAGTATTTTCACATGTTTTGCGACCTGAAAAGAGTTGTACCGATTGAAAATTTTCATATTGCTTGTGCTCCTGAAAATAAAAGTACGTTTCTTCGTAAACCAAAGGTTACGAATCCATGAAACGCAAAGCCCATTTACTATAGAACATCTCACGTTACTCGTTGTCCTAAAATCGAGTTTTTTTACTGATTTTACATATTGTGACAGAATGCCCTGTTATCCGAATGGATAAATACAGTATAAAACCTCAGAGTTACGTCTTGTTAACCGCATACTCTGTAACACGATCCTGTTAGAGATTAATTTAGCGCTGACATATTGCAGTGAGATGACGGTATTGCGCGGGAAACAGAAAGCGATGAGGGCATCACAGCGTAAACACGACTAATCTTATTAATAAATATCAGCAGCGAGCAATTAATGCCTCAGCTGCTGATTAAACGTGATAGCACAGAAAATTCAGAACAGGGAAACCCGAAACCCCGGATTTAAGAAGGACTCACGCGGGGTGTAGTCGAGGGTTCTGCCCTGCCAGTCATGGACATGTGCACCTGCTGCCAGCGCCACGGCGTGACCGGCACCGGTATCCCAGACGTTGGTGGGCCCGAAACGGGGATACAGCTGTGCCTTCCCTTCCGCCACCAGGCAGAATTTCAGCGAGGAACCGATAGCCGTGGTCTGGTGCTCCCCCAACTGCTGCAGATAGTCTTCCAGCTCGCGGTCGCGGTGGGAACGGCTGACCACCACCAGAGGGGGACGTGCATCCTTCACCAGAATTTGCTGCAGCTGACCATCCTGCTGTTTCCAGGCTTTTCCACCGGCCGCCGAGTACATCACATTCAGCACCGGCGCATAGACCACGCCCATTACCGGTTTACCGTCTTCAATCAGCGCAATATTGACGGTGAATTCGCCGTTACGTTTGATAAATTCTTTAGTCCCGTCCAGTGGATCCACCAGCCAGTAGCTGCGCCAGTGCTGACGGATCTCCCAGGCTGGCGGATCTTCTTCCGACAGTACCGGCAGCTCCGGCGTCAACGCCTGCAATCCCTTCAGGATCACCCGATGTGCCGCGACATCCGCTGCAGTGACCGGTGAATCATCCGCTTTATGTGCGACTTCAAGGGGAGCCTGTCCATCGTAGACCCGCATAATGGCCACGCCGGCTTCCCGTGCCAGCTGGCAAATTTTTCCTAACACTGTTCACCTCCCGCAGATTGATTGGATTACCGCAAACGGCTGGCTGCTCTCACTGATCTTAGCAGTCAGCCGTCCGTACACAGGTTTGTAGCTTGCCCGCAGCATACTGCATTCTCCTGCACCACGCACAGGCATGATTGCCGTTTTGTCGTCACAATGCAGCCAGGTGTCATCCGGCGCTTTTGCACAAATATTTCGGGTTTACCACATTTATCATCGACATAATGACCCACTATCATCGTATTCTGACAAGCTTGAACAGGGATTCGGATACCCCTGAGGGAGAGATCATGTTACGAACCAGCCTGACGCTGAGCGCTTTGTACGCCGCAATGGTCAGTTTTCGGATTATGGAAACCACCGATTTGCACAGCTATATCATGGACTTTGACTACTACAAAGATCGGCCAACCGATAAATATGGCCTGGTACGGACCGCCAGCCTGATTGCCGCTGCCCGCCAACAGGCAACCAACAGCGTGCTGGTGGATAATGGTGACATTCTTCAGGGCAGCCCGCTGGGAGGTGGTTAGCGGCACGGCTCAGGCACGCCCGGTGTACGATCTGATCGCCAAAAAATCGCTGGCGGTGGAAGATCCGGCGCTGGTGCAGGTGATGGCAGAGGATCATAACGCCACGCGCCAGTTTGTCAGCCAGGCAATTGGACGCTCTGCCGAGGCGATCGCCAGCTATCTGGCGCTGGTGCAGGACGATCCCGGCGTGCAGATTGTCAATGACGCCCAGCGCGATTACACCCGCCACTTTATTCAGGGCGATCCGGATCTGGATAAATTACCGGTGCTGTCCGCCGCTGCGCCGTTTAAAGCCGGGGGCCGCAAAAACGATCCTGCGGGTTATACCTTTGTCGATAAGAGCCAGCTGACGCTGCGTAACGCCGCCGATCTTTATCCCAATACCCTGGTGGTGGTAAAAGCCAGCGGTGCGGAGATTAAGCAGTGGCTGGAATGCTCAGCCGGTCAGTTTAATCAGATCGAGATCCCTAACCCTCGGCCGTAGTCGCTGATTAACTGGGGGTTCCGCACCTATAATTTTGACGTGATCGATGGGGTTAACTATCAGATCGATGTTACCCAGCCCGCGCACTACGATACGGAATACCAGTTGATCAATCAACAGGCGTCGAGGATCCGCAATCTGACCTGGAACGGTAAACCGTTTGATCCCAAAGCGATGTTCCTGGTGACGACCAACAATTACCGTGGCTGGGGAGGGAAATTTGCCGGCACCGGCGAACAGCATATTGCCTTCTCATTACCGGATGATAATCGTTCAGTGCTGGCAGCCTGGATCAGCGCACAGATCAAAGCGCAGGGAGAAATCCACCCTGCAGCGGATAATAACTGGCGTCTGGCACCGATTGTCAGCGTCACGCCGCTGGATATTCGTTTTGAAACCGCTCCGGGGGATCAGGCGGCCGAATTTATATGCCGTCATATGCAGTATCCGATGGCATATAAAGGCACGGATGCGATTGGGTTTGCAGTGTATCAGCTGCAGCTTCAGGAAGGGGGGGGAGCGCTAAGCGCTGAGGTTTGCTTTGCCAGCTGGTGCTTTTAAAGGCCAGGGCAAGCCAGGTCAAAGGCAACGGCCAGGCCAGAGGCAAAAGCAAAATGTGGGGCAGCTTATCTGGTGCGTATAAAGGTGCCGTCCGCCTGGCGGGTTAACAGGACGTCGCCGCTATCCGTAGCCAGGTTTAAGCCGCTGACTGCTCCCTGTCCGTTTAAGCGGATCTTCACCTGCTGCCCTGCCTGCAGGGTGTTGAGCGCATCGCTGCCGCTGACCTGGGTCATGGCAAACAAATCGTTCACCGGCAGATTATTATCGCGGAACAGCTGTGCCAGGGTTTGTCCGGCGGCAATCGTATAGGTTGTCCACTGCCCCTCAGGCTCGCTGTTATGCTGCGCGGCAACATTGCCGCCGACTAAATCGGCCTGCAGTACAGCAGGCGTGTTCTGTGCGCCGCTCTGTAATGCGGTCACCGGCTGCGGCTGGCGCACCGGGGATGGCCAGAGAAAGGCCAGCAGCATTACCACTGCCAGCAGAATAATGCCACGGCGGTGGGCGAGCGGCAGCGGATCCATCCAGCTCAGGCTGGCCGGTAACTGCCAGACCTGTTGCAGAACCGCAGAAAAACGGGCTTGGTGTCTGGTTGGCAATGTCTCATCCTTATGGCGCGGAAGGTACGCCACTACGTGACGAGCCAGCGTCTGCTTTAACCGTGTTACCAATAAGAGCTGCTTCTGTTTATGCCTGCGGGCAATCTGGCCCATCTGAACCTCAACTTAGAATCTGCGCCAACAGATTCTGACAGTTACACTATAGCTGAATCTGCCGGCGCTGCTGAGGCGCGAACAAACTCTGGCTGACCATTATTCAGGAGAATTACCGGATTGTATGCTGACCTGACGATAAATAACCGCCAGTATTGTTTCTTTTTCGTGGTGAAAAGTCATCCCTGCCAGATGGTATTTTACGCCCGTTCGCTGCGCTGTTATGCTTCGTCTCTGTTTTTATCAATGATGAAAGGATAATCCATGACAACCCCTTCTTTTGACAGCGTTGAAGCGCAAGCAAGTTACGGTATCGGTTTACAGGTTGGTCAGCAGCTGCAGGAATCCGGTCTGCAGGGTTTACAGCCCGAAGCACTGCTGGCCGGTCTGCGCGATGCGCTGGAAGGGAACGCCCCGGCGGTACCGGTGGATGTAGTGCATCGTGCGCTGCGCGAAGTGCATGAGCGTGCGGAAGAAGTGCGTCGCGAGCACCAGCAGGCGATGGCGGAAGAAGGTAAACAATTCCTTGCCGAAAATGCCGCTCGTGAAGGCGTCAGCAGCACCGAAAGCGGCCTGCAGTTCAGCGTACTGACTCAGGGCGATGGTCCAATCCCGTCACGTACCGATCGCGTGCGCGTGCATTACACCGGTAAGCTGATCGATGGCACGGTGTTTGACAGCTCGGTACAGCGCGGCGAACCGGCAGAGTTCCCGGTCAGCGGCGTGATTGCCGGCTGGATCGAAGCGCTGACGCTGATGCCGGTAGGCTCCAAATGGCAGCTGGTGATACCACATAACCTGGCCTATGGCGAGCGTGGTGCCGGAGCTTCTATTCCGCCATTCAGCACCCTGGTATTTGAAGTCGAACTGCTGGAAATTCTGTAAGCAGCCCCAGCCCACCCACATAAAAAAAACCCGCATATGAATATGCGGGCTTTCTTAGCCGTCTTAAAGCACCGGCATAAGGCCGACGCTTAGCTGCGGTCAAAAGCGATTACGCTTCACCAACCACATTAATGATCAGCTTAGCAAACACTTCGCTGTGAACCTGGAAGTCCACTTCATGCTCACCGGTAGTACGCAGAACGCCGTTCGGCAGACGAACTTCGCTCTTCGCCACTTCAGCGCCAGCTGCAGTTACAGCATCAGCGATGTCACGGGTACCGATAGAACCGAACAGTTTACCTTCGTCACCTGATTTAGATGCGATGGTAACGGTGCCCAGTGCAGAGATTTTCTCAGCGCGAGCATTAGCAGCCGCCAGAACGTCAGCCAGTTTAGCTTCCAGTTCTGCACGACGTGCTTCAAAGTACTCAACGTTTTTCTTGGTAGCAGGAACAGCTTTGCCCTGTGGTACCAGGAAGTTACGAGCGTAACCCGCTTTAACGTTAACCTGATCACCCAGGCTACCCAGATTTGCTACTTTATCAAGCAGAATAACTTGCATTACCTTATCCTCTTAAAGTCGTTAACAGACAGTTGCCGTTACTGATGACGATCGGTGTACGGCAGCAGGGACAGGTAGCGCGCGCGCTTGATCGCACGAGCCAGCTGACGCTGGTATTTTGCACGAGTACCAGTGATACGGCTCGGTACAATCTTACCGCTTTCAGTGATGTAGTTTTTCAGCGTTGCGATATCTTTATAATCGATCTCTTGAACGCCTTCCGCGGTGAAACGGCAGAACTTGCGACGACGGAAATAACGTGCCATTTGGCTAGTCTCCAGAATCTATCAATTCAATCTGCTCGGCATGCAGTACAATTTTGTTCAGGCCATTGCGTCCCTGATGGCAGCAAATAAAGCCCTGAACCGTAACCTGCGTGCCGACCGTTATACTTTGAGTAAGGCTCTGATGGTCTTTGCCGCTGATAATCACCGGCATACGACACCAGGCCTGCCGGTTAAAACCGGCTTCCACCTGCTGTGAACGATGCTCAAGCACGAACTGGCAGTGTGGAATTCCTGACGGGCTGACTTTTCGCACTGGCGTCCTGCACACGGTGCCGGACAGCGTAAGGCGATTCGCCGTCATGGAAATTACTCTTCAGAATCCCCAGCTTCAGCATCATCAGAGGTTTCGTTAGCGAAATCTTCACGACGCTCACGGCGCTCGTCTTTCGCTTTAACCATCGGAGAGGCTTCAGTTACCGCGTGCTTAACGCGCATAACCATGCTGCGGATAACGGCGTCGTTGAAGCGGAAGTTTGTTTCCAGCTCATCGATCGCTTCCTGCGGCGCTTCCACGTTCAGCAGAACGTAGTGTGCTTTGTGCAGTTTGTTGATCGGATAAGCCAGCTGACGGCGGCCCCAGTCTTCCAGGCGGTGGATCTTGCCTTCTGCACCAGTGATGGTGGCAGAGTAACGCTCGATCATGCCAGGAACCTGTTCGCTCTGGTCAGGATGAACCATAAATACGATTTCGTAATGACGCATCGAATTTGCTCCTTACGGATTATTCAGCCTCCTGTCAGGGTCAGCCGTGGCCCATGGAAGCAAGGAACGTGTTTGTGTACGGCTGAAAAATTGACGCGTAATCATACTGGCGTGCGAGGGTAAACTCAAGTGAAATTCGTACCTGCTCAGGAGTGTGGCGCCCAAATGCCTTAAATACTATTTCAGTATCGATAGTTCCCTATTACTGTAGATACCGGAAAGGCAGATAGGTGAATATGATACAAAGTAGAATCAAACGCTGGGGAAACTGGTTATTGAACTAATCCAACAAGAGCTGGTCTTCTCACTGGACCAACTGCTCAATGGCATTACTGATGACAACCTAGATGACCTGGCTGATCAGGGTGAACCACGTCATTGAAAGTTAGTGGCAGGCACTGAGCACCTACAACCGGCTTAAACAATCCAACGCTACCGTCTTAAAACCAGCAAAATCGGTGCTGTCACGCAGGCGTTTTATTGCCCTTTCGCGCATAAAGGTCACAAACAGATCGTAAATCGCCATCGCCTCTTCATATTCACTTTTGCTGATCGCCAGCAGGAAAATCACGTAAGCGGTATCTTCGCCCCAGGCAATGCCCCCAGGGGCCAGCACCGTATAGACGCAGGTTTTGTTGGCCAGCAACCCCAGCGAATGCGGCAGCGCAATGCCTTCCCCCAGCATGGTGCTGACTATCGCTTCGCGCTCCACCACCGAGGGATAAAAGTCACTGCCGACGATGCCTTCCTGCTCCAGCTGGTCGCTGAGCTGACGAAACAGCGTCTGGCTGTCAATGGGCGCGTCGAGGATAAGGAAATGGCTGGCATCAAAGAATTTTTCCAGCATATACGGGCGGGTGCGATCCTGAAGCACCTGTTGCCCCAGCTGTTCCAGCTGGAAGTCTCCGGGGAATGGCGACATCACCACCACTGGCTTACTTTTATCGCTCAGGCGCACCGTAGAGACGACAAAGTCTTCATCAATGCGCTGCCGTTGCTCATACTCACGCAGCGACACCACCTGAGTTACTTCGATTTGCGGATATTTACGCAGCAGCAGCGCCTGGATCATGCGGATAGTGGAATTCCCGGTGTCGCAGACCAGCATCACCCGGGGATAACGCTGCCAGCTAACGTTATAGTGACGCTCAAGGCCAACGCCAATATGCAGCACCAGGAAACCCATCTCATTTTCGCTGATGTGGTACGGCGTATGTTTACCCCAGCTGGTGACCGCCGCCAGTGTGATATCCCAGGCCATCGGATAGTGCTGTTTAATATTGCTCAGCAGCGGGTTAGGAATATGAATGCGGTAGCGCAGGCGGGCAAGCATAGTGCGGATATGGGTCAGCAGATCGGCGCGCAGCTGCGCATCGTCCTGCAGGCTGAAATTATAGTGGCGGTTGATATAACCGAGGATATAGTCCACCAGCGAATCGCCGTCATCCGCGCCAATCATATCCGGCCGGGTATCGACCTGACGCCGGCCGGCAATATTCACCCGCAGCCAGGCTTCTTCTGCCGCACCCATGGCCTTGCCGGTGACGGAGCGCAGAAAAGCGATAATCCGCCGCGCTGCCTGACGCACATCGTCATCACCCGGATCGGCGCTGAAATCAGTCAGCGGAAACCCCTCGCTGATACGCCGTGCGGCCACCGCACAGTAGAGACGCAGATAGCGTTCACCATCGTCCGTCAGGCGGATATGCAGGCGCGTCAGGCAGCCGGAAAACATCGGCTCCAGCGAGGCGAGGATGTTACCGTCCAGCGCCTGTTGCCAGAGCACAGCGTTATCGCCCTCATCCAGGGTCAGCTGCCACAGCAGATCGGTCAGCGCAGTGCGCATATCGCGTTCGCGGCCAAACAGTTTCATGCCGTAGCGCGGGCGGGTTTCAATCACCAGCTGATAACGTTCCAGCCACTCTCTCACCCCGATCATATCGCTTTGCAGGGTATTACGGCTGACAAACCATTCGTCGGCCAACACTTCAAGCTTGAGGGAGAACGCCGAAGTGAGAAAACGGATCAACAGTGCCGGTACCCGCGCCTGCGAGGTGCGCGGGACGCGCTGAGATGGCGCGTTATGTTGCAGTAACTGGTGGTAACGGGCAGCGTTGTTAACTTTCAGCTGATACCCGCGTCCACGGTTCAGTACCAGCATCGCACCGTGGTCGACCAGCAGGGCGTTAAGTGCCTGGATATCGTTGCGTACCGTGCGGGTAGAAACCGCAAAACGTCGTGCCAGTTCGTCCTGCGGCAGGATGTCGTTTTGCAGGGCATCAAACAGCTGAGCCAGCCGTTGATTGGGGAATCTCACAGGAGGTTACCTGTGATGGAAGCCGTTACCAGCGGATTAATTATCAGTTTCCTCCCTGATTTATGATGTAATTTTTCCTTTTACCCGGGAATAAATACCACGATTTTTTCGCTGCGCCAATGGGGGGAAGTGGCATGTTTGCCTCCGGTTTGGGTGCTGTACCGGGTTTGCTGCTGTTACTTTTGCTTTTACAAGCCGGGGCAACAGCCGGGTCAAGGACATAAACCAGGTCAGTGGCTGGCAGCTTAAGCCAGCAGCCGTTTGGTGATGGTCAGTAATTCGGCCACGTCCTGCGGGCGCGTCAGTCCGGTAGCGCCATCGATAATCGAGCTGTAAACGTGCGGGATAATCTGGCTGACGCCGGCGTCCAGCGCCACCTGCAGGATGGTGGCGTAATTCGACAGGTCGATACCACCGGTTGGCTCCAGCCAGAAGTCCTGTGCCGCGCAGGCCTGCGCCACCAGCCGGAATTCATCAAGGCTTTTCAGACCGCCCATCGGGAAATATTTGACCGAGCTGCCACCCATATCTTTCAGCAGGGCAATGGCGGTCGCCACCGGCACCCCCCCCGGTTCGGCTTTCGAGCTGAGCGGTCCGGTGGCAATATTTACCCAGCCTGGCTTACCGCAGGGCGATACCAGCCCGTTAACAATGGTCTGCTCCTGCCCCAGCAGCGCACGGCTGGTAGCGACACCGGTAAATACCTGGTTCACATGCTGTGGCTGAATTTCAGCCGCAATTTCACTGACCATTTCTGACTGACGCGGATCGCCGGCTCCAAGACCCACGGAGATGGCATTATGGATGGTGGTACCAATAGCATGCATATCACTAACCGCGCTGGCGACATCAGGATAGTTTTTTGACAACAGCCCCACCAGCACATGCCCTTCTGCTGCCTTCCAGATATCAATGGCATTCTGCGCGGACCCCGCCAGTACGTTAAGACACACCCGATCGCGATAAAATTTAGCTGTCAGTGACATCATTACTTCTCCTGGTTAATCTGACGACGCAGACAGGTAAAAATCAGAACCAGCTCGCTGGCGGAAACGCTGCGCACATCAACTTCGATAATCCCTTCATTGGCTTTGTAACCGCGAAAATAGATCGCCGGATCACCGGATTTCAGCGCCTGTACCAGCCCACTGGTGGTACGGCCAGTCGTCTTCTCATCAATATGGATCTCCGCACGGGCAATATCCCGTCCGGCACTGTCCCATACCACCTGCGCCCCAATGCCCTGCAGGCCGTTCAGCTGAGCGATGAACGTCGTCATTTTTTCCACCATCTGCGCGCCAGTCACTTTTTGCTGCGTCAGATAGTTTTCAATCGCCAGCGTCAGACCCAGAATGCCTTCTTTGCCCACTTTCATCGCGCGGCCAATACCGTGCGCCTGGCGTTTAACCCACTCCACCGGCTGTTGCTTACCGATCACCAGCCCGCTGGTTGGCCCTTCAATCGCCTTGGCACCGCTGTAAATCACCAGATCTGCCCCCATTGCGCTCCAGGCCTGCAGGTCTTCTTCCGCCGCAGCATCGACAATCAGCGGAACGCCGTGCTGTTGCGCCACTTCCAGTGCCTGTTGCACACTAAGGTGACTTTTTTGTACGCAGTGATGCGATTTGATATACAGAATGGCCGCCGTCTGTGTGGTGACCGCTGCCGACAGTTGCTGTGGCGAACACTCATTGGCATAGCCCGCTTCAATCAGGCGTCCGCCGCCCAGCGCCACCATGGTGCCCACCGGCGCGCCAAAACTCACGTTATGCCCTTTGGCCATCACAATCTCATCCGCCACCAACAGCGGCTGAATATGCAGATTGTGCAGCAGCCAGTCGTCGTCCTGAACGATCGCCGCCGCCACGCACTGTGCCAGCCCGGCAGAGGCGCAGGACACCACCAGCGCACTTTCACACCCCAGCAGCCGGGCAATATGCGCCCCGGTTTTATTCACCAAATCCCCGATTTCGAAATAGTGGTTCAGGCCATAGCTGACGCGCTCCACCACCGCCGCGGAGGGCGTGGAAACGCCGAGAATCGTCATCCGTCCCGACGCGTTAATCACCTTTTTCAGGCCATATTGCTCATAAACTGAAGTCATTATCCCTTTCTCCATGATTGGTGTAACAGACCTGCCCGCCCACGATGGCAGCCAGCGGCACCAGTTCGCGGTCACCGCTGACCGTCTGACCATCGGCATCACTGAACAGGCACGCTGCCTTTCTGATATCAAATACGGTTAAATCGGCGGCATATCCCACCGCCAGTCGGCCTTTATTTTCCAGACGCAGAGCTTGCGCGGCATGGTCGGTGACGCAGGCAATCACCTGTGGCAGCGTCATACCGATGTGCAAAAACTTCGACATCACGTGCGCCAGGCCATGTACCGGCCCGTTCAGGCGGTTGCGGCAGTAAATGTCTGAACTGATGGTAAACGGCAGAATGCCACTGGTAATCGCCTGCTGCGCCACGGCAAAGCTGAAACTGGCGCTACCATGCCCGACATCCAGCTGCACGCCACGCTGTAACGCACGGCTGACCGCCGCGCGCAGCGCGCCCTGCGGCGTCAGAATACGGTTCGGTTTGCCGTTAAAGCAGTGAGTGATGATGTCGCCACGAGTCAGCAGATCCGCGACTTCATCCAGATCCGGCGGGTTATTACCAATATGTACCATCAGCGGCAGCTGACCATTTTCCTGCTGAATTTCTTTGGCTCTGACCAGCGGTTTCACCCCGTTCTGCTCCACCACGCTGCTGCTGATACGCGCTTTCAGACCGATAATAAAGTCCGGCAGGCGGGCGATGGCCGCCTTCACCGCCTGACCATCAATGCGCGTCATATTCGCCAGTTCGTTCTGGGTCAGAATGCCGCTGCGGGCGATATTCAGCAGCGCCCGAACCTCGGTGCGCGCGCTGCGCGTCAGCTGCCAGAAATCATCAATATCATCGGCTCCGGTGCTGCCCGCATCCACCACCGTGGTAACGCCGCCGGCAACCCCTACGCTGTCAGGTTCATCATGATAAATCGCTGAGTTCGGGTAGCAGTGAACGTGGCTGTCAATCCAGCCCGCGCTCAGCCAGTAGCGGCCGTTCAGCGTACATTCACGGCGGCCCCGGCCTGTGACTTCGCCTACGGCGGCAATTTTGCCGTCCTGAAGCGCCACATCGGCCAGACGGTTATCACACAGAAGGGCGCGACGAATAACCAAATCGTACATAACGCTCTCCCGGCTTACAGTGGAATGGGGAAGGCCGCGCCCAGCGCCATCGCGCCGAGGATGGCGCCACCGGTAATCGGTTTGCCCCACAGATAGAACAGCAGCGAACCCGCCAGCGCGCCCAGCCCAATCGGAATAGATGCGGTCATTGCCGACAGCACAATCAGCGGCCCGAGAAAGCGTCCGGAGGTGTTCCCGGCCCCCATCATCACATCTGCACCGTAGGTAGAATTACTGTTATTGATGGTAAATTTACGTGCCAGCACCATCAGATAACCGATCGTGAGCCCCACTGCCAGCCCGGTAGCCAGCGCGGCAGCAAAGTTGGCAACCGGAAAGATAATCCCCGATCCCAGCAGCAGCGCCGGTACGCCCAGACCCACCCCGGTTTGCAGGGCACCACCAATATCCAGGATGCCCACCAGCGTTCCTTCAATGATGCGCGCAAACAGAAAGCTGGCCCCGAAAGCGGCTACCGCGCCATAGACGCCGGTATCCATGCCCGAACGCAGCATCGATACAAACGCCACTTCATTAAAGGCACCAATACCGTACAGGTAATACATATGGGTGCCAGCGAAAATACCCGCCGACAGCAGACCCACAAAGATTGGAAATGACCAGTCGGCAAACCAGAAACCGCGTTTTGACTCTTCCATTATGCTCTCCTGCTATTTACCGCTAATGTTGCTGTGGATCAGTTCCAGCCAGTCCGGCACATTCAGCTGGAAAGAACTTAACAGCGTCATATCAAAACCACGGAAGAAGGCGCTAAGCGTAAACAGCAGCACAATGGCCAGCATCATAATGCCGGTGACTTTATTCCAGCCGCTCTCTTCCACCCCTTTACCAATCAGGATCCCCAGAACCAGACCCGGCACCGCATTGCCCATAATCAGCTGCGCCAGCCCGCCAAACAGTGTGGCCCAGAAGCCGGAGCGTTTACCGGCATCCATCGCCGACAGCCAGAAAATCACTGGCATCAGGGTATTGACCAGCAGGTTAGCCGCCGGTACCAGTACCTTAACTGCAGTAATCTGCAGCGCCGCCGGGACTGACGAAGCAGTCACGTTAAGAAAGGTCACCACTGCCATCCCGACCAGGGTACAGGCCAGCGCCATTTTCTTTGGATCGTGCAGGGTTTCCGCCAGGTTACGATTTTTAACCATCAGCACTGCCGCCCCCCAGTTAGGAATGATGCGGTGATCCACATCCTGGGTAAATGAACCGGCGGCGACCGAAGAGGCCCAGGCGTTAAAGAAAAAGCCGAGGCCAAAGGAGAAGTGCGAAGCCGGATCGCCTTCACAGGAATTTAATTCTCCGAGGGTGCGAAAGGCACCCATTCCCTGAGTGCCGGGCGCATGAAACATACGTGCGGCACCGGCTCCGACGCCGAAGCCGACCAGCCCGCCGATAATCAGCGATTTAAGCAGAATAATTATGAACATCAGCGTTTTCCTTGTTGTTATGCCCCACTCCGGCTGACGGGCAGCAAGTTTTTCCCTTCCCTGGCCGGAAAATCGCGGGTGATGACCGACGTTTTAGTGAATTACGCTGAACGCGACCTGCTCCGGATCGATGGCGGTCACGTTAACGGTGATCGCCAGCTCAACCTGGAACTGCGAGCGTTCGCGCGCCAGAAAGAAGAAAAAGAACTTTTCACGCGTTACGCGCTGCTGCGCCTGCACCACCGCCACCTCCTGCGGTTCAATGCGCAGCAATACCTTTTTTTCTGCTGCCAGCACCGCGCTCTGCACCCGACTTAACGCGTCAGCAAAGGCTTTCGACTTGCTGTCGCCCTTACCGCGCACGTTCACGGTGGTGGTGAATTGCCGCTTCATGCGCGGTACTTCTTCTGCCAGGCCTGCACCAGACGCTCGCCCAGTTCTTCCTTATCCATAAAGCCAAAGCCCAGCACCTGCGCCCCTTCGTTAATCGCCGTAACGCCTTCATCAATTGAGCGCATACCGTGCTTTGCTTTGTAGCCGTATTTGTTTTGTGCGGTGATGGCACCCGCGCCGCCGCTACCGCAGAACGAGATGCCAAAGGTGCCGTTTTCCGCCTGCATCACGTCACCCAGCTTCATATCTGCCGCCACACCCGGCACCACCACCGCTTTACCGCCCGCTTTCTCCACGCCAGCCGCCACTTTCTGGCCTTTTCCTAACCGATCGGCGATCACTACGATAATTTCGGACATATATATTCCCTCAGGTGATTAACTGAATGTGTCACTGCGTTGTGCAACGCGGCGGCTTATTCGTTGGCTTTCGCCACTTCAATATGAACCGATAACAACCACGCTTCTTCGGGCGGCAGGTCGCCAAACAGATCAACAATCTGTTGTGCCAGCGCCAGTGACTCAGGCGAGATATCTTCAAACAGGCTGGCATCTACTTCCGGTAAGACTTCCCCCGTCAGCGAACGGTGAGCCATCACCCGCACATGGGAACTCAGCATCTGCAGCTGCACGGCATTCGGCTGAATAGCGTGCAACGCATACAGTGCCGCAGTCTTATCCAGTACACCCTGTGCCAGCTGTTCAGAAACCGGGTCTGACTTCGCCACTGAATCTGTTTCCACTGCCATACTTCCCACCTCTTGATTTGTCTGTCGGCAATCTCTCAAAGCCTGTCAATAAACTAGCCCTGTCGCTGCGGTATGTGTAGAACGACTTTTTCCACTGCAAAGTGGAAATGCAGTGGGGAATATCGATCTAAGTCGCAGAAATGGGGGGGGGGGGCAGATAAGAAAAACACAGGCAACAGCTGCTGAAGCGGGCGTGAAAGCGCCACTGGCACGCCTGCCTCTGAAGATTGAGATTGATAATTTTTATTGCGCCGTTCCTGCCGCGTATAACAGAAAACCCGGCAGTAATCAGACAGGTTTTTGAAAATTTATCTTTCACATTATAAGCAACAGAATATTTTCTGAAGAATGGAAAGTATAGCCTGATAGCGGAAGAGACTTGCCACTTACGATGTAAACCGGACTGTTTTCATGGGGATTTTCTTCTCCGGATAGCGATTATGATGTGCGCTTTCTCTATGTTCATTAACCAGAATGGTGTTTTACGCGCGGAACCGCAGCGCAATGTCATTGAGCTCCCCATCGACACTACACCAGATATTTGTGGATGAGAGTGGCGTAAAGCGATGGGGTTACTGAAACGAGTTAATCCCATATTGACTGAATGGCTGAATTCACCGGTGGTTTATCAGCATCCGTTGCACCGGTTGCGCAAACGCGCGCCGCGATACCGCACTATTTATCGCCGTTGCGGGCGCGCTGGCATTACCTGTCAAAGGCCAATATAAATTTTCGCGGTTTTTTGCAGGATATAACCGTGCGGTTAAAGAAATACTTTTGGGCTACGGTTCCTGCGCGTGCTTGGTGGCCACACCTGCGGCAACAATGACATCTAATGGGACAGGCTCTTAGGATGTCATTACCGGATTAAGTGGACAGATTTACCCCCGTGTTTTGAAATAAATCGCGCGCATGAATAGCCAAAAAATCGGGTATTGAGTAGAGGATGGTCGCCCTGAAATGAGGATCGTTATCAAAGATATATTGCAAATTGGCTGAGCGTAATAAAAAACGCCGGTCAACGGAGCTGTATTCACTGTTTATATCGAAATACTTATTGACTAATGTCATCAGTGCCGCGTTACCACTAAACTCCGAACGGGACAATTTGGTAGAGACTTCTTCGACAGCATCAAGGATAGGGATCAAATCTCCCCCTTCAATACTGACATAGGTCAGGTCTCTCGCCATATCCTCTTTATGACAGGCCTCATGTATCAACGTCATATAAGCCTTAACCGCAGGGCCATCATGCAGGGAAATATCCGGATGCGTGGGGTCAGTGAAATAAAGTTTATCTGCATTTATCCAGATCCGGTTATCCTCTGTGCTTAATGTAAAAGCAACATGGCCTTTGCCGCGTTCTTTCTTGTTAAGATTAGATTCCCAGTGAACCTGACTGAGATCAGGGGCATCAACATCCTGCATATCTCTGTCACGCTGATCATCCACTTCAGCAACAACGGCCGGAAGTGCTGTTTTTTGGCTATAGCAAAGTAAATACTCGGCGCTATTTATATTGTTTCTGATGCGGATAAATTTCTTTACCAGGCTTGCGGCTACGGCTTCAAGAAATAGCTGATTTTTAGTACCCAACACTATTGAAAGATAGGTCAGTGAATTTAGCGATTTTATTTCAAGTTCTTTAATTGTTTCTTTCAAAACCCTGGCAGCAAAATTAATATGGTTATGAATATAGTAAGCGCTACCTCTTAAATGTAGCTCTTCACTTTTAATTGCATCATTGAGACTTGCCATTATCCAGTTTTCGTCACCAGCAAAAAATAATTTATTTATTTTTTCATCTATCTGAATCTCAGTTTTTGGAAGGTTGTGTCCTGCAGGAAAGGTAACAGGAACAAATTTTTTCTTTCCGCGTACAGAATCAATAATACTGATAAGATCTTGTCGTCCCGGAAGGGTTTTTCCCGACAAATAGGTTTTACTGGTCAAAAGAGACGTCTTGGTGCGTCTGATAAACTCTTCCTCCTCTGATTTAATTCTGATTTCACCCCGCTCTTCATCATATACTACGCGGATAATTTCGCTGTTGCACGTGAAACACATTGGTCCTGACGTATAATAAATAGAAAGTGTTTTTGTTCTTAATTTCGTGTGAACGGTAGGGATAAGTGTGCACTTAAAGTAAACCTCCCCAAACTTAAAGTAAAGTTTATTAGTTCTCACATCGATAAAGGTATTCGGAAAACCGGAGAAAAAACCAAGATCAAGCTCATTAACCTGGGCCTGGTATTTCTCATGAAGTATATTTCTGATATGCGTTGAGAGGAATATCCTGTCACAGGTGTCTGTCCCGGTCGAAACTGGCGATCTTCTCAACCTGCAGTTTTGTTCCAGGCGATAATTGTGCGTATTCTCTTCCTTGAACTCACTTTCAAAAAAACCATCTTCAGTTCGATAAATAAGAATATCTTTCTTCAAGGGGTCGACATTCTTTATGGCAAAAAAAAGAATATCGTCGTCAATTTCCCCTGATATTTCATAAAAATAACCATTAACAGAGATTAGATCTGTTCCATATGAAGATTTGATCCGGAGACCATCTTCGATAACATATCCTGTATGGCTAATTCTTTTACCCGTATAAAATAGTTTGCCCATCAATGCTTTGGTAATAAAATTACCCCCTGAGGTTTTTATTAACTCACCAAACTGCGGAGAGATTGCCTCGACAACAGAAAGTTTTTCATCTTTATATTCCAGATAATATTCTTCACCACTCCATGACTTGATATAAAATCCAATGTCATCACAGGTTACCGGATAGTATAAATCTTTATACTTAATATAAGCATTTTGAAAATCGTCGTAGCTAAATCCATCTTTACTGATGGTTGTTTTATCTCTGCCAACGGTAAAAGGAATACCTCCCGAAGCAAGAATACGCTCAAGATCAGGTGTTAATTCGGTTGATTCCCTTTCAAAATAATAACCAGACTCGCCATAAACTATCACTTTACCACGAATTCCGGCTCGAACAGGGTGGTAAATAAAATTACCTCCTGTATTATCCCGAAAAACATCAACAAAATCGAAATTCATAATAATATAACGATGTACCCCCCTCGTTCCAACCTTGACGGTAAAACTGTATTCGTTTGGGTATACTACGCGTCCTCTCTTAATATCAGACGGTGATATTTTGAATTGTTGAATGCTTTTTCTGTTTTCAATACTGTATTTTTCACTTTCAGAATCAGGAAGGCATCTCCACCCATATTTTTTAAGATCGAAATAGATCATCTTTCTGCCAGAATCAACTATATAAGGATTCCAGTTTTCATCCAGATAAACCTCTACCCATTGCTGACCTGTCTTAACTTTCACCTGGTTTTTAATAAAAAATACGTGCCCACTGGTCGGATTTTGATAAATACGTATCGGGTTCATCATTTCCACGCGTTTATCTACCCTGGTCGTAGCTATTTCAAGCATAAGCATAGATATAAACTTTTTATCGAAATCATTCTCGTTTTTTAAGTTTACCGGCCTGGTCGATAAATCGTTCACTATCAACTCCAGTACAGGAGCCAGTATACCCTGGATAACCGCCAGCGGGCTGGATCCTGGCAGCAAAGTCAGGATACGAGACAGCACATTATCAAGCTGTGAAGCTATCAGATTGACGCGTTCAATAGCATCCTGGGGCGGACAGCCCGCGTGCAGGCGAACATGTTGATTTACGATCAGTGCTTCCACTGCCATTGCCTGTATTGGTGAGCGCAACGTTTTACCGATCTGACGCAGAATATCTAAGTTGGACATATCCGCCCGGGGATCAATACACGAAAAGTCATATAATTTTTCAATTTTTAAAACGGGTACATCATCGGGGTCTGCCGTGCTGGTCGCGGGGGGTAATGCGACCCTTGCAGCCGCCACGGGCATTGGTGGTGACGGCTCCAGGGCAACAACTGCTTTCGGATGATCCCATTTATTTTCCGGCGGTGATCGCAGCGCTCGCCAGAGGTAATTTGCGCCCAGGGTGATGCCCGCCGCGACAAAAACACCGCCGGCTCCGAGAATGACTTTGCTGCGCCGCGTGGGATCCGCTGCGGATACCACCGCTGTCGCAGCTGAACTCGCCACCAGAGGCAGCTCCGCGGCATAAACAGCAGCAGATCCCACCGCCGGCTTCGCCGGTTCTGAAGTGGTTACTGAAGCAGAAGCGTTATCTTTTACCCCTGCCCTAAAGGCGGTCACCATTCTCGGGCAGCTGTTGGTAACCGAGCTTAGGAGTGTCAGCAGCTGGACGCCAGCCAGCACGGCATCCTGTCGGCCGGCATTTGCGCAGTGTCTTCCGGGTTGTCCGGAGAGTTGCCTGATAACATCGCCCAGCGGCATCTGCAGACGCTGTCTGTTATCTTTCCAGTGGGTATGGTTGCCAATAGTCTGGCGGTACTGCTGAGAGGGTAAAGACATTTTTGTCATAGATTTACCTGCAGTGTGATATGAACGGGAGAGATGATTATTCAGACGAATAATCATCTCTGTCTGCCGGATAAAAATAAGTCATCGTTGATCGCCAGGAATATAATAAAACGCCCGCAGCAGCACGGCGGAAAAAAACCGCTGTTACGCTGCTGCAGGACAAGATCGGCTGGCTGGGCGTCACCTTACGCGCAACTGAGCTGATTTTAATGATGCTTTATCCGCAGTTAACCCCGGCGGAAAGGGCTAAAGCCTGGGCGGCACATGTGGAGGATGGGCTGGCCGGATTGCGCCACTATCGCAGCCCGGGACAGCTGGTAATGGGTTTATAACGACTACACTTCGGCTCCCGCGCGGTAATGTCCCCATTTCAGCACCGAATTTACCCCTGCTGACAGAAATGGTTCCGGCGGGGTTTTATTTGGGCCAGGAGAAGCGGTGAGAAAATCAATCAGTTCATTGCGCTCTCCGGCAATCATATCGGCAATTAATTTACCGGTGGCGGTGCCACGGGTAATCCCGAGGCCGTTACAGCACAGCGCACCATAAACGTTAGGTGCCAGTTTACCGAAGAAGCCTTCATGGTTATCTGACAGACAAATGGCACCACTCCAGGTGTATTCAAAGTTCACGCCAGGCAGCATCGGGAAACGTCGCTCGAATGAGTGGCGATGATTTTTAAAAAACTGCTTCAGGTGCTTTTCACGCGGGCGGCCATCGGGCTGGAAGCTGAAGCTGTTGCGCACCAGAATACGGTTATCCGGGGTGCGGCGCAGCGTACTGCCAAACGGATGGGCAGGGATCAGCCCCCAGACCGCTTTGCCCCCCAGGCGAGCCTGCTCCTCCGGCGTTAACTGGCGCGACAGGCTGCCGTAAAGAAAAGTGGGTAACAGGCGGCCTTTAAGAAAACCAAAGTGGCTGGCAAAACCATTATTGGCCAGAATCAGCGTATCCACCGTAATACTGCCTTTGTCATGGATCAGCGTAATTTTGTCGCCATAATCAATGGCGGTAACCGGCGTATATTCATACAGAGTCACATTGGCCGGTAAACTGTCTGCCAAACCTTTTACCAGCGCCGCAGGCTGAAGCAGAGCGGTGCCCGGAATAAACAGCGCCTGCTTGTAATATGAAGTACCAATATGATCCGGCAGCGCCGCGCCCGAAATTATTTCCGACTCGCGGCCTATTTTCGCCAGCCCGCGACGGTAGGCCTGCAGAATAGCGATACCTTCTTCCCCTGCTGCGGCCTGATATTTTCCTGATTCGGTCAGCTGGCAGTCAATGGCATGGTCCTGAATGACCTGGCGCAGGGTAATTTGCCCGAGGGTATTTAATTTCAGGATTAGATTAGCAATGCTGACATCACCAATATAATCTTTTGCGCCAATATCATGGGGCACATCAATCGCGAATCCGGCGTTACGCCCGGCCGAACCGTAACCCACTTCCTGAGCTTCAATTAACACCACTTCCTCATCCGGAAAGTGTAGCGCCAGCTGACGGGCCGCCGCCAGGCCGGTTAAACCGGCACCGACAATCGCCCGGCGCGCTTTTTTATGACCAATATGTGACGGACGTGGAATACGCGATTCGCTGGTATGAAACCAGCCCGGCATCGAATCGTCGGCCGGCAACGAGGTAATCTTTTGCAATTTGCTTACTCCGGTACATTCTCATTGTCACGTCGTCTGCGTTGCCCGATGACAACGTAGCGCGAACCGGGAGAGAGTTCAGTGCGTTCGGTAGGATCAGGCGTCCTGAGCAGACAGATCGATCCAGATAGTTTTCAGTTCGGTGTACTGATCGAGAGCAAATATTGACTTATCACGGCCACCAAATCCGGACTGTTTATAACCGCCAAACGGCGTGGTGGCATCCCCCTCACCAAAGCAGTTAACCGTCACCGTGCCCGCGCGCACCGCGCGAGATACGCGCAGCGCCCGGTTCAGCCTGGCGGTATATACCGAGGCCGCCAGGCCATAATCGGTATCATTGGCCAGCGCGATCGCTTCAGCTTCGGTTTTAAAGGTGGTGACGCACAGCACTGGCCCGAAAATCTCCTCACGGAACAGAGCACTCTGCGCGCTGACGCCATCAATAATGGTCGGCTGCACGTAAATACCGCGCGTGGTCTCACCGCCCTGCACTATGCGCAGCCCTTCGCGACGCGCGGTTTCCAGGTAGCCTCTGACCTTGGTAAAATGGTCGGCGGAAATCAGGCTGCCCAGCCGGTTTACCGGATCGAGCGGGTTCCCCATGCGCCATCGATTTATCTGCCGATCCATCTGCGCCAGCAGCGCCTCTTTTACCCCTTCCTGCACCAGCAGGCGCGAGGTGGCCGAACAATTTTCGCCCATATTCCAGAAGGCTCCGTTCAGCACGTTAGCCGCCACGCTGCTGAGATCGTCGGCGTCATCAAACACGATGGCCGGGTTTTTACCGCCGCATTCCAACACCACTTTTTTCAGATTGGATTCTGCGGCATAGCGCAGGAAACGCCGCCCGGTGGCGGTTGACCCGGTAAAACTCACCATATCGATATCGGCATGTAGCCCTATTGGCTCCCCAACCGCTTTGCCGCTGCCGGTAACAATATTCAGCACCCCGGCGGGCAAACCGGCCTCGGTCGCCAGTTGCGCCACACGTAAAGCAGTCAGTGAGGTTTGCTCGGCCGGTTTCACGATCACCGAACAACCGGCGGCCAGCGCCGGGCCAATCTTCCACGCCAGCATCAGCAGCGGAAAGTTCCACGGCAGTACGCAGCCCACCACGCCAATCGGCTCGCGGACTATCATCGCCACCACCCCGTTTCCGGCCGGTGCCTGGTGGTCGTAGAGCTTGTCGATGGCTTCTGCGTGCCAGCGTAAAACATGGATGGTTTCCGGCACGTCCACCGCCAGACATTCACTCACCGGTTTACCGCTGTCGAGACTTTCCAGCACCGCCAGCGACGTCAGCTCCTGCTCCATCAGTGCAGCCAGCTGCAACAATACCGCTTTGCGCTCGCCCGGCGACTGCTGACTCCAGCGGCCATCATCAAATGCCGCCCGCGCCGCGTCCACCCCCCGGTTCACATCACTGACATCACAGGCGGCCAGATCAGCCAGATGCTCGCCCGTCGCCGGATTAATGGTCGCCAGGGTGTTACCTGACGCTGCCGCCGTGCACTGGCCGTTAATAAACGCCTGACCGCTAAAAGTCAGACTCTGCACCACCTTTGCCACATCACTTAAGGTATTCACCTGTTGCATCTCTGCTCCTTAACCGGCATTAACCGCCGCCACGTTGCACTTAACGCTGGCGATCACCGCCTGCAGCTGCGCCTTTTCTTCTTCATCCAGTGCCTGCAGCGGAGCCCGTGCGCCACCCACCTTCAGCCCGCTCAGCGCCACGCCGTATTTAATCGACTGGACAAATTTGCCCCCCTCCAGGAAGTCCATTAGTGGCATCATCGCGGCCATGATCCTGCGCCCTTTATCAAAGTCCTTTTCCACCACGCAGGCCTGGTAAAGCGCCACATGCTCACGGGGGATAAAGTTGGAACCGGCGCACACCCAGCTGCGCGCCCCCCAGGCGAAAAATTCCAGCGCCTGATCGTCCCAGCCGCAGGAAAGCGCGATATGGGGGAATTTACATGCCAGTAAATGCAGGTTATTGGCATCGCCGGAGCTCTCTTTGATTGCCACCACATTGGCCGACCGGCTGACCTCACGGAAACAGGTTTCGCCCATGCTGACCCCCATGCGCGCCGGGTAGTTGTACAGCATGATCGGCAGTTGTGCGGCCTTATCCACCGTCAGCACATGATGGGCAATTTCCCGCTCGGTGGGTAACGCGTAAGGCGGTGAAGTCACCAGAATGGCATCCGCCTGCTGTTCGCGGGCGTGGGTGGCATACAGCACGGCATCTTCGGTGCGAATGGCCCCGGTACCGACCACCAGCGGCAGACGATTTGCGGTTACCTGGCGCGCCTTTTCTACCAGCGCCAGCCGTTCTTCGGTGGTTTGCGCATAATATTCACCGGTAGAGCCACCGATAATGATGCCGTGCACGCCGGCGTCAATCAGTGACTCCAGCACTTCGGCAAACACGGTAAAATCAATGCGGCCATCGGCGGCGTAAGGCGTAATGGCCGGGGTATAAATACCTTCAAATGCAAACACGATTACCTCCAGGGTGCTGTTCTGACCAGTGATCAGGTTTGTTAAAAATTTGCACAGAGCGGAGAGTAAGGTCAATCGGACAAAATTTTTTCATCGACGAAAAATACAAAGGAAATACGCAGCAACAGAATGTTTGTACCAGGAAAAACAGAAATAGTTATATTTAACAGCAGATTAATAAATATTTTATCGCGTAGTATTTTTCTAAATTAATTCTGAGAGCGATCACATTACCGAATTATCATTGCTTCAGACGTATTTACAGTGGCGGGTAAGCAGGCATAGTTTTGAGGCTGGTTTTAACCTGGATTTAACAGACATATGCGGAGTCTGTACCCTTCAGGGTCAATATTTTCACAGAGGTAGCGGGTTATGCCCCAGAAGAAAGCAACGCTGATTGGTTTACTTGCCGTTCTGTTATGGAGCGCCATCGTCGGTTTGATTAAAAGCGTCAGTGAAGGCTTTGGCCCGACAGGCGGCGCGGCGCTGATTTACAGCTGCAGCTCGGTGCTGCTGCTGTTTACCCTCGGCTGGCCCAGGCTGCGCAACTTTCCTCTGAGCTATCTGATTTTCGGCAGCATCCTGTTTGTCTGTTATGAGCTTTGCCTGTCGCTGTCACTGGGCTATTCCCATAACGGTCGCCAGGCGATTGAGGTCGGCATGGTCAACTATCTTTGGCCGGCAATGACGATTGTGTTAACCGTGCTGGTTAACCGGCAAAAAACCAGCCTGCTGATTATTCCCGGCGTGATACTGGCGATTGCCGGTATTTGTATGGTGCTGGGTGGCGAACAGGGTTTTTCATTCCACGAGATAAGCCAGAATATAATGCAAAACCCGTTAAGCTACGGCCTGGCCTTTAGCGGAGCAATTATCTGGGCAATATACTGCGTAGTGACTAAAAAAATTGCCAACGGTAATAACGGCATCACGCTGTTTTTTATTTTAACTTCCTGTGTGTTATGGATTAAATTTTTTCTGTCGCCGCAACCTGATTTTATTCTCTCAGTCAGGCCGGTGGTCTGCCTGGCGCTGGCGACCATCTCAATGGGCTTTGGCTATGCGGCGTGGAATACCGGTATTCTGTACGGCAACGTCACCGTACTGGCAACCGCATCCTACTTTATCCCAATTATTTCCGCGGTGTTAGCGGCGATCATGCTCAGTTCAGACTTAACCCTGTCGTTCTGGCAGGGAGCCGCCATCGTCAGCCTGGGTTCGCTGATCTGCTGGTGGTCAACCCGGGCGGTAAAACCCGCGACGGTAGTTAACAGCGTTTCTGAATAAATTAAGGGGGAGCGCCCCCTTAAATAATAAATAAAATCGTTTTATTTCCGATCTGTTTAACCGGAGGTTATCTGCTATGTCATTAAGACAATAATTTATTATTAGCATTACACGCTTTAATTCGGATTATTTTATCGGTTATCTAAATTAATAACGTTCTGCCACCTGATAAATATCGGGGGCAGTGCCCTGCGACCCTTTTTTGTATTTACGCGGATTACGTTTATTGCCCGATAGCCAACACCACGGCACACAGACAGGAGTAAAGCATGTTAAATCACATTTCTGTTGAAGATTTATCGCTTAACCGGTTTCACTGGCTACTGACCCTGCGCTCCGGAGGCGGCTCTTTTATTGATGGCTATGTGCTGAGTATTATTGGTATCGCCATGACAAAAGTGTCACCCGCACTGGGCCTGAATGCCTTCTGGGAAGGTCTGATCGCTGCCTCAGCGCTGATCGGTATTTTCTTTGGTGGCTTTATTGGCGGGGTGCTCACTGACCGCCTGGGCCGGCGTATTTTATATTTTGTCGGACCCACGCTGTTTGTCGTCTGTTCGCTGGCGCAGTACTGGGTGCAAAGTGGCGAAGTGCTGTTTGCCTTACGCTTTCTCAACGGTATCGCGGTAGGGATTGAATACCCGGTGGCAACCGCCTTCCTGGTGGAGTTCTTACCGAAAAAATATCGCGGCCCCTGCCTCGCCACGCTGACCATTCTGTGGTTTGCCGGTGCCACCAGCGCTTATCTGATCGGTGAAGCCATTTTACACCTGGGCGGCCCTGATGCCTGGCGTCTGACGCTGGCCAGCGCCGCGATTATTGGCGCTCTGCTGTTTATCGTCCGCCTGGGGACACCGGAGTCACCGCGCTGGTTAATCAGCAAGGGACAGCCTGATAAAGCCGAAGCCATTATCCGCCGCGTCTATGGCGCGGATTTTGGCCTGCAAAATTTACCGCCGCTGCCAGAGAACAGCAGGCTCTCTTTGCGCGATCTGCTGCACTCTGGCTATGGCAAGCGGATGGCCTTTGTGTCGATATTCTGGACCTGCTCGGTGATCCCGGTATTTGCCGTGTATGCCTTTGCACCCAAAGTGCTGGAAGCGCTGCATCTGAGCGGCAACCGGGCGGCCTACGGCTCGGTAGCCATCACTCTGCTGTTTGTGGTGGGCTGCATTATCGCCACCCGGCTGGTGAACACCCTGGGCCGCCGCCGGCTGTTGTTACACAGCTTTCTCTGGTCTGGTCTGGCGCTGCTGCTGTTAGGCGTTCAGCGTGAAGGCGACTCATTGCTGGTTCTGGTGATGTTCTGTGCTTACGCACTGTTTATCGGCGGAGCGCAGGTGCTGCAGCTGGTGTACCCCAATGAAATTTTCCCCACGGAAATTCGTGCTGCCGCCGTGGGGATTGGCACCTCGATGTCGCGTATTGGCGCGGCGGCAGGCACCTGGCTGGTTCCCCTTTCGCTGCACAGCCTCGGGATTGCCAATACCATGTATATCGCCGCCGGCATCACCTTTTTCGGGCTGATGGTCTCCTGGTTTCTTGCCCCGGAAACCGCTGCACGCAGTCTGGAAGATGCCGCCTCACTGCATGAACAGCACACCCGGCCGCGGGCTGCGGAACGCCTGGCGAAAAATACCGCCTGGAAACCCCACTGAAGCCAGCGCCACCTTTACGCTTTGATCAGCTTCTCCACCGCACGGCGGCGTTTGCGGAAGGAACTGGGGGTTTCACCGTATTGTTTACGGAACCAGGCGATAAGGTGCGAAGCATCAGCAAAACCGGTGGCGCTGGCAATGGCATTAATGCTGTTGCTGGAGTCCGCCATCAGCTTGCGCGCCTGCTCCAGACGCATCCGCCGCCAGTAAACCGCGGCAGAAGAGCCGGTGCATTTGCTGAAGATGATATTAAGCTGGCGAAAGGTGACACCGGCAAAATCCGCGACTTCCCCCAGCGGCACCGGAGAATCCAGATGATGGCGCATAAAGCCGATCACCCGGCTGACCAGCTCATTTTCATAGCCGTCCGGTTGATTAACACCGGCTTTCTGCCGGTTTTTTTTCACCGCGACGGCAGGCTCTTCCACCAGCAGATATTTCAGTACCTTTTGTGAACGTACCAGACCACAGTGCTGACGAATTAAATCTGCCGCCAGGTCGATAGCCGTGCCGCCCGGACAGGAGATGATGCCGCCGTCTTTAATATAGGTTTTATCGATCACCGGCATGGCTTGCGGAAAGCGCTGGCGAAATTCATCGCGGGTGGTGAAATGGATCGCACAGTAGCGCCCATCCAGCAGACCGGCATTACCGACCACAAAGGCACCGCTGCACAGGGTAATAATCGGCACGCCGCGCGCATGCAGCTCGCGCAGCGCCTGTAACAGCCAGGGCGGCGACTGGCGGGTTTCTTCCAGTAAGCCGCCTGCCACCACGAAGTAATCCCAGTCTCTGGCAAAGTCGAGGGCGGCGGTGGGCGATACCGGTAAGCCACAGCTGGCGGTGACCGGCTGGTTATCACAGGTCATCCACTCCCAGCGGCAGAAGATTTGCCGGCTGTCGAACGATTCATCGGCAGCAAAGCGCAGCGACTCCACCAGCCCGGCCACTGCGGCCAGGGTGAACTGCTTCATCAGCAAAAAGCCGATGGTGAGATCCGGTCTCGGCGCGGAGAGCGGCGTACTGGTTATTGGCTGTGACATCGTAATCAGGTTCCCGTATGCCGCTCAGAGATGCTGGTCGCATTGACTCATGAATATCATAAAATTATAGTTTTGGTGAAAACAATTAGCCTGAGAACTATAACCGCTGCGCACCGCAATAACCGGGTGCTCCCCCCTTATCCGGCACTGTCTTCACCGTAAGGAAAGCCTGATGAAATATTATGCCGATCTGCGAAGTTACATCAACGCGCTCGATGCCATGGGCGACATTATGCATATTTATCGTGAAGTTGACGGCGATTATGAGCCGAGCGCGATCACCCGTCTGAGCTGTGAGATCCAGTCGCCTGCCCCGCTGTTTCACCATATCACCGGCATGGCCAAAGGCTTTCGCCTGTTTGGCGCACCGGCGGCACTTTCCTCCTGCCGCACGATGCCTTACGCGCGGGTGGCGATGTCGCTGGGATTAGCCCCGGACACCAGCGGCACGCAAATCATTGAAGCGCTGTATGCTGCCCGCCATAAGCCCGGCATTCCCCCGCGACGCGTCAGCGCTGCTGATGCACCCTGCCAGCAGAATATTTTCCGTGGTGAGCAGGCCAGCCTTGACCGTTTTCCCATTCCGTTTGCCCATCAGCAGGACGGTGGCCGCTACGCGAACACCTGGGGCACCCTGATTGTAAAAACTCCTGACGGTAAGTGGGTGAACTGGTCGATTGCGCGCGTAATGAAAGTGGATGGCAAACGTATGGCGGCGTTAATTGTGCCGAGCCAGCATATCGGCCAGATCTGGGCGCAGTGGGTCGCGCGTGGCGAAGCGATGCCTTACGCGCTGGTGCAGGGTCCGGCCCCGGCGGTCTCCTGCGTGTCCGGGATCCCCATCCCGGCCAACGCTGATGAAGCAGATTATATTGGTGCGCTGGCGGGGGAACCGGTGGCGGTGGTTAAGGCCATCAGCGTCGATCTTGACGTACCGGCAAGCGCCGAGATTGTGATTGAGGGGCATGTGTCGCTGGAGCGTGACTGTATGGAAGGCCCCTACGGCGAATACGGCGGTTTTCTGGGGGAAGGATGTTCCGCGCAGCCGACCTTTCAGGTCGAAACCATCACCCATCGCGATGACCCCATCTGGCCGATATCTGCCACCGGCCGCCCAATCGAAGAATCCAATACCCTGTGGGCGCTCGGGCTGGCGGCCGATGCGCTGACCCATCTGCGCGCGGCAGGTGTGCCGGTAAAGACCAGCTGGATCCCGGAAGATTCAGCGGTACACTGGCTGCTGGTGGTGATGCCACAGGACTGGCGCGCACAGCTGCCGGGGGTATCCAGCGGCGAGCTGGCCCAACGCGTGGGCGAGATTTTATTCAGCACCAGCGCAATGGTGTTTATCCCCAAAGTGTATCTGGTGGATGATGATATTGACCCCACTAACCTGCGCGACGTTGCCTGGGTGCTGGCCACCCGCGTCCACCCGACCGGACGCCGGGCGGTGTTTGACGATCAGCGCGTTATCCGCCTGCCGCAGTGTTATGAAGAAGAAGAATATATTGCCGGTAAAGGCGCGAAAGTGGTGTTTGATACCCTGCAGGAGCGACGTCACCGTCATGCCTCTTTTGCTGAGGGCTTCCCGCCAGAAATCCGGCAGCGGGTGCTGGAGAAGTGGTCGCAGGATGAGAGCTAAGCGGAGATGCCTGCCTGTTTTACTGCATGCAGGCTGTATGATTTTACAGCAGATAAGCTGTATTTTGCATTTACAGCCTGTAGGTTGATTAAACAAGCTTTAACCCGTTATCTTGTAATAGATATACTGCAATCATAATTTTCTTCATAATAGTTACGATTAATACACACATTTCAAATTGGCGACAAAATAAATAACTCCTTGCCACCCTACGTGGTAGATGTATAATTCTCGCACCCATAAAACTATGCGACACCTAAATACTCTTTAAATAGAATAAAGACAACACTATATTCTTATTTAATTCATTCCCATAATTATATTACTGATTCCTTCATACATTCTATCCTCATTTTCAGACAGGGAAAACATTAAAAAAAATAACTAAATAATAGTTTAATGAGTAAGAAAGAATTCTGGTTATCGGCGAAAATAATATTTCACCCGGAGAAAAAAGTTGAACTATGATCAAATAGCCATCCTGACTCTAAACAACCTGCAGATGTTATTGGATAACCTTAGAATCCCATTAGCGGTTGGCCCAATAAATCAGGAAGATTATCTAATTTTAACTTCGGGATTTTCAGAGCTGGAGTGGGGCAATGGGTTCTGCATGCAGGGCAACAAAGATGAAAAATTTGAGTTTTGCCTGAAATTACTGTCAGGTCCGATGAAACACATACCTGCAGGCGCAGCGTTGTGTATCTACGACGAAACAACAGAATCTATAGAAATTCATTTTGTTGAGTCGTTCGTTCGTGATAATAAAGAGCATCCACTGTACGGTCAGATGTTTACTATAACTTTGTGGGCAGTTTACCTTTTTGGCGCTGCTGTCGGTTGCCATCAGATACGAATACATGATGCGGTTAACCAAAAGGTAGTAGAACACTATAGAAAATTTGGCTTCGAAGGCGATGTTCATCTGCTCAGCGCATCATTTGCTACACTTGGTGATGTGGTCAGACAGTACGTCAAAAACGGTAGATAATTTTTTGTACACTGGTATAATATTTCGCCACTGTCTGTGAAAGACACTGCAACGGCATCAATGAGGTTTACCTCAAGAGAGGAATATATGGTACATACGCAAAGTGACAAAAAGACCGTACAGTATAGTGTTACTGAGGTTTTTTCTCGCATCGGCGTGGCTATGGAAGAACTTCTCCAGGCAAGCCCTCATATGTGGCACGAAGGTAAGTTCAGTGGCCATGAGATACATGGCGAACAGAAAAATAAGCAAAAAGCAGCATAACTTTCCCTTTGCGTTACACACAACACCCAGCATTTGTCGGGTGTTGTACTTTTTGTACACTCTCCATACTCTAACCTGCTGCATCATCCTGACTATCTTAAGTAAATTTTCATATCTGATTCCGGCGGATATGCTGGTTACTTAATGCCTATAGATCTGTTTGAACATCCTTCTGCTTTTATCCCAGCCGGGCAATACGCGCGCCAGCTTCGTCAAGGTGCTGGCGCAATGCCGCCAGACACGGGGCGAAACCGGCGGAGAAGCGCTCGCAACGGCAGGTTTTAGCAAAAAACTCCTCCGCCAGGCTAAGCGCATCCTGCCAGATCTCCCCGCTAATCGCGCCCGGCAATGACGCCGGTCGCAGCTCGTTGACGATTGCGCCACCCGCTCCGGGGGCGAACCCCATCGGCAGCATGTCGTAAGGCGGTGCAAGGTGATACGGACGGCCATGACTGCTGATAAATGACAGGTTGCCGTGGTGCATATCGGTATTACCCGTCAGCACCCCGAATGCCCAAAGCCGGGCGCTGGCAGCGGCAGCATCAGGATCGACATGTCCCAGGCTAACCAGGCTGTTGACCAGAACCGGCCAGGAAGCCCTGGCGTTGCCAACAAACTCCGCCTCCAGTGCCCGCAACGAGAAGACGCCAATACGCCCCAATGCACCAACGCGGTCAAAACGCGGAACCTCAAGAAAGCGCTGGCCAGCAAAATCAAATATTGCTGTTTCCACACCCAGCACCTGCAGCGCCAGGTGCTCGGCCAGCAGCAGATCGCGCCAGCGTTCGCTCACCGGGTTATCGTCCGACGCCGAGAATTTGACTAACACATGACCACGTTCGCTGTAAGTGCAGAATTTCGGCTGTTCACCGCCTGCAGATGACCCCGGCACCTCACCGGCACCCGCCGCCCGCGCCAGTTCGGGATACAGGGTGCTGCGCTCAACCGGAGTGGGCTGCGGCATCGCCAGGAAATGATCACGTGCCTGCTCGCCCACCAACAGGTTGCCAATCGCATCATGCCCCTGCGCCAGCAGCGCCCTGATCGCCTCTGCATCTGACCATTGCTCCGGATTTGCCGCCAGGCCCAGGCCGGCGGCATACGTCGATGCCCAGGCTCGCCCGAGATATCCCTGCGGTCGCATATCAAACAGCCACCACGGCAGCCCGTCACTGTGAAAACTCTGGCCGTCGGTCTGCACCATCACAAATCCTTCCGGGCGCACCGGAATAAGCTCACCCAGCAGCTTAATGCGCCCTTCTTCGGTAACACGCCAGACAGGCGCAGATCGGAAGCCGCGCCAGGCATCGCGCAGGGCGTAATGAATAGATGGTCCAGCCCCGATACGCACAATGTCATCGCCAGTCACCTTCAGTGCGCGGGACAGCGTTGGCTGACTGATCTCCATTTTTTCAATTAGTTGCCGTGGTGACATTGGTTCCTGACTGAGCAACTGACGGATCGTTTCAGAGCGAGCAGACATAGATTGAATCGCTTTGTGAATAGATAGATGAATAGATATTTTTTAGGTTAAATTATAGTCAGTTAATCCGGAAGGATGCAACCCCACTATCCCTGTCCGCCTACTTTGCCCCCAGTGAAGCCAACAACAAAAAAGCCACCCCGTAAAGAGGTGGCTTAAACATATGCATTTAAAGCTAAAATTTGGTGGCCCCTGCTGGACTTGAACCAGCGACCAAGCGATTATGAGTCGCCTGCTCTAACCACTGAGCTAAGGGGCCTTACGGGGCGCCAGTATAGAGTAACTGCCCGTTACGATCCAGCGCTTAGCATTTATTTGCTTCTTTTTCAGGCGTCTGGTTGTTGTTCTGCCCCCCACTGTCCTGCCCGTTTCCTTGTGCTGCCGTTATTCAGCACCGCATTCATACCCCAGTCGTGTGATCCCGGAGACAATCAGCCGCAACCATACTGCGGTTTTCCCGGACCGAATCGTGGCTGGCGCATTTGGTTTAACGACAGAAAATCCCGTCTCTTGATAATATTTTACTGAAAAATAATATCTTTTTAATTCATTTTTATAATTATCAAGTTTAACTGATATTTTTTTGTCTGCTACTCTTGATTTATCTACGCGTGTAGATACAATTATCCCGTAGTGAAAATTCACGGTGTTAGTTGGTTGAGCACTGCGTAAAGGTCAAAATCTAATTCGCGTTACTTATATGATCGGCTAATTATAAAGCTGACGTCGTAGAGTGAATATTGCGTTCCAACACCAGGGAACCTGTTACTGACCTTGCGTATTAACGTTAAACCGGGCACCTTCACTGGCGAATTTTTCTGTAGTAAGGAAGTATTCGCGCCAGGGACGGTGCGAAACAGACCTCCTCACTTCAGGGACCCTTCAATGCCGACACCTCAATGCGCCAACGCTAACTGTGCTTCTTCTGCCAGTTCAGCCGCTGACCAACGCTTTGCCACCACCGAAGGACGGAAAGACTTCTGGCGGGCAACGTTCTCATGCTGGTTGGGTACAGCCATGGAATACGCTGACTTTGCGCTCTATGGTCTGGCCGCTGGTATTATCTTTGGTGATGTGTTCTTCCCGGGTGCCACCCCGGAAATGGCGCTGCTCTCCAGTTTTGCCACCTGGTCCGTGGGCTTTATCGCCCGCCCGATTGGCGCACTGTTCTTTGGCTGGCTGGGCGATCGTAAGGGCCGTAAGGTGGTGCTGGTCAGTACCATTATTCTGATGGGCGCCTCGACCACGCTGATCGGCTGTATCCCCAGCTACCATTCTATCGGCCTGTGGGCACCCGCCTGTCTGGTGCTGCTGCGCTTCAGTCAGGGTTTTGGTGCCGGTGCCGAGCTGTCCGGCGGCACCGTGATGCTGGGAGAGTACGCGCCGGCCCAACGCCGTGGTCTGGTCTCGTCAATTATTGCCCTTGGCTCTAACAGCGGAACGCTGATCGCGTCGCTGGTCTGGCTGGCGGTGGTGCAGATGGATCAGGCGTCACTGCAATCCTGGGGATGGCGACTTCCTTTCCTCGGCAGCTCACTGATTGCCCTCGCCGCCCTGTGGATCCGCCGCAGCCTGCGGGAAAGTCCGGTGTTTGAGCGTAAAAAAGAAGAACTGCAGCAGCAGCGTCAGCAGGCGATCAGCGCCAAGCCCGACATTCACGACGATCGCAGCCTGTGGCAGCGCAGCCGCGCTTTTATGGTGATGGTCGGCCTGCGCATTGGTGAAAACGGTCCATCGTATCTCGCTCAGGGCTTTATTATTGGTTATGTGGTCAAAGTGCTGGCGGTAGATAAGTCAGTCGCCACCAGCGCCGTCTTTATTGCTTCATTACTCGGTTTTCTGATTATCCCGCTGGCGGGCTGGCTCTCTGACCGCTTTGGTCGCCGCATCACCTATCGCTGGTTCTGCCTGCTGCTGGTTGTGTATGCCTTCCCGGCCTTTATGCTGCTGGATTCCCGCGAGCCGGCTATTGTGATTGCGACTATTGTGACCGGTATGGCCTTGGCATCTTTAGGGATTTTCGGTGTACAGGCCGCATGGGGCGTCGAGATCTTTGGCGTGGCGCATCGTTATACCAAAATGGCCACCGCTAAAGAGCTGGGTTCCATTCTTTCCGGCGGTACCGCACCGCTGGTCGCCGCCGCGCTGCTTTCCTGGACCGGCCACTGGTGGCCGATTGCCACCTATTTTGCCGTAATGGCGGCGATTGGCTTTTTCACCACCTTTGTCGCGCCTGAAACCCGTGGGCGTGACCTGAACGATCCGCAGGATGCGATCTGATTTTTTCACTGGAAGAGCGCTAATACAGACTGGCCGGGCGACGCATCCGGCCATTTTTCTGTTTTAAATTAAGGAATGCATGTTGTGGTTAAACCCAGTCATTATCGCGCCACCCGCGCCGATGTCGCCAGAGAAGCTGGCACCTCTGTTGCTGTAGTCAGTTATGTGGTGAATAACGGCCCCCGCCCTGTGGCTGCGGCCACCCGGGAGCGGGTGATAGCGGCAATCAAAAAGACCGGTTACCGGCCTAATAATGTGGCGCGCGCCCTCGCCTCCGGCATGACAAAAACTTACGGATTAGTGGTGCCGAATATCTCGAATCCGTTTATTGCTTCGCTGGCTCATGCTCTGCAGCAGGAAGCTCTGGATAACGATATGGTGATGTTGCTGGGTGATGCCGGTGATTGCCGCCAGCGTGAGCGCCAGTTACTGAATAATATGCTCAGTCAGCAGGTTAACGGATTGCTGTATGTCAGCGTTGACCGCCGGCCTTATATTGATCTGCTGCGCGCCAGCGGCACGCCCTTTGTTCTGATTGACCAGATTGATGCCAGTGCGCATCAGGTCAACGTGTTGTGGGTCGATGAGTGTGAAGCATCCCGTCGGGTGACTGCCCATCTGCTGAGCCACGGTTATCAGGATATTGGTATTATCTGCGGGCCGCTGGACAGGCTGAACACCCAGGAGCGTTTACAGGGCTGGCGCCAGGCGCTGGCTGAATACCAGCTGGCGGAGCGACCGGAATGGATTATCTCTACCCCCTACACCTTTGCAGGGGGTTATCAGGCCGCCATGCGGATGATCCAACAGAAAAGTTTGCCACGTGCGCTGTTTGCCACCAATGAAGCTCAGGCTATCGGCTGTATTCGTGGCCTGGCTCAACAGGGGGTGCGGGTGCCTGAAGACCTGGCGTTGGTGTGTTTTAACGGGACAGAACAGTCAGCTTATCATGTTCCTTCGCTGACAACGGTACGTCAGCCGGTACGCGCGATAGCAAAATCTGCGTTGAAAATGCTGGCCGGCTGGAAAAATGGCACTGCGGTCTGTGAGTTTTCTCATCACCTGGTGCAAGGCGAATCCTGTGGCTGCCCGACAGCCAGTAATTCTGAATACGGAAATGAAACGACTAATTATTGATTGCGATCCCGGCAACGGAGTCCCCGGCGCTAACGTTGATGACGGTCTGGCCATTGCCCTGGCCCTGTCATCACCCGAAATCAGCCTGGAGTTAATTACCACCGTAGCGGGCAATACGCCCAGCACGCTGGGTTACAGTGTGGCTCAGGATCTGCTGACCCGCAGCGGTCTCCAGGTTCCGGTAGTAAAAGGAGCCGATCAGGCACTGGAAGAACCTGCTGCTCCCTGGCGTCAACTGCTCGACCGGCGGGTTCATGACAAACAGCTGAACCACTTATGGCAGGGAGTGACGCCTCCCGCCAGCTATACGCCACCGGCGCAGGATGCGGCGGATGCCATAGGCGAACTAATTTGTGCCAATCCGGGTGAAATCACCTTAGTGGCGATTGGACCCCTGACCAACGTTGCCCGCGCGCTGCAGCGCTATCCGCATATGGCCAGCTGTGTGAAAGAGATTGCGATTATGGGCGGTGTATTTGCCCTTGATGACTTTGTGAAGGATACCAACTTCGGTGTTGATCCGGAGGCAGCGCACCAGGTATTAACCAGCGGCGCCAATATTACGCTGGTGCCGATGGATGTCACCAGCAAAACCATGATGACCCACCAGGATCTGGATCGCATCGCGGCACTGAGCACGCCGCTGGCTGAGTTTATCAGCGAAACGCTGCGCCCGTGGATTGATTACTCGATGTTGACCCGTCATCTTCCCGGTTGCTGGATCCACGATGCGCTGGTAGTGGCCTGGCTTATCAAGCCGCAGCTAGTGTCCTTTGATTACTATTATGTGGATGTTGAGATACGGCCGGGGATCACCCGTGGCAAGTCATGGCGTTTTCGCGCACCGCTACGCATTGATGTTGGGATTACCCTGCCGCAAAATGCCCCTGTTCGGGTATTGAACAACGTCGATAACGCTCTTCTGCTGGCTATTCTGGAACAGAATCTGGCCATCCTGCCTGCTGCCTGAGGCATTTATCGCCAGGCACATCACTGCTGCCCGCCCCGGGCAGCATATAACCAACATTTCTGTCGCTCTGTCGAAAAATTCATTTGATTTCATCCGATCTGCCATTGCCCCTCAGAATAACAGACTAACTATTCACGGATAGTTTCCTTTCTCTTATCTGTTAATAAAGAATAATAAAACCATCAACAAAAATAAAAAATGAATTCATCATCACGATGGGAAATAAATCAAAATCACACCTGAAAAAAGCAAAATAAAATCAAATAATTACCAGAAATAATTAACACACCCAATAGTATAAAAAATAAAATAAAATGCCAGAAACCAGCAAATAAATTTGCTTTAATCAACCTTAAAAATATGAAGATCGCATCAAATTAAATAATAAAAATTTACTGATTATTTTAACTTGATTTATTCACTTAGATTTTCATGCCTGTTGCGACATTGTTAATAACTCCCGAAAACTGGAATTTAAGAATAATTTTAGACAGTACCTGTCGCCATGTAATATATTGGGAGTGATTCAGATTTTGAAAATGAAAGCCTTATTTTTAATGCAGACAACATCACCCTTTCATTTAAACATATTTCTATTATCATCAACCTGACAGAATTACAAAGCCGACTAATATTTTTGTTGCTCAAGGGAGCAACCAACAAAAATAACATTATAAAAAATGTATGGCAGCATAATCACATTTCCATTGCGGATAATAATTATCACCAGCTTCTTTATCAGTGCCGCGCACTCTTCAGTCGTCACTGTATTTCTCCCAATGTTATAAAACCCCTTCCCCGTATCGGTATTACCTTTAATTATTCCACCTTTCCGACACAACCTTATAAGGATGATGAACCCGCCACAACTGGTATGCACCAGGCCGACGGCCACCATGCTTAACCACGATAAAAATGGCTGGACGTGATTAACAACAAGCGGCTGTGGTGCGACCTGGTGACCATCAGGCTGAGTACCCTGGCACTGGTAGTGTGCTGCTGGGATGAGGCTGACGGTATTCAGTGCCTTGCCACTGTGGCGGCAGTGGAGCATCAGCAGCGGTCAATCCGTCTGGCCGTGCTGGTTTTCTGGCGGCCTTGACCGGGTTGGTCACCGTGCTGTGGCAGACGCTGACTGCGGACAACCACGATAAGCATACAGCCAGCCGTCGTGAACAGCTGCAGGTGGTTCTCTTTCCTGATGCCACGCTGGAAAAGGAACTGGCCGGGCTTTACGGCAGCGGCGCGGCACTGACCGCACAACGGCCCGAAAATCGCTTTCGCATTGGCGATGCCCCCGCCGATCGCGCGTTACTGATGGCAGCCCCCCGCGCCAGAATAAGCGAGCAGGTAACGGGCATTCTGGTCAGCAGCAATGCACAAAAACTATGTCAATTATCGGCACAGTCGGTCGTCAGTTCAGCTACGGGATCAACGACAAAATATCAGGAAAATACAGCATTATCCGCATATTTGGGGATCGGGTGATGATTAATGAAAACGGCTCATATGCTGCGTTGATGCTGGAAGACTAAGAGCCTGTCCGCGCTGCTGGCAAATTAAATAAAAATTCTGAACTCATTTCACTACAGATTAATAATGGATTATGGAATGCGTTAGTTATTAACTTTTTTCTTTATTTTTTTCTGCCTTATCGGCCACGGCATCGGCAGAAACCGTTTCCGCCAGTTTCAGGGGAACGAATATCCACGAGTTTATTAATACCGTCAGTAAAAATCTGAGTAAAACTATCACCCACCCTGACGCACAGATACGCTTATGGATGAGATAACCCGGCTCCCCCGCCGGCAGCGGGGCTTTACGCTGCCAGAAATGATGCTGGCGATCGCCATTTTTGCGCTGTTAGCGCTGATGACCGCTCAGGTACTGCGCTCGGTGTTGCATACCCAGCTGAGGTTTACCGAGAAAACCCGTGAGATGGCGCGCGCTGAGCAGGCGATCAGACTACTTGAACGCGATATCAGCCAGGCCACCATCCGGCCCATGGCCGATGAGACCCGAATCAACCTGGCTGACTTTTCCGTCACCAAGGGGTTTCCGATGAAATTGAGCTGGTGCAGAACCACTGGGCAAACCCCGGTATGTTACTGGCCCGTTCCTCCCTTGAGCGGGTGCGTTACCGCTTAAACCAGGTCAGCTGCAGCGCCTGAGCTTACCCGGGCCCGATGCCACGGTGGCGCAGGCCAGAGTGGTGTCCCTGCTGCAGGGCGTGACGCGTTTTCAGCTGCGTTTCGCCGATGCAGGCGTCTGGCAAAACGCCTGGTCGGGCAGCAGCGTATTGCCACTGGCTGTAGAAGTCATGCTGGAGCTGCCCGGCATCGGCGAACCGCGGCGGATTATTCTGTCAGGAAGGACGTATTGATGAAATATAACCGGGGCACAGCACTACTGGTGGTCATGCTGTTGCTGGCGCTGCTGGCAACGCTGGCGGTAGCCATTAATAAGCTATGGTATGCCGCCTGTAACCGCACCGACAGCCAGCAATCTTTTATTCAGGCCAAATGGAATTTATCGGGTGCCGAGGAGTTTGCTTACCCCCCGTCTGGTGGCCAGACTGACCAACCCTTCCGTGGTCAGTCTGAAGCAGCCGTGGGCGCTGCCGGACCATTTTCTACCGAATACAGCGACATCAGCATTAGCTTTCAGGCTGCTCAGGCCTGCTTCAATATAAATACCCTCGCCGCATCGGCCAGTGATGCCGGGGATAGCGCTGAAAATAGCCAGGCGGAAGACAGCGCAGTCGGCACCGCAGGAGAAGCCAGCTCCCGCCACACCAGGTCTTTGCGGCACTGCTGATGAATGCCGGCTTCAGCGAAAAACGAGAGCCAGCAGCTGGGGCACCAGCTCACCAGCCGCTTACAGTCAACTGAGGGGATGGCGTTTAGCGATATATCTGTACTGCGTGCCCTGCCTGGCGTAACGCCAGCACGCTTTTTACGCCTGCAGCCGCTGATGTGCGTCCTGCCAAAATGTAAACCGTAAATCAATATCAATACGTTACAGACCCCACAATTGCCGCTGTTTCAGCAGGCCTGTCAGACATTACGTCTGCCGCCGCTGGCATCAGAAAACCTTCTTATTACCCACAGTAACTATTTCTACGCCACCTTAACTCTGGAGCAGGAAGATGAAGACAGCCGCTATCAGCTGCGCACCCCGGGCATCACTCTGCTGCAGGGTGAGTTTGCACCGCGTGCGCTGGCGCTCATGGTTAATCCCGTATAACGGGCTGCTGAACGGCGGACTGCTGCTGATTGCCGTCACCCAGGGGCTGGCTGGTTATCAGCATCAGCAACGCCATCAGGCAACGCAACAGCAAATCGTTGCGATCTGGCTCCAGATTTTCGGTGACAGCATCCCTGACCGGCCGCTGGCCGGGTTACAGTCGCGTATCCGCCAGCGGGTAAAGCAGCAACAGTCTCAACAGTTTTTCGAACTGGTACACCAGGTACATCAGGCACTGCCAGCGTCGCATCAGAAAAACCTCCATACGCTGCACTTTGATGGCGCTAAGGGCGAAATGATGCTGACGTTTAACCAGGCCGTAAGCGCACTTTTCAGCGCACTAATGAGCAGGGAAATTCGGTTGTTTTTAAAGCAACAGGTGACCGTACATCCGCCCTTATCGTCAGAGAAAAACCATGATTATTGCGATCCGCCCCGCAGTCAAAAAACTGCTGTTGACCGTTCTGGTAGTGCTGTGGTTACTGCTGCTGTATTATGACTGGCAGCGCGTTCAGGCTCAGCAAAACGTAAGCGATCTGGCGCAGTTGCAGCAGCAGGCTCAGCGCCTGGCGCGGCTGCAGTCCGGGCGCAGCACGCTCTCCCCTGCGCCGCAGCAGCTGACCTCCCTGATTGAGCAGGCGGCGCGGCATCATCACCTTACGCTGCTGGAAATTACCCTGGGGCAGGACGACATTTCAGTGGCACTGCCACAGGTGCCTTTCGAGCGGGTGAACGCCTGGCTGGCCGATCTGCAGCGCAATCATGGTATCCACATCCAGAAACTGCAGGTCACTGCACTGCCGGAAACCGGTATGGTGCGCGTGGCCACGCTACGTTTACAGGGTTGACAGGGGAAACGGATGCTGTCTGAGATCGTTATCGACCACCGGCTGTGGCCGGTTCTGGCTGGCCTGGCGGGGCTGTGTACCGGCAGCCTGCTTAACGTGGTGATTTATCGCCTGCCGCGGATGTTGCAGCAGCAGGATGAGGAATATGCCCGGCGGCTGAACGGTCAGATAACGCCAGTGGCCGCTGAACCAGACACATTTAACCTGTTTTTGCCAGCGTCACACTGCCCTCAGTGTAAAACGCCGGTCGCCTGGTACGATAATATTCCGCTGTTTAGCTGGTTACTGCTGCGTGGCCGCTGTCGCCACTGCCATCAGAAAATCAGCGTGCGCTACCCGGTTGTGGAAGCGCTTATGGCGCTGACTGCCGCAGCAGCAGCCTGCTGGTTGCCGCCCGGCATCAGCTGTCTGCTGTTGTCGGCTTTTGGCGCACTGTTGCTGAGCCTGGCACTGATTGATTATGACTGCCAGCTACTGCCGGACAGCCTGACACTTCCGCTACTGTGGCTCGGGTTAATCTGGCACTGCGTGAACAACCCGGCGTTTTTGCCGCAGGCGATTGCCGGTGCGATCGCCGGTTATTTAACCCTGTGGCTGATTTATTGGGGAGCGCGGCTGCTGAGCGGTCGGGAAGGATTGGGCTACGGTGACTTTAAATTACTGGCGGCGCTGGGTGCCTGGTTCGGCTGGCAGAGTCTGCCGCTGCTTCTGTTAATTGCTGCGCTGCTAACGCTGGCGACTATGGTGCCGCAGTTATGCAAAAACCGCCGGCTACGCTGGTTACAGCCGACCCCGTTCGGGCCGGGGCTGGCAGCAGCCGGCTGTCTGCTGATGATTTCCCACCTGGTGAACACCTGAGCGCCACACCCGGCGGAATGGATTACTGCGCTGTCGCCGGGTGGCGCATACCGTCAATAAACGGCACCAGTTGCTGATTAAACACCGCACATTTTTCTGCCAGCGGCGTCCCGTCCCGATCCAACGGCGCCAAGATCCTTATCAGCCCGCGCGCTGAGCGCTTTCTGCCGGGTGTCGTCCAGCGACCAGTCACGCTGTTTTGCCTGCGCCAGCGCAGCGTTCAACCGCCCTTCTGCGCCCGGAATATCCGTGCGCTGGCAGCTGTCATGGAGAAAACGACTGGCGGCGGGCACATTAGCCAGCTGCTCGGTCTGCGCCGGCGTGGCGGCCGTGGACCTGGCTGAAGGGACGGAATGAGAGCAGGCCGTTAATAAAAATATTCCGGCAATTGAAACAATAAATGAATATTTATTCACATTTAAACTCCCGGTTTTTTCGCCTTAATGAGGGAGAAGTTGACACTATTTAAACTCTGCTTTAAATCAGGTTCAATAATATGATAATCCTGATCAATTTTTGTTTCTTAAATAAGATATCCATTATTACCCCTTCCTAAAATCCCTTAATTTTATGATTAATAAGATGAAAACCCAGGAATAAAAATTAATATACTTTTCCGTAAATCAGAATACTACTTCCGCTATTGAATGGGATTAAAGGTTGATACCCTTTTATTTTTCACCATAAAACCTCTACAAGGTACACGATGAATATTTCAAAAATTGCCTTAGTAGTTTCGGCACCGATCGTTTCTGCCAGCGCATGGTCACATGGCTATGTTGAATCACCTAAAAGCCGTGCATATCTGAGTCAGTTACAAGAAGACAAAGACTGCGATCCGGTGCAGTATGAGCCACAGAGTGTTGAGAACCTGTCTGGCTTCCCGACCGGCGCTATCCCGCTGGATGGCGAACTGGCCAGCGGCAGCAAACCCGGTTTCGGGCCACTGGATCGCCAGAGCGCCACTGACTGGGTAAAAAATCCAATTAGAGACGGTAAAAATACCTTTACCTGGTTCCACAAGGCGGTACACGCCACCACTAACTGGCGTTACTACATCACTAAGCAGGACTGGGATGTTAATAAACCACTGACCCGCGATGCTTTTGAAAGTACTCCGTTCTGCCAGTATGACAATGGCGGTAAAGATCCGGCGATCCGTGTTAATCATGAGTGTGAAGTGCCTGAACGTACCGGTTACCAGGTGATCTACGCCGTGTGGGAAATTGCTAACACTGCGAACAGCTTCTACCAGGCTATCGACGTAGACTTTGGTGACGATAATGGCGTGGTTTCTAAGTGGAGCAACAACATCGGGCACCTCTCCAGCAAAAATCTGAAGCCAGACGATAAAGTGATCGTCCACTTCTATGGCGAGAACGGCGAAGATGAAGCGAAACGCACTGAAATGACCATTGCTTCTGCTGAGCAGGGTGATGAAAATCAGTGGCCGTTCGACCTGGCTAACCAGATTAACAGCGCATTCAGCGATGTGCGTGTCGGTGCAAAAGATGCCCAGGGTAACGTTGACCCAATCCACGGCAGCAACAGCGTGTACGTGAAAAAAGGCAGCTCACTGCGCAGCGTCGCGGTGAGCTACGAAGAGCAGGATCAGGACGTAAAAGAAGAAGTCACTGTTTCCGGCGTAACCGCCTCTAAAATTGCCAATGGTAAGGCGACCGTTGGATTTAATGCGCAGGTGAGCGGCAGGGTGACCTTTAACGCCACCGTGCTGGACAGCTATGGTAGCGAAAAAGGCTATGTGAAGCAGATGGTTGAAGATACCAATCAGCCATTCAGCATCGAGCTGAACAAGGTTCAGCCTGGTGCGCATATCCTGAAATTCTTCGCGACCAATGACAGCAATATGGCTGTGGCTGAAGGCACCGTCGATCTGCAGCTGGAAGGCAGCGATAGCGGCGGCAATACCGGTGACTACCAGTTTGTGTTCCCGGAAAACATAGCGTCTTACACTGCCGGTACTGTGGTACTGCAGCCAAAAAATGGCAAAGTCTATGAGTGCAAACCGTTCCCTTACAGCGGTTACTGCGTGCAGTGGTCCCGTAGTGCTAACGCCTTCGAGCCAGGCGTAGGCAGCAACTGGCAGGATGCCTGGATCCTCAAATAAGTTCAGCCTTATACCCTTTCAGGTGGCCTGCACAGAGCCACCTGTTTTTTCATTTTTTAAATATTATTCTTTCAGGAATTCACATGACCAGTCACAGTCGAACACGCTACGACTTATTTACCCGCGTTCTGCACTGGGTGTTAGCAGCAGGAATTATTTACGCTTCGCTGGTGGGTTATGGTTTACATTTCATTGAAAACCCGAAGGTGTATCACTTTTTTTCCGAACTGAATATGTCGCTGGCGACGGTGATGGCCGTCCTGATGATGGTGCGCTTCGTCTGGCGCTTTTTCCGCCCGTCAGTACCTTATGGTAAATACATTACCGGCCATAAGAAAAGCATGGTGGTGTTTTTACACGAACTGTTTTATTTGATTATTTTCGTGGTACTGATCAGCGGTTTTCTGATGCTGGAGCACAGTTACCATCTGTTTGGTCTGATCCAGATTCCACAACCGTTAGAAAATCTGGCGGTGAATAGATTCTTTTTCAGCGTGCATCGCATTGCCTGTATTTCGCTGTCAGTCATGATCCTGCTGCACATTGCGGCGGTTATCAAACATCAGTTTATTGACCGCACGCCAATCCTCTCACGGATGACCTGAGGAATCGGACCTTTGGCCTTTAAAATTTGGGCTTTAAAAGCCAGGATCAGGTCAAGGGTACTCCCTAAGGTCAACGACGTTTCACCATTCCGCTGAGCGGACTGGTGACAAGGGGAGAACATCGCTGGTGGCGGGTCAAGATCAGGAGCTGTGCTGAACCACTGAGTGGGGCCTGGCGTTGTGAAGTGGTCTGCTTAATTTGGACCCCGCCAGAGCTTTTCTGTGTTTCCACTTCAGTGGGTGTGAACCCGTCGTTGTTTTTGTGCGGCCGCATCAGAGTGACAGTCAGACATCAAAATCATCGGGATAAGCAGCTTTCAGTTCCTTTTGTTCGTGATAATAATCAGGTTCTATCTCATGAGGTAATCTTATTTTCAGGCCTCTACCTATTTGCTTTGCTATGAATAGAGCACTACTTATTCTATCGGCAAAGATTGGGTCCATAACGTCAAACTCTTTAGCGGCGTACATGCCCATGGTCATTTTATGTATTCGGCTTTTGTCTTTCTCTTCACCGGTAATGACATTATGCAGATAAATCAGCTGCTGGACGATAGAGTTATACATAGGTTCAAGAGTCTCGCCCCCGATGACATGGTACTTAATATGATGGTGGCGTTTTTTAGCCAGTCGCAGCGCCCTGTCCACGTAATCTAATGCGGTATCACTGGTCATTTTTTAGGGTTCTCCATGCGTCTTTATTGGTAGTGAACCATTGTATGCCGCCCCCTTCCGTCTGGAAAGGTTCTTTAGGTACTGACCATGTGTCTATTGCAGGATTGGCGGTGCTACGCAACATATTCACTGGCTGTTGAGACTGGTAGATTGTCGTTATTTTTGGCACCTTGATTTCACTGCCATGTAGGTTTCCTTCCGGATTAATGCCGAGTTTGGTGGGGAGAGTATTCGCATTTAATGAATACCAGTTACCCTGCCAGTTTCCGGGGGCTTGGTTTTGATAAGCCAATTTCCCTTTATTGATAGATTCAACCGAGACTCTCTCATTTAGATTGATACCATCCATATATTGTTCAATCGTGCGCTCTTTAGTTATCCCATTTTCCTTCATAAATTTCCTGACAGTCTCTTTGTTTCCACGGATGCTGATATCACGATTAATATCACCAGTTCGACCAAATTTTTCATTAAGATGATCACGTCTTTCTGAATCTGAAACATTCTTGAGATTATTTATTTTTGGCTGTTCTGATAATGACTCTATCTCCCTGGCAGAATTTAAACGGCCAATACCTAATCCTGCTGCGATAGATGCTCCTGCAATGGCGATACCTTTAGTTTTATCATTTAATATCTGGTCATATCCGGCTTTAGCATCACCGCCGAGCTGTTCGGCAGTCTTTCTAAATCCTTCGGGATTCCCGTTGTAGATACCACCGAGCGCCAGAAGTCGCCCGGCCATCTTGCTGTTTATCGACTCACTGGGCTTATCATTGCCTCTGAACTGCCTGGTTCTGGTTGGCGCGGGTTTTCCGCCGTTTCGGCTGTAATCCCGTCTGCTGACAGCGAGATTAAAGGCGTCGATGATCTTTCTCGCACCATTGAAGGCGAAGGCCTTTTCATCACGACAAATCAGTTCCCCATCGTCACTGATGAAGAACAGACCGGCAGGCAAAACGGAAACGTCATTCAGACAAACGACATCGGCATTTTCAATCATCGCCCGGAGCTTTGCTTTAGCCCGTTCTCCGTGGCGTGAACGTTCTTCTGAAAAAGGGGAATTGGATTTTTTTTCAATATTGACGATGTAACGCTGGTGGCTCCAGCGGTCATCGTAAAGGTAATCCTGTTCAGCATGTTTCCATGTGGCAAAGGGGCTGATGATCCTTTCAAAAGATTCAGGCGGCAGGTTATCCCTCGCCAGACAGATAAGTCGGTTCCCTGGTAAACTTAATCCCATAACACATCCTGTTAACCATCCCTTCAGTGTGGCTATATTCCGCTATGTTTTCCTGGTTATCAAGCCTTTGGCTGTTACGCATCTTATGTATTAAAAAAAGGAGTGGTCTACTTAATTTGGACCCCGCCCGGAGGCATACCGAACTCACGGTGAAAAGTCGTAAAAATAAAAGTGTCCAGGTTTTGGGGCCCACGCCCCTTGTCGCCAGTCCGCGCAGCGGAATGGTGAAACATGGTTGACCTGGTTTTTCGTCCTGGCCCTGGCGTTTAACAGCCCAGCCGGCCAGGCCCCAACGCCAGCTCCAGCTGCTGCATCAAACGCTGGTGCCAGCCCAACAAATCCGCCACGCTAACTGAATCAATCAGCGCCGCGCTCACCCGATCCATCTGATAACGCTGACGCAGCCAGTGTTGCTGACTGCATGCCAGTAACCCGCCAGCCTGCTGGCAACCCTCTTCCCGCAGCCGTGCGCACTGCTGCTGCAGCCAGTCATCAGACAAACCGGCAATCGCCGTCGTCATACCGGCTAAAAACTGACCAACACGCTG
>CALYQW010000002.1 GCA_945290265.1 uncultured Erwinia sp.
AAATGCAGCAGGAACGCACTGTCGAGTCTCAGATTTCAGATTATTTCGCCGTTGCAGACAGCTTTCTGTCCAGTGAAAGAGCTGTTATTACCGATGCCCGCCTGGAAGTCAGCGCCCGTAAAGGTTTCGTCACCAACAAGGATTTGATTGGCTGTTTGCTGGAAAAGCTGGAAACCGAAACGGATGTTGTACAACTTGATATCTACCGCAACGCGCTGGAATTAATTGTACAAAGTACGCCTGACGACCTTGCCTGATTTCGTAACGGGTGGCGCAATCCACCCGGCAGTCAAGCCAGTCACCCCAGCTAGATCTGCATATTCATAATATCAGTATAGGCCGATACCAGCTTATTGCGCACCTGAATCCCCATCTGCATGGATACGCTGGACTTTTGCAGATCAACCATCACATCATTCAGCGAAACATCGCTCTTACCCATCTCAAAAGCCTGCGCCTGAGCGCGTGCACTTAACTGGTTATCGCTGATCTTATTCAGTGCCGCTTTCAGCTCACTGGCAAAATCGCTCTGCATATCGTTATCGATACGACTGCCACCCGCCTGCAATGCGGTGGTTTGCATCTGCTGCAAAACGCCTTCAATACCCTGAATCGCCAATTAACCCTCCAAAAAAGCGCTATTTATCATCGTTGACGGCCAATCTAGCATAGTGACGACGGAACAAAGCGGCTAATTAGCAGCAAAACACAGGCCTTATTCAGCCATCGAAATTTCCTTTTGAGAAAATAATGGTAGTCAATAGTAGTGGATTTTAGCGCATCAGGGAGTTCGTGTTGTCACCATCTAACTGCACAAGGTCTGGTCTGCGTTCATACAGGAATCAGGCATGAATTCGACCAATACACAGAATAATTCGATGAAAAAAGGGATTACCGATCTTTTTAACCGGCTAAGCGCTAACCCGCGTGTACCGTTGATCGTCGCCGCCGCTGCCGTTATCGCGGTGGTAATTGCCATGGTGTTATGGGCTAAACAGCCTGATTACCGGGTGCTGTACAACAATCTTAGTAATGAAGATGGTGGAGCCATTGTTACCCAGCTCGACCAGATGAACATCCCCTATCAGTTCGATAAAACCGGCGGCGCACTGATGGTACCGGCTGATAAAGTCCATGAGCTGCGTCTGCGTCTGGCCTCTCAGGGGCTGCCGAAGGGCGGTGCGGTCGGTTTTGAACTGCTGGATAAAGAAAAATTTGGTATCAGCCAGTTCAGCGAGCAGGTGAACTACCAGCGCGCGCTGGAAGGTGAGCTGTCACGCACCATCGAAACCCTGGGGCCGGTCAAAGGCGCGCGCGTTCATCTGGCGATGCCAAAGCCGTCGCTGTTTGTGCGCGAACAGAAGTCCCCTTCTGCCTCGGTCACCCTGATCCTGCAGCCTGGCCGCGCACTGGACGATGGTCAGATTAATGCCGTGGTGCATATGGTTGCCAGTAGCGTCGCCGCTATGCCACCGGCTAACGTCACTATCGTCGATCAAAGCGGACGCCTGCTGACGCGCAGCGATGCCGCCGGACGCGATCTGAACGACGCCCAGCTGAAGTACGCCAGCGAAGTGGAGGCTCGTTATCAGCAGCGCATTGAAGCCATCCTCGGCCCGATTGTCGGCAGCAATAACGTCCATGCGCAGGTCACCGCGCAGATTGACTTTAATGCCCGCGAGCAGACTGACGAACAGTATCAGCCCAACAGCAGCGCCGATAAGCAGGCGATTCGCTCGCGTCAAAGTAGCAACAGCGAACAGCTGGGCGCACAGTATCCGGGCGGCGTGCCAGGTGCCCTGTCCAATCAGCCTGCCCCGGCCAGCAGCGGGCCTGTCACCACGCCGGCAAATAATAATAATGCCACTAATGGTCAGCAAAATAACGGTCAGCAAAATAACGGTCAGCAAAATAACGGCCAGCAAATTAACGGCCAGCAGGGTAACAACAATAACAGTGGTCAGCAGCGCATCCTGCCGTCCAATACCCGTAATGACGACACCACTAACTATGAGCTTAACCGCACTATCGTGCACACCAAACTGAATACCGGTTCAGTTGAACGCCTGTCAGTGGCGGTGGTAGTGAACTATCACGCCGATGCCAGCGGTAAGGCCGTGGCGCTGAGTGAGGCGCAGATTAAGCAGATCGAAAATCTGACCCGTGAAGCGATGGGCTTCTCCGGGAAGCGTGGCGACAGCCTGCAAGTGGTCAACTCCCCGTTTACCGCCGGGGATGATGATGCCGGTGACCTGCCATTCTGGAAACAAAGTTGGTTTATCGATCAGATGCTGTCTGCCGGACGCTGGCTGCTTGTACTGCTTGCCACCTGGATCCTGTATCGCAAGCTGGTACGCCCTCATCTGCAGCGGATTACTGAGCGTAATAAAGCGGTCGCTGAAGCGGCGGCAGCTAAACAGGCGGATAAAGCCGTGGCCGATGAGGATGAAGATGGAGTGGATGTTCAGCTCTCCGGCGACGAGAAAGCGCTGCAGCGCAAGTCGCAGCATCGCATGAGCGCTGAACTGATGAGTCAGCGGATTCAGGAAATGACGGAAAACGATCCACGCATTACCGCACTGGTAATTCGCCAGTGGATGAAGGAAGAGCTATGAGCCTCAGCGGAACAGAAAAAAGTGCCATTCTGATGATGACGATTGGCGAAGATCGGGCAGCCGAGGTCTTTAAGCACCTCGATGCACGCGAAGTGTCACACCTGAGTTCGGCGATATCGTCCATGCGTCAGGTGTCACACAAGCAGCTCACCGATGTGTTACGCGAGTTTGAAGCCGACGCCGAGCAGTTCGCTGCTCTGAGCGTCAACTCCAGCGACTATCTGCGCAGCGTGCTGGTAAAAGCACTGGGTGAAGAGCGCGCAGCCAGCCTGCTGGAAGATATTCTGGAAACCCGCGTTACCACCGGCGGTATGGAAACCCTGAACCTTATGGAGCCGCAGTCGGCAGCCGATCTGATCCGCGACGAGCATCCGCAGATTATCGCCACCATTCTGGTGCATCTGAAGCGCAGCCAGGCCGCCGATATTCTGGCGCAGTTCGACGAGCGGCTGCGTCACGATGTGATGCTGCGAATTGCCACCTTTGGCGGTGTGCAGCCGGTGGCGCTGGCAGAACTGACCGAAGTACTGAACGGCCTGCTGGACGGGCAAAACCTGAAACGCGCGAAGATGGGCGGCGTGCGCACTGCGGCCGAGATTATCAACCTGATGAAATCGCAACAGGAAGAAGCCGTTATCGGTGCCGTACGCGATTTCGATGGCGAGCTGGCGCAGAAAATTATCGACGAGATGTTCCTGTTCGAGAATCTGGTGGACGTGGACGACCGCAGTATTCAGCGCCTGCTGCAGGAAGTTGAATCCGAGTCGCTACTGGTGGCGCTCAAAGGTGCGGATCAGCCGCTGCGCGAGAAGTTCCTGCGCAATATGTCCCAGCGTGCCGCCGATATTCTGCGCGACGATCTGGCCAGCCGGGGTCCAATGCGGATGTCTGCAGTAGAAAACGAGCAGAAAGCGATCCTGCTGATTGTGCGCCGACTGGCAGAAAGCGGCGAGATGGTGATTGGTGGAGGCGAAGAGACCTATGTCTGATTTGGCATCCCTGCCCTGGCAGCGCTGGCAGCCTGAGGATCTGACGCAACCCGTCCCTCAGGCCGAAGCAGAGGCACAGTCCGTCAGCGAAACCGCTGACGGGCCGCAGCACGCGGACGAATTCACAACCCCTGCCCCGTCAGAAATGGAGGTGTTGCAGCAACAAATCCGCACCATGGCGCAGCAGCAGGGCTTTAGCGAAGGGCAGAAGAACGGATTTGCCGAAGGGCAGAAAGCCGGCTACGAGGCGGGATTTCAGCAGGGCCTGACGGACGCGCAGCAGCAGCAGGCACCGTTGCAGGCGCGCATGCAGCAGCTGGCCAGCGGCTTTGAACATGCGCTGGATGCGCTGGATGGTGCCATGTCCCAACGTCTGCTGCAGATTGCCCTGACCGCTGCGCGCAGCGCGCTGGGCAGCGCCGTGCAGCCAGACAGCAGCGCGCTGCAACAGCAGATCCGCAGCATGATGCAGGATGAACCTCTGTTTAGCGGCAAGCCTGTACTGCATCTGCATCCTGAGGATATTCCCCATCTGGGCGAGGCGCTGAGCGACCAGTTGCAGCTGCACGGCTGGCAGGTGCAGAGCGATGACAGCCTGCATCCTGGCGGCTGCCGGGTTACCGCCGAACAGGGTGAACTGGATTCCAGCCTGGCAACCCGCTGGCAGGAACTGTGCCGCCTGGCGGCACCAGGAGGCTGCTGATGTCTTCCCGTCTTTCGCGCTGGATGGGCGCACTGGATCAGTTTGAACAGCAGATAACCACCCTGCCCCCGGTCCGTCGCTATGGCCGCCTGACGCGCGCCACCGGCCTGGTGCTGGAGGCCGTTGGTCTGCCGCTGCCGCTGGGTGCCACCTGTATTGTGGAGAAACAAACCCGCCAGGGATTGAGTGAAGTCGAGTGCGAAGTGGTGGGCTTTAACGGTGACAGGCTGTTTCTGATGCCGCTGGAAGAAGTGGAAGGCATTTTACCGGGAGCTCGGGTGCGCGCCCAGGATGCCGCCGATGCCAGCCATGGCGGCAAGCAGCTGATGCTGGGTCCGGAGCTGCTGGGCCGGGTGCTGGACGGCAGCGGGCGTCCGCTGGACGGTCTGCCGCCGCCGGAAACCGGCTACCGCGCGCCGCTGGTCACCCCGCCGTTTAACCCGCTGCAGCGCGCGCCGGTGAAAGACGTGTTGGATACCGGTGTACGGGCAATCAATGCCCTGCTCACCGTTGGTCGCGGCCAGCGCATGGGGCTGTTTGCCGGTTCCGGGGTAGGGAAAAGCGTCCTGCTGGGCATGATGGCGCGTTATACCAAAGCCGATGTGATTGTGGTCGGTCTGATTGGCGAGCGTGGGCGCGAAGTGAAAGACTTTATTGAGAATATTCTCGGCGCGGAAGGCCGTGCCAGGGCGGTGGTTATCGCTGCACCGGCGGACGTTTCGCCGCTGCTGCGCATGCAGGGGGCAGCCTGGGCCACACGTATCGCTGAGGATTTCCGCGATCGTGGCCAGCATGTGCTGCTGATTATGGATTCCCTGACCCGCTATGCCATGGCGCAGCGTGAGATTGCGCTGGCCATCGGTGAACCCCCGGCAACCAAAGGCTATCCGCCTTCGGTGTTCGCCCGCTTACCGGCGCTGGTGGAGCGCGCCGGTAACGGCACCAGTGGCGGCGGCTCAATTACCGCCTTTTATACCGTGCTAACCGAGGGCGATGACCAGCAGGATCCGATTGCCGATTCCGCGCGCGCCATTCTTGATGGGCATGTGGTGCTGTCCCGCCGTCTGGCGGAGGCCGGTCACTATCCGGCAATTGATATTGAAGCGTCGATCAGTCGCGTGATGACCGATCTGATTGATGACCAGCATTACGCCCGGGTACGTCAGTTTAAACAGCTGCTGTCCAGCTTCCAGCGCAACCGCGACCTGGTCAGCGTTGGTGCCTATACCGCCGGCACCGATCCGATGCTGGATAAAGCGATCAAACTCTACCCCGAACTGGAGTCTTTCCTGCAGCAGGGCATGTTTGAACGCTGCGGTTTTGATGAGTCCTGTTTGCGCCTGCAGGCGATTTTCGGCTGATGCCCGGCTGAACCGTCCTGGCAAATGCACGATTTTGGAGAAACGATGGCCAAAGCAACATCCGTTTTTGACACGCTGCATGACCTGACTGAGCAGGAGGTCGAAAAAGCGGCTATCCAGCTGGCTGACGTGCGCCGTGGGCAACAGCAGGCCGCTGAACAGCTGAAAATGCTGCTAGATTATCAGGATGAGTATCGTTCCAGCCTCAATACCACCATGACCAGCGGGATCACCAGTACCCGCTGGTATAACTATCAACAATTTATTAAGACGCTGGAGCAGGCGATCGAGCAGCACCGTCGCCAGCTGGCACAGTGGGATCAGCGGGTAGAAAGCGGCCTGAACCACTGGCGCGAAAAAAAGCAGCGGCTGCATGCCTGGGAAACCCTGCAGGCACGGGCAGCCGCTACCGCGTTAGCCGCAGAAAACCGTCTTGATCAGAAACGAATGGATGAATTTGCCCAACGGGCAACATTAAGGAAAAACCAATGATTAACCTGGCAACACTGACCGCCGCGATCACCACCAGCGCCGGTGATAAAACGCAGGACAGCGCCGTCAACAGCGATTTGCCCCTGACTGACGGCACGCAGCCGGAAAGCTTTGTTAACCAACTGGGGCAGCATCTGCAGGCACTGGCCAGGCGTAATCCGGTGGCCCTGCAGGGTGCTCTGCACCAAAGTGGCAAAGCGCAGACAGCGATGGAGAAGACCGGCGTACAGGCGCTGTCCAGCGCGGATTTAACCGCGCTGGTGGCCTCACTCAGCACGCCACAACCCCAGGCATCGCAGCCGGACGGCGAGCCAAAAGCCGATACTGAAGGTGATTATCCTGCCGGACTGACTGATGGTGAGCTACAGGCCTTGCAGGCGCTGAGCACAATGCTGAATACCAATATCGTCCCTGCCACCGTGGCTGACAAAATGCCGTTAGCCGGGCAGCTACATCAGGAGAGTGGCCTGGACCTGGCGATACGAGGCGAAAAACAGCGTGGTGATAATCTGCTGCAGGCAGCGGCGGCTGGCGGCGCTGAACACGCCCGGCCGCAGCATGAGGATCTGTCGACACATAATCTCAAGGCTTCGCCTCCTGCCACTAACCCGGCAGCCACTGCAGCGCAGACGGCAGATATGCTGCAGACCGCCGGCCGTACACTGGCTGACACCGCACGCGAGCCGCATGACGAACCTCAGGCGACCAGTGTGCTCAACACCAGTCACGCGCTGGCGATGCCGGCCGTCGCCAGCAGCGTGACCGCTTCGGTTAGCCAGGGGCTGGTCAACGCGCCATCCACACCGCTGCTGAACGCCCAGCTGGGCAGTGACGAGTGGCAGCAGGCGCTGGGTCAGCAGATACTGATGTTTAATCGCAACGGCCAACAGACGGCGGAACTGCGTCTGCATCCGCAGGATCTCGGCTCAATTCAAATCAGCCTGAAACTTGATAACGACCAGGCGCAGCTGAATATGGTGTCCGGCCACACTCAGGTGCGTAACGCCCTGGAAGCAGCTATCCCTCAGCTGCGCGCTGCGCTGGCGGAGTCCGGGATCACTCTGGGGCAGAGTAATGTCAGCAGCGACAATTTCCCCCAGGATCAGGCATTTACCGGTCAGCAGGATCAGCGTAATAACAGCGGCGGTAAAGCCTTTGCCTTACCTGGCGAGCAGGATAACAGCGTCACCCCACTGGCCGTGCCTGCCTCTCTGCAGGCGCGGGCTGAAGGACGAGGGGCTGTCGATATTTTCGCCTGAGCACAATAAACGCCTGAGATGATGGCAAAACGCGCGTCTTTTCCACCCATTGCTCAGGACGGGACGCGCGATAATTTGCCGCGATGCCCTGAACTGTCCCTGCGGCAGCAAACTATAATCACAGGAAGTTAGAGTAAACATGACTGATAAGGCTAAAGCCAAAGGTGGAAAACGTAAGCTACTGTTACTGATGGTGCTGGTGGCACTGTTGATCGGTGGCAGCGTGGGCGGTTACCTGATCTGGCAAAAACTCAATTCGCCGGGCGCGACCACGGCAGAAGCGAAGCCGGTACCACCACCAGCGCCGGTCTTTTTCCCACTGGACACATTTACCGTGAACCTGGTCAATAAAGACAACGATCTCGATCGCGTGCTGTATGCCGGTTTCACCTTACGTCTGCCTGACGAAGACACCAGCCAGCGGATCAATGATTATCTGCCGGAAGTGCGCAGCCGTCTGCTGCTGCTGCTGTCAAGGCAGGATGCTGACCAGCTGGCTTCTGAGCAGGGTAAGCAGGCGCTGGTTGAACAGATTAAGCAGGTACTGGCACCGCCACTGGTGCAGGGTCAACCCCGGCAGACGGTAAACGACGTGCTGTTTACCGCCTTCATACTGCGGTGATGTAACACGATGGGTGACAATATTCTTTCTCAGGCAGAGATTGATGCTCTGCTGAACGGCGACAGCGACAGTGCAGCCGACGACCGCTTAAACAAGGGCAACGACAGCGCCATCCGCCCCTATGACCCGAATACGCAGCGCCGCGTGGTGCGCGAGCGGTTGCAGGCACTGGAAATTATCAACGAACGTTTTGCCCGTGCTTACCGTATGTCGTTGTTTAACCTGCTGCGCCGCAGCCCGGATATCAGCGTAGGCGCGATCAAGATCCAGCCGTACCACGAGTTTGCCCGTAATCTGCCGGTGCCAACCAATCTTAATTTGATCCATCTGAAGCCGCTGCGCGGTACGGCGCTGGTGGTATTTTCACCCGCGCTGGTGTTTATTGCCGTTGATAACCTGTTTGGTGGCGATGGCCGCTTCCCGACCAAAGTTGAAGGACGGGAATTTACCCACACCGAGCATCGCGTGATAAACCGGATGCTGAAGCTGGCGCTGGAAGGGTACAGCGAAGCCTGGCAGCCGATCTATCCGCTGGAAGTGGAGTATGTGCGCTCAGAAATGCAGGTCAAATTTACCAATATTACCACCTCCCCCAACGATATCGTGGTGACCACGCCGTTCCAGGTGGAAGTGGGTAATCTGATGGGTGAATTTACTATCTGCATTCCGTTCAGCATGATTGAGCCACTGCGTGAAACCCTGGTGAATCCACCGCTGGAAAACTCACGCAGCGAGGATGAAAGCTGGCGCGAAACCCTGGTTAAGCAGGTAAAACAATCTGAGTTGGAACTAATTGCCAACTTCAGTGAAATCCCGCTGCGTATTTCACGTCTGCTGGCCCTGAAGCCCGGGGATATTTTACCCATTGACAAACCGGAGCGCATTATTGCCAATGTTGATGGCGTCCCGGTGTTAACCAGCAAGTACGGTATTGTGAATAACCAGTATGCGCTCCGTGTGGAACATTTGATTAACCCGATTTTGAATTCGATGAATGAGGAACAGCCCGATGAGTGACACCGATAAGCCGTCCGATAATCAGACCTCGCCGGACGACCTGTGGGCTGAAGCGATGAAGGAGCAGAACCAGACCAGCGCCGCCGCAGAGGGGGGGATTAAATCACTTGACGTCAGCAATACGGCTGCCGGTAGTCAGGATATCGATTTGATTATGGATATCCCTGTGAAACTGACCGTCGAACTGGGGCGCACCAAAATGACGATTAAAGAACTGCTGCGTCTTACGCAGGGTTCAGTGGTGGCGCTGGATGGTCTGGCGGGTGAGCCGCTGGATATTCTGATTAACGGTTATCTGATTGCCCAGGGTGAAGTGGTAGTCGTGGCAGACAAATACGGTGTGCGCATTACCGATATCATTACCCCGTCCGATCGTATGCGTCGCCTGAGTCGCTAAATGAAAGCTACTGTCCAGCAGCCAGCCGCCCCACAGCCGGTGATGTCAACCGGATCAATGCTCACCCACGTCAGCAGCGTGCTGGCGGTGATTGTGCTGCTGATCTTGCTCTGCGGTTGGGTGGCGAAGCGTACCGGCTTTGCCAGCCGCCGCAGTGGCAGTAAGACGTTAACGGTCAGCGCCAGCTGCCAGCTGGGCAGCCGCGAGCGGGTGGTGATTGTCGATACCGAAGATGCCCGCCTGGTGCTGGGCGTGACCCAGCATCAGATCACCCATCTGCATACGCTGGCCAAAGCCAGCGGTCAACTGACAGAAAGCACGGAAACGCCGGTTCCGGCCAATTTCCGTCAGATGATTCAGTCGTTCATCAAACCCGGTGCGCAAAAATGAAAGTTATCCCTGCCCTGCTGGCGTTCAGCTTACTGATGCTGGCACCCGACGTCTCCGCTCAGCTGCCGGGTCTGGTGAGTAAGCCGCTGGCGAACGGTGGACAGAGCTGGTCACTGCCGGTACAGACCCTGGTCTTTATCACCTCACTGACCTTCCTGCCTGCCATTTTGTTGATGATGACCAGCTTTACCCGCATCATTATTGTGTTTGGCCTGCTGCGTAATGCGCTGGGCACGCCGTCCGCACCGCCTAACCAGGTATTACTGGGTCTGGCGCTGTTTCTGACCTTCTTTATTATGTCGCCGGTATTCGACAAAATTTATACCGACGCCTATCAGCCGTTCAGTGAAGATAAAATTTCTATGGAAGTGGCGCTGGATAAAGGAGCAGCACCGCTGCGTGAGTTTATGCTGCGTCAGACGCGTGAGGCCGACCTGGCGCTTTTCGCCCGGCTGGCGCATAGCGCACAGCTCTCCGGACCGGAAGCGGTGCCGATGCGTATTCTGTTACCGGCTTACGTTACCAGTGAACTGAAAACCGCTTTTCAGATCGGTTTTACCGTGTTTATTCCGTTCCTGATCATTGACCTGGTGGTGGCCAGCGTGCTGATGGCGCTGGGGATGATGATGGTGCCACCGGCTACCATTGCCCTGCCATTTAAGCTGATGCTGTTTGTGCTGGTCGATGGCTGGCAGCTGCTGATCAGTTCGCTGGCGCAGAGTTTTTACGCATAAACCTGTTAACTCATCGGAGCCTTTAAGTATGACACCCGAATCGGTAATGGTAATGGGCCAGGAAGCCCTGCGCATGGGGCTGACGCTGGCGCTGCCGCTGCTGCTGGCCGCCCTGGCCAGCGGCCTGCTGATCAGCCTGTTACAGGCGGCCACCCAGATCAATGAACAAACTCTGTCGTTTATTCCCAAGATCCTGACGGTGATCGCTGTAGCGGTAATTGCCGGTCCGTGGATGCTGAATCTGTTGCTCGACTATATGCGCAACCTGTTTACTAACCTGCCGTATATCATCGGCTAATGATACTGTTCGACAGCAACCAGCTGCTGTACTGGATCAGCCAGTTCTTCTGGCCGCTGGCCCGAATACTGGCGCTGATTATGACCGCCCCGCTGTTAAGCGAGAAGTCTGTCAGCAAGCGGGTAAAAATCGGCCTGGGAATGATGATTACCTGGCTGCTGGTGCCCTCCCTGCCGGATGTGCATACCACGCTGTTCTCGTTTAGCGGACTCTGGCTGCTTATCCAGCAGATCCTGATTGGTATCGCTATTGGCTTTACCATGCAGCTGGCATTTGTCGCGGTCAGAATGGCGGGGGAAGTGATCGGTCTGCAAATGGGGCTGTCGTTTGCCACCTTTTTTGATCCGGGCAGCCGATTGAATATGCCGGTGCTGGCCCGACTGCTGGATATGCTGGCGATGCTGCTGTTTCTGGCCTTTGACGGCCATCTGTGGATGATTTCCATGCTCTCTGACAGCTTTCATCTGCTGCCGATCAATGGCGATCCGCTCAATGGCAATGCCTTCCTCGCCCTGACCAAAGCGGCTGGCCTGATTTTCCTCAATGGTCTGCGGCTTGCGCTACCGGTGATCACCCTGCTGCTGACCATTAACCTGGTGCTGGGGCTGCTTAACCGTATGGCACCGCAGCTGTCGATCTTTGCGGTAGGTTTTCCGGTCACGCTGTCCGCAGGCATGATAGCCATTATCCTGGTGATGCCGCTGCTCGCCCCGTTCTGTGAGCATTTCTTCAGTGAACTATTTGATTTGCTGGCCATGCTGCTGCAGGAACTGCCGCAAGCGCAGTAGGGATAATCCCTCACCGCCAGGGGCGGTATTTTCGGAATTTTTACGAATTCTGCCAGGAGTTCTGACACGAAAAAAAATTATAATATCAGCGTTGTGTCAGGAGTATCCCCTCTGAGACACAGCTAACAATAAAAGTAACAGGAAATTTTGCCCGCGCAGCGCGGGCTTTTTTGTCTCCCACCGCGGCGGGCTAACCACGCCACTACTGCCGACTGACGTTCCTTATCCGCCGCTGATATCAACGCAACATTCATCCGGCGTAAACCTGCAACCGGTTCACTTTTATGGTTATAATTGGTGCAGCTAATCGGTCCGGTCTGCTGCTGTCAGCGACCTGCCCGCCTCCCTTTTTGCCCGGAGACCGCCTGACCAACCATGCCTGAATTAACCCGTTACGATCTGCCCTCCCGCGCCGGAGACCTGCGTCAACTGGGGCAGTTAACCGGTGCCGCTGGTGCCGTTGAATGTGCCGAAATTGCTGAGCGTCATGCCGGACCGGTAATGGTAATCACTCCCGATATGCAGCAGGCGCTGCACATACAGGATGAACTGCGCCAGTTTACCCGTCAGCCGGTGATCGCCCTTGCCGACTGGGAAACCCTGCCGTTTGACAGCTTTTCACCCCATCAGGAGATTATCTCAAACCGCCTGTCCACGCTGTATCAGCTGCCTGCCCTCGAGCGCGGTATTCTGATCCTGCCGGTCAATACCCTGATGCAGCGCGTCTGCCCGCACAGTTATCTGCACGGTCACGCGCTGGTGATGCAAAAAGGTCAGCGGCTGTCGCGCGATACCCTGCGCGCACAGCTGGAGCGCGCAGGGTATCGCAGCGTCGATCAGGTGATGGAGCACGGCGAGTTTGCCACCCGTGGCGCACTGCTGGATCTCTGGCCGATGGGCAGTGCGCATCCTTATCGCATTGATTTCTTCGACGATGAAATCGACAGCCTGCGCATTTTTGAGCCGGATAATCAGCGCACGCTGGAAGAAGTGGCGGCGATCAACCTGCTGCCTGCCCATGAGTTCCCCACCGATAAAAATGCCATTGAGCTGTTTCGCAGCCAGTGGCGCGAGCATTTTGACGTGCTGCGCGAGCCCGAACATATTTACCAGCAGGTGAGTAAAGGCACTTTGCCCGCCGGTATCGAATACTGGCAGCCGCTGTTTTTTGTCGATCCGCTGCCGACGCTGTTCAGCTACCTGCCCGTCAGTACGCTGGTGATCAGCACCGGTCAGCTGGACGCCAGCGCGCAACGCTTCTGGCAGGATGTCAATGCACGCTATGAAAACCGCCGCGTCGATCCGATGCGTCCGCTGCTGCCCCCACCGACACTGTGGCAGCGCTGTGATGAACTGTTTAGCGAACTGAAACGCTGGCCGCGTATTCAGCTGCAGACTGAAGTGCTGCCTGAAAAAGCCGCCAATACCAACCTGCACTATCAGCCGCTGCCAGACCTGGCGGTGCAGGCGCAGGCGAAAGTACCGCTGGATGCGCTGCGCCGCTTCCTCGAATCCTTTGATGGCGCGGTGGTGTTTTCCGTTGAGAGCGAAGGCCGCCGTGAGGCGCTTCAGGAGCTGCTGGCGCGGATTAAGGTTAGGCCGCAGGTGATTAGCACGCTACAACAGGCGCAGCCACCTGGGCACTATTTACTTTCCGGTGCCAGTGAGCACGGCTTTATTGATACCCTGCGCAACCGGGCGCTGATTTGTGAAAGCGATCTGCTGGGCGAACGCGTCAACCGTCGCCGTCAGGACAGCCGCCGCACCATTAATCCTGATGTGCTGATCCGTAATCTGGCCGAGCTGCATCCCGGCCAGCCAGTCGTGCATCTGGAGCACGGCGTCGGACGCTATATTGGCCTGACCACCCTGGAAACCGGCGGCATTAAGGCCGAATATCTGATGCTGGCCTATGCCGGTGATGCCAAACTCTATGTGCCGGTCTCGTCGCTACATCTGATCAGCCGCTATGCCGGCGGGGCAGATGAAAATGCGCCGCTTCATAAGCTGGGCAGCGATGTCTGGACGCGGGCGCGTCAGAAAGCTGCAGAGAAAGTACGCGATGTCGCCGCCGAGCTGCTGGATATTTATGCCCAGCGCGCCGCCAAAGCCGGTTTTGCCTTTAAGCATAATAAAGAGCAGTATCAGCTGTTTTGTGAAAGCTTCCCATTTGAAACCACTCCTGACCAGGCGCAGGCGATTAATGCGGTGCTTAGCGATATGTGTCAGCCGCTGGCGATGGATCGACTGGTGTGTGGTGACGTTGGCTTTGGTAAAACCGAAGTAGCAATGCGCGCCGCCTTCCTGGCGATTGAAAACCACAAGCAGGTAGCGGTGCTGGTGCCAACCACGCTGCTGGCACAGCAGCATTTTGATAATTTCCGCGATCGCTTTGCTAACTGGCCGGTGCGCATCGAAATGCTGTCGCGCTTCCGTACCACCAAAGAACAGACGCAGGTGCTGAAAGATGCGGTAGAAGGGAAAGTCGATATTCTGATCGGTACCCATAAACTGCTGCAAAACGATATTCGCTGGCGCGATCTCGGGCTGCTGATTGTCGATGAAGAGCACCGTTTTGGCGTGCGCCATAAAGAGCGGATCAAGTCGATGCGTGCCGATGTGGATATTCTGACCCTGACAGCAACCCCGATCCCGCGCACCCTGAATATGGCCATGAGCGGGATGCGCGATCTGTCGATTATCGCCACCCCACCGGCGCGGCGTCTGGCGGTGAAGACTTTTGTGCGTGAGTTCGATGAACTGGTGGTGCGTGAGGCGATCCTGCGTGAAACCCTGCGCGGCGGCCAGGTGTACTACCTGTACAACGATGTTGAAAGCATTGAAAAAACGGCCCGACGGCTGCGCGAGCTGGTGCCGGAAGCCCGGGTGGCGGTCGGTCACGGTCAGATGCGCGAGCGCGAACTGGAGCGAGTGATGAACGACTTCCATCATCAGCGTTTTAATGTGCTGGTGTGCACCACCATCATTGAAACCGGGATTGATATCCCCAGCGCCAATACCATCATTATTGAACGCGCTGACCGTTTTGGGCTGGCACAGTTACATCAGCTGCGCGGACGCGTTGGCCGTTCCCACCATCAGGCTTACGCCTGGCTACTAACCCCACCGCCGAAAGCGCTGACCACCGATGCGCAGAAGCGACTGGAGGCGATTGCCTCGCTGGAAGATCTGGGGGCCGGCTTTGCGCTGGCAACCCACGATCTGGAGATCCGCGGTGCCGGTGAACTGCTGGGTGAAGGGCAAAGCGGTCAGATGGAAACCATCGGCTTCTCACTGTATATGGAGCTGCTGGAGAATGCGGTGGATGCGCTCAAAGAGGGGCGCGAGCCGTCGCTGGAAGATCTCACCAGCAATCAGACTGAAATTGAGCTGCGTATGCCGTCATTGTTGCCCGATGACTTTATTCCCGACGTGAATACCCGGCTCTCTTTCTACAAACGTATTGCCAGCGCGCGCCAGGAAACGGAGCTGAATGACCTGAAATCTGAACTTATTGACCGCTTTGGCACCCTGCCGGATGCCGCGCGCAATCTGCTGGATATTGCCTCCATCAGGCTGCAGGCTCAGCTGGTAGGCGTGCGTAAGCTGGAAGCCAGCGATAAAGGCGGCTATGTCGAGTTCGGAGAAAAGAATAAGGTTAATCCGCAGTGGCTGATTGGTTTGTTGCAGAAAGAACCACAGCACTGGCGGCTGGATGGTCCGACCCGGGTGCGCTATATGCGCGATCTGGCAGATAGAAAGGTGCGCCTGCAGTGGGTACAGCAGTTTATGGCGGCGTTACTGGATAACGCCGGTTAAGTCACCACCACCGGGAGCCTGTCAGGTGTCCCGGTAATGGTTCCATCATCAGGAAAGGCTGGCATTCAGCTGTAGCTGACCATTGTCATCCAGCGGAATCCGGCTACCAGGATCGTTATCCATACGTACCCGGCCCTGGCTATCACCAATCTTATAAGTGACATCATAACCACGCAGTTTTTCCTGCTTGTCGTAGACTGTTTTACAGCGCTGCTGAGTAGTGGTGTAAGTATCGCCATCCTGCAGCGCAGCCTGCGCCTTGTTACCGCCATAGCCCCCCACTACTGCACCGGCAACGGTCGCCACATCGCGTCCGTGTCCGCCACCAAACTGATGGCCCAGTACCCCACCCGCCACGGCACCCAGCACCGAACCGGCAATGCGGTTTTCATCCTGTACCGCACGGCGGTGAACCAGGGTGACTTCGCGGCACTCCTGGCGCGGCGTTTTAATGGTTTCTTTGATCGGCGTAGCCGCCACCACTTGAGCATAACGCGGTTTATTATCAAAGACATTCAGACCGGCAACCGCCGCAACGCCCAGCGCAGCAGCCACACCAATCCCGATACCTGCCCACATTGATTTATTCACAGCCCCCCCCTCTGAATATTACAGCGCGCATAATGACCTGATGCAAAGTGTACGCTCAGGAATGACCTGCCCGGCGTGCGCGTCGCACCGGCGGCAATGGACAAAACTATGGCTTACCACCAGTGGGTTGACAATAAGAGTAACGGAAGACAGGTATGGAAAGGCCATGAAAACCAGTTTTTAAGAGAGTTCCGAAATTTCGTCAGGGGAAGGTGACAGCCCGCAGCAGAGGGCAGGCTGTCGCGCAGTACAGGATCTTAGTGCAGTTTCAAGCGTGGACGGATGACCCGGTTGATGCTACCCACCAGCATCATCAGCCCGGTTTTAAAGTAGCCGTGCAGCGCAATCTGGTGCATACGATACAGCGAGATATAGACCAGGCGTGCAATCCGCCCTTCCACCATCATCGAGCCGCGCATCAGGTTGCCCATCAGGCTGCCAACGGTACTGAAACGGGACAACGACACCAGTGAGCCGTGATCTTTATACACATACGCCTGCTGAGGCTTGCCTTTCATCTCTGCCAGAATATTGGCCAGCACCCGCGAGGCCATCTGGTGCGCCGACTGCGCGCGCGGTGGTACAAAACCGCCGGCCGGCAGCGCACAGGACGCGCAGTCGCCAATGGCGTAGATGGAGGGGTCACGGGTGGTTTGCAGCGTCGGCTCCACCACCAGTTGGTTAATACGGTTGGTTTCCAGCCCGCCAATCTCTTTCATAAAGTCCGGCGCTTTAATACCGGCCGCCCAGACCATCAGATCGGCGTCGATAAATTCACCGGATTTGGTGTGCAGACCGTTGTCGTCGGCGCTGGTCACCATGGTCTGAGTCAGCACGCGCACGCCCAGCTGGGTCAGCTCCTGATGCGCGGCGGCGGAAATCCGTGGCGGCAGCGCAGGCAGGATGCGCTCTCCGGCTTCCACCAGGGTAACATTCAGCGCCTTGCCATCCAGCCCCTTGAAGCCGTAGCTGTGCAGCTGGCGCACGGCATTATGCAGCTCCGCAGAAAGTTCAACCCCGGTGGCTCCGCCACCGACAATGGCGATATTCACCCGACTTTTTTCGTCAGCGCTGGCGGAAAATTTCAGAAACAGATTCAGCATCTCATTATGGAAGCGCCTCGCCTGCTGCGGGTTATCGAGGAAGATGCAGTGATCTTTCACCCCTGGGGTACCGAAATCGTTAGAAGTACTGCCCAGCGCCATCACCAGGGTGTCATAGGGCAACTCACGCGCTGGTACCAGCAGACCGCCCTGCTCATCGCGGATTTCTGCCAGCCGGATTTGCTTACTGTCGCGATCAATATCGGTCAGGGCTCCCAGCTGGAAGCTGAAATCGTGCTTGTGGGCATGGGCCAGATAGCTCAGCGCATCAATGCCCTCATCCAGCGAACCGGTCGCCACTTCATGCAGCAGAGGTTTCCATAAATGGCTGTGGTTACGATCCACCAGAGTGATGTGCGCTTTCTTTTTGCGCCCGAGCTTGTGGCCCAGCTGGGTTGCCAACTCCAGCCCGCCGGCGCCGCCGCCAATAATCACGATATTTTTCATAGGTAAAGTCAAAAGACCCTCTGCAAAAGTAAACCAATCGTTAATTAAAGGTTAAAAATAACCTTAGTTAACATAGGGTTGGAAGTTAAATCGGAAACTTTTGGCAGGATACCACGGGTCAATTATTAAGTTCTATTAAAATTGATCCCGGTCAATTTTAGTACCGGCAGCGCGGATTGGGTTAGGTAATGCCCCTGTCTTTAAATTTTGCCCTACCCGTTCTTTACATTAGTTAATATTAAGTTTTTAGTTATTTGATAATCTGCTGCTGCCGGTGCTTTTCCTGTATCAGTCATCTATTTATAAACTAATCTCTTAATTAAAGGTTGTTCTAAAAAAAATAGTTAACCTGATAAACTTTAACCTCACTCATCAGACTGTGGTGTATGCGGAAGTTTAAATGAGTTTAAGAGTGCTCTATTGAAGAATCGCTATGCAACTTTTGCGGCATACAACATACAGAAAGCAATCCCCTTTTTACGATGAACAGCTTACATCATATAGCAGTCTTAACGTCAACGATGTGATGGCTTCACAATAAGATGTCTACACTTTCTTTAGCGCGTAAAGGACAGCAATTCCACAACTTTAGTGCCTGCCTATGCTCCGGCCACTGACCGGTTTCTGTGGGCAATAGCTGATATATAGAGATGGGGAAGCCCATCCTGCTGCGCGAAAGCTGTTTATTGTCGCGCTGTCCAGAGCCGCTAATAACCTGGATGACATTGTTAACAGCTGCTTTCGTGCTCACTTGCCGAAACTGCAGGTCAGGAATACAACCAGCGTGGATCTGATCAGCACACCTATTCTGCCCCCTTTGGCGACCTCTGTGCGGGCAACCTACCAGCTCTGGTTCATTGCAGCGGGTGTAGCCAGCGGAGCGGGATTAGCTACCGGTAAACGTCCTTTTCCTTGCGACAAAAGTTCAGTTTATACAGGCAGTGAATCCACTGCACTCGCTTAGGGTTTCAGACATTCTCCTGCGTGCGAATGATCTGGAAAAGTGTTTTAAAGCCATAGCGCGAATAACATTCATTAGCTTCAGTCAGTGCTTTAATGACAACGTCATTACGTCGTGTATCTGGTTGGTAGAAAAATATCGTCCTGCTCAGTGACAATGTCCTGCATGCCTGGCGTATGCTCATTTTAAACTGTCTATCAGATAATGGGCGCGCTCACACTTTATCACTGGTTATAAATCTTTATTTCGATAACATCTTTCAGGGCACGACATTACAGACTGAGATCTGCAAACATCGGCTTGAGACGCCTGTTTTTATTTTCCTGATATTTAATTTTCTTAATATCAGAGGCTTCCCTGCCGCCATATTTCGCCTTCCAGTTATAATAACTGGCTGTCTGAGATAGCCGCCTCACGACAGACATCTTTCACCGTGTGACCGGCTTATACAGACGTCAAAACGGCGATAGTCTGGTGTTGGGTAAATTGGGCTTTACGCGCAGCGATCTCCTTCCTGGGACATATTCAGTATGTCGGAAGATCCCTAAAAGGGAATGTCCTTTTTGCGGGAATAATTACAATTCCATTAACGCGACAAAGCCGAAAGTTGAAACGATGTTTATGCATCACCAAGTTTAGGAAAAGAGTGAGGGCTGGAGTATTTCCACAAAGGCTCCCAGTAAGAAGTGATTAACTCTTGCACTGCATCCTGACCTTCAATAAGGTAATTGAACTCTGACAGATAGCCTGGATACAGATTATCAGAACCCACGATATAAACCTCGTCATCAATAATCATCACCTTAGCATGGTTGCCAGGGGCCGCCGGCACTTTGGGGTAGAAATAACCGCTGCCTTTGATGGCAGCCATTAAGGCACTGCCTATAATTCCTTTGCGTGGTGGTTTATTTGACAATGGCTCTTCCTTAAGTGTGGCGGTATAGGCGCTATGGTCCAGATCAGGCCACTGATAGGTTGTTCCTTCAATAGTTTTATCTTCAGGTACTTTGTCGGTGAAGTAAAACGGGGCTACCCGGATACGTTTCAGCGCCTCAGCTCGGCTGCCATCCTTGTCGTCCAACTTCTGGTCTGTATCAACATTATGGGTCATGTAGTATTTAATCAGCTCAAAAGTACGTTCTGCACCTGAGCCGAAAGAGTATTGATCCCCCGCTGCGCCAGCTGCAGCATCCAATGCCGACACCACCACCTCAACCTGTAGTGTCTTGTTGGCCAGTAATGCCTCAATAATCCAGTCACAGACATTATGGTCTTTCCACCTTTTTTTCCAGGCGCTTACCAGGTCTTGCTGCGATACCCTGATACAGCGTTTTGCCCCTTTAATCAGTTGCTCTTTCATGATCTCTGAGGCGAGATGATAGTCTTTTTCAAGATTGGGCCCTGTCCAGTATTTTCCCAGGGACAGGATTCGCTCCGCGCGTTTGTATTCCTTCATGCCGTCATAGACCCTTTCGCCTGAGGACGAGCCGTAGTTTTCATGAAGGCTGATGATCGCCTCTTGACGCCCTTTCATATAAGAAGAGCCTTCTTCTTGCAACAAGGGATCTTCGGGTTTGCTCCCGAATTTTGTTCCCACTTTCCAGGACATTGATTCGGCGTCGAAGTATTCCTTTTTGAGGAGGTCTGAATTGCAAGCCCACATCTCATTCAGAAACAGCTGGGCACCTCTTGCTGCCGGGCCGTGCACCACAACAGAAACATCATGGACGGGCGGGTAGTTTATGAATAAGTCCATATTCATATTGTGTCCGCCTACCAAAGCCTCCACACCGTCTATAGCCATGATTTTGGTGTGGTTCCAGGTCATGCGTGTATCGTTGATTGGGGGGAAATCAGGATAGATATTTTTCATGAGGGAGTTTGTTACACCCTCTTCAATTCTAAAAAAACGGCTAATCCAGATTTCTGGCATGTTTTCCCACTGAGACGCATTTTCTTTAATGAGTTTTAGCAGTTCTTCTTTAAAAGAAACATAATCCGGAGAGCCGTGAGTAGCGCTATTCATACCGCTCATAAATACGGTGGGAGATTGCCCAAATAAAAATCTGAGTTGGATGGGGTGCTTTTGTTTTTGACTGTTGCTAAGTGAATGATTGAGTGCACTTAAAATTATTTTTCGCCATTCTGAATCCGGACTATTGAGTGATGAAATATCGCAGCGATACTTCGCTTTGCTGAGTATTTCAGTCATAGCTATGGAAAATTTTTCTTGCCGAGAAATAGATTCCGACATGATGCCCTTGTCAAAAGGGGCACCCCAGGCATGTGGGGTGTCCATCATTCGCACATAATTGACGCCACTTAAGTCGTGAAAATAATGACTAACTTTGTTAACAACATTATCAATGTGATTCATGTTACACCTCGTCAAATAGTGGAAACACAAAAAAATGTTAGACTTTGACATTCGTCATCGCAACGATATATCTTAAATAACATACCCCCCATTATTTTATTCATGCCTGATTAGATTCCTCTAACTATATCGGCAAATATCTACCGTAAGATTTGTAGTGATAAAATAAAATTTGACACAAGCTTATATTCTTCTCCAGTATAACCACTTTGATCCATTTCGAGTTAAACCTCAGTTATATTTTCGCAGCCTGATCTGGCTGTAATATACCGTTATGTTACGAGTTATCACTATGCTGGCTTCGCTAAAATTAGCGTATCAATTAACCTGTACACACTCCTCTTTAAGACTGATAAATAAATTTTCCATTGGACTGTTATCCCAAAAATCTCCTCGAAGACTCAGGCTTTACTTTATTTTAACCCTCCACATTAAGTGCGTGAAATTCATGCCGGTATAGTGGCCAGCCTCATCCGAGTGATACAGTAAACCAGCCGGTTTTTTATTCGCGCGTCCCAGACTAAAGACAGCGCTTCAGCGGTCAGTGCAACGTCCTGAGAGAATGAAATCGCCCAACCAACCGGTTTCACGAAAAAAGATAAAGAACAACGGCTCAATAACCCCAATTCTTCAGCTCACGTAATTCAATCTGCTCAGGTGCCATTGGCGAAGCTATGGGTAATTTTCCTGCCCACTCTTCTTTCAATTGTCGCACTCATTTATCCATTGTCGGTTAACCGACATTCATCGCCATAGCAGCAGCGGTTACGGTGTAATGCTGATCGAGTACAGGCTAAGCAGCTTCGAGACGAAACTCGGGGCTAAAATTACGTCTGAAACGTTTCGTTATTGTGTCACCTGTTCTGATGATGTAATGATAATATCACTTCTTTTCAGGTGGCCAAATTCAGTGTGCCACTACACTTTCCCACTGTGAATTCTTGATGTCCATCATGAAAAGCTCTATCTCTGTTAACTTCCTGCCCGTTATATTTAATACGATAGTACCTGAACATAGTAATTTTAATAGGTTAACCAGAAGACAACGTTTCATTAAGACTGGAGGATTAATTATCATCGCATTTCATAAATGCATCTGAACTGTGTAAACACTTCTCAGCAGGCCGTTCTGCGGAGTGCATCAACTCCATTATCTCAATACTTCCCTCTCTACCACTGACATCAATTCTGACTTTTACAGTCGCCCTACCATCATTTTCAAGCCACAGGTTAAGCGATATTGCCATAATATTTTTCTTATTTAATATAATCCTAAGTGTTGTTAAGATATGAACGTTGTGATAACTGTTACTAAAGCGGCCCCTAATGACAATATGATTCCTTTGCTGATTCTGCGCCGATTTCACCCGGAATATAATTCAGGACACCTGTCTTTTTACAAGTCTTTATCAATCCAGGCATATGGCTCCCCCACAATACGTGGGACAACGACTAAGCAGAACGTTGGAATCAGATTAAAGCGGATTAATGGGCATAATTAATATTAAACTTTCCTGATATCATCATTATAAATTTCATGTTTCTTAGATTATCTGGCTATCAATAATACAACTCTGGCCTTTGCAGCGGATCTTTTTTTAATTGAATTTTTCAAAAGATTAAAAACATATTTAATATTAATAAGAAAAAAGTTAAAGAAGGGGGGAAGTTTCAATTAATTGCGGCAGTTAATTACTTGTCTATGTTTTGCCAACTTACGAAAGGGAACTCATAACCGAACTGCTGCAGTGCTTGATGGTTTTATCTTTGTTATCAACGTGTTTTCCCTTTTCAACCCTAACCGAAACAGTACCAACACGTCAGCTGCAAATCTGTCGTTATCCCCGCCCATCCGGGCGGGGAACTCATAAATTACTGACTGAGCGCCTCTTTATGCGCCAGCCAGCGCTGTTGTAGTGCGCTGAGTTCGGCGCTGGCCTGCTGCCAGCTGGGTGAGTCACGCAGCTGCTGGCGGGTGAATTTACCCTGATGCAGCAACGCCTGCGCGCGGTCCGCGGTCACCGGTGTCAGGTTATCCAGCACGCTGACTGCCCCGGCGCGGTTATTACAGGTGAGGATCATATCGCAGCCCGCATCCAGCGCCGCCTGGCCGCGCTCGGCGTAGCTGCCCATAATCGCCGCCCCTTCCATCGACAGATCGTCGGAGAATATCACCCCGTTAAAGCCCAGCTCCTTACGCAGTACCTGCTGTAACCAGTGCGCAGAGCCGCTGGCCGGACGCGGACAGACCTCGGTGTAAATCACATGGGCCGGCATAATCGCATCCAGCGCCCCTTCGGCAATCAGCTGTTTAAAGATCGGCATATCGTGAGCACGGATTTCCGCTTCGCTGCGGGTGTCGCGCGGCGTCTCTTTATGGGAATCCGCGCTGACCGCGCCGTGTCCGGGGAAGTGCTTGCCGGTGGTTTTCATCCCCGCCTGATGCATACCGTGAATAAAGCTGCGCGCCAGGGTCAGCGCCTGCTGCGGATCGTCATGGAAGGAACGTTCGCCAATCGCCGCGCTGCCGTGACCAATATCCAGTACCGGAGCAAAGCTGATATCAATATCCATGGCGGTCATTTCACTGGCCATCAGCCAGCCTGCCTGCTGTGCCAGACGCTGTGCTTCCTCCGGCTGATTCAGGGCGGCAAAAGACTGCATCGCCGGCAGCAGGGTAAAACCGTCACGAAAGCGCTGCACCCGCCCTCCTTCCTGATCCACCGCGATCACCAGCCGCTGATGCGATGCCAAACGGATCTGGCGCACCAGTTCCGCCAGCTGCGCCGGATCGGCATAGTTGCGGGTAAACAGGATCAGCCCGCCCACCAGCGGATGCTGCAAAATTTCACGCTCTTCGTTATCCAGCTCGTAACCGAGCACATCCAACATTACCGGACCCACAGTTCACCTCGTTATGTCTTGTTCGCTTTCAGCCGCTGCCAGCCATCAGCGGCCAGCGCGGCAAATTCATTGTCACCACTTTGCTGCCAGCGCAGCTCATACCAGCTGGTTGCCAGCAGCGCCAGCCAGGGCTGCCAGCGACGTATCTGCCGTTGCAGAATGGCTAAATCCAGCCCACTGGCTGCCGCATAGCCTGCTTTCAGCTGCTGCTGCTGCGTGCTGTCCAGCTCCCCTGCCGCCAGCAATGCCGCCAGCTCCAGCGCCACATCGCCATCGCCGGCATATTCCCAGTCAATAAGATGTAATTGTTGCTGATAGCTAACCAGATTGCCGCTGTGAATATCCATGTGCAAGGGAGCAAGCCGCAGCGGATGCGGTTCCCCCTGACGCTGAAGCCGCTTCAGGGTTCGTAGCCACAGGGGATGCCGTCTGTGGCTGCGCTGCCAGTAATCCTGTAACAGCGGCAGCAGTTGCAAACGATAACCGCTCAGCGACTGACGGTGCAGTGCAGTCAGCGTTTTTATCAGCGCTGACAGCCACTGCCCGCTGCAGCCGGGCGCTAACACCTCACCCGGCTGCCACTCCAACAGCAGCCAGCCATGGTGATAGCCGCAGGGACGCGGTGCCAGACCACTGGCCGCCAGCTTGCGTAATATCCGGTATTCTCGCTGACGATCCACGCCCGGCATCAGATTTTCCGCCGCGCCGCCGCGTGCTACCAGGGTGCGGTTCCCCAACTGTATCCGGGTACTGCCACGGCTCAGACCTGCCAGCGGCAAAAATTCTGCCGCCGTGTCCTGCAATGCAACGCACTGACGAAGCAAATGATTAAGCGCGGGCTCAGTGCTGTACCGCACCGCTACCCGACCAGATAATCTCCCCTGTTTGTACCAGCATCAGCTGCATCTGTAACTCCGGCGATTTGATATCGCCTTCCGCGCTGCTGTACAACACGTAGTTTGCGCCTACATAGCGCGCCATACCAATCGCCTTGCTGCGCGAGATCAGACTGTCTTCTGCTGACAGTCCCAGCGTCTGGCGCGCTTCGGCCAGTTTTTGTGGGCTGACCAGCGTGAACTGGCTGTTATTGGCCAGTGCACTTTTCAGCGCCGCAGTCGCTTTGGCGCTCTGCAGGCTGCCATTGGTACTGTTTTTTACATTATCCACCAGCAGCACGCCGCCCGGCGTCACGCCATCCGCTTTCAGCATCTGCGCCACCAGCGGCGTTACGCTGGCTGACCAGTTCAGCGTCTGCATTTTGGGTGGCTGAGGCACGGTTTCTACCGGCCCGGGCTGCTGAGGTACAGGTTCTGTTGCCGGAGGCGGCTTTACCGGCTCAACCGGTGCCGGTTGCTGAGTGCTCTGCTGCGACGGGCGCTCGTTGATACAGCCGGTTAAAAACAGTGCCAGCATCAGAATGCCTGACAGCTTAAGTCGATTACTCTTCACGCCATTACTCCTTACAAATACAGATAAAGCCGCACGTTACTCGCCGTCATATTGCCGGTCTGCGACGTAATTTCCAGTTTACCGCGTGCGGGAACCACCAGGGTACGCGGTGCCTCGAAAGGCTGGATCTCCAGCCCTTTGTCGTCATACCAGTAAAAGCGATACTTTACCTTCACCACCACATCCTGCTGGTTAACCACCTCACTGCTGGCACGCAGCTGACCGGCGGTTTCGCTGATCTCAGGCTCTTCGGCCAGAATACCGGCAGACAGTACCGCTGAATCCATCACCAGGTTCTGGTGGATGCTGATACCGCTGCGCTCAGTGCTGCAGCCGGTTAACGCGGTCAGCAGCAGCAGCGTGGCAAACGGGAAACGTTTCACGAACGGGAGGCCAGCATCGGTCCCAGCGCATGGCCGCCCACCAGATGCAGATGAATATGGTAAACCTCCTGCCCGCCGTGCTTATTGCAGTTCATAATCAGGCGGTAGCCATCCTTAGCGATCCCCTGCGCTTTCGCCAGTTTCGCTGCCACGGTGATCATCCGCCCCAGCGCCGCTTCATGGCCGGCAACCACATCATTGGTGGTCGGGATCAGAATATTCGGCACAATCAGAATATGGGTGGGTGCCTGGGGGGCGATATCGCGGAAGGCGGTGACCAAATCATCCTGGTACAGGATATCAGCAGGCAGTTCACGGCGAATAATTTTACTGAACAGCGTTTCTTCAGCCATAGGGCATTTCCTTAGCACTTTTTTGATTGATACGCAGTATGAGCGACAAATTGATTTTCTTTCAATATCAGAGGATCATTTCTTATCCTCACAGGGCGACTTTACGCCTTTTCTGAGGTGAAAAATGGCTGCCGATTGCACAGCGCACACAAAAAAGGGGAGCCGAGGCTCCCCTGATCATAGCAGGCAAACTCAACTGCGCTTCATATAGTCGTCCATATCGGTTTTTAGGTTATCGGATTTGGTTCCGAAAATAGCCTGAACGCCCGATCCGGCAACCACTACCCCTGCGGCACCCAGTTTTTTCAGTTCTGCCTGATCGACCTTCGCCACATCCCCGACGCTGACGCGCAGACGGGTAATACAGGCATCAAGATTGGTGATATTTTCTTTACCACCAAAGGCTGCCACCAGGCTGGCTGCCATCTCGCTGGCATCACCGGCAATTTCTTCAGCAGAGCTGTCTTCACGACCCGGCGTTTTCAGATTCAGCTTGCTGATCAGCACGCGGAAAATGGTGTAGTACAGCAGGGCATAGACTATACCCACTACCGGGAACAGCCAGATTTTACTGCTGTGACCGCTCAACACAATAAAGTCAATCAGACCGTGCGAGAAGCTGGTACCGTCACGCATCCCCAGCAGAATACAGATTGGGAACGCCAGACCGGCCAGGATGGCATGGATCACATACAGGATCGGGGCCACAAACATAAAGGAGAATTCTATCGGTTCGGTGATCCCGGTCAGGAACGCGGTCAGCGCCGCAGAGATCATAATCCCGCCGACTTTGGCGCGGTTTTCCGGTTTAGCCGTGTGCCAGATGGCAATCGCCGCGGCCGGCAAACCGTACATTTTAAACAGGAAACCACCTGACAGTTTACCTGCGGTCGGGTCACCCGCCATATAGCGCGGAATATCACCGTGGAACACCTGACCGGCGGCATTGGTGTATTCACCAATCTGCATCTGGAACGGTACGTTCCAGATATGGTGCAGACCAAACGGCACCAGCGCACGTTCAACCACCCCGTAAATACCAAAGGCCACTACCGGGTTCTGGTAAGCCGCCCACTGTGAGAACTCCTGGATCGCGCGGCCAATCGGCGGCCAGATAAAGGAGAGCACCACACCAAACACTATCGCCGTCAGACCGGAAATAATCGGCACAAAGCGCTTACCGGCAAAGAAGCCGAGATATTCCGGCAGCTTGATGCGATAGAAGCGGTTAAACATATAGGCTGCGATCGACCCGGCAATAATCCCACCCAGTACCCCGGTATCGGCCAGGTGTTTCCCGGCAATCTCAGCGGCCGGCATATGCAGCACCAGCGGTGCCACCACCGCCATGGTTTTCACCATAATGCCGTAAGCCACCACCGCCGCCAGCGCGGCAACCCCATCATTATTGGTAAAGCCCAGCGCCACGCCGATAGCAAAAATCAGCGGCATATTGGCAAACACCGAACCACCGGCTTCGGCCATTACCTGAGATACTACGACGGGCAGCCAGCTGAAGTTAGCTGAACCGACGCCCAGCAGAATACCGGCAATCGGCAGTACCGATACCGGCAGCATCAGCGATTTACCGACCTTCTGCAGGTTTGCAAATGCGTTTTTGAACATAGTAATAAAGCTCCTGAGTGTTAATGCTTTATGTGCGCAGCTAAGGAGGGAGGCTCCCTGACAGGATGCGGCTGGTGAGAGCAGGGAGTTTTATTCAGGTATACACGTTACCTGACGGCCTGCACCTGCAGCTGAAATCCGCCCGGTCGTGCGCTTTGTTTATTTATTACGAAGAGTAAAATAATTGTGTAATCATTAATTTGATGATTATCACGTTTCACTGACGCTGGTGTCAAAATTTGCGGCATCCTGCCAGAAACTAACCAATTCCTGTTCATAAAATCACCATGAACTGGCTGCTTCGGCGCTGCACTTTACGCCGTTTAACGATCAATTACGAGCATTAAACGGCGTTCTTCAGCGGCTAACCGGCGAGGCGGGATAATGGAATATGAAACAAACGGGAAAAGTTCTCAGTGGTGACCTGTGCCAGCTGCTCCACGCTGACCCCTTTCACCACCGCCATATACTCCGCCACATCACGCACGTAAGCGGGCTGATTCTCTTTACCGCGGTGCGGCACCGGCGCGAGGTAAGGTGAATCGGTTTCAATCAGCATCCGATCCAGCGGCACATAGCGCGCCGCTTCGCGGATCTGTTCGGCATTACGGAAAGTGGCAATCCCGGAGAAAGAGATAAACATACCCAAATCCAGCAGCGCCAAGGCGGTCTGGCGATCTTCGGTGAAACAGTGCAGCACACCGCCACAGGCTTGAACATTTTCTTCTTTCAGGATCGCCAGAGTGTCTGCACGAGCCTCGCGGGTATGAACAATGACCGGCTTATTCAGCTCGCTGCCAATACGGATATGCTGGCGAAACGATGCCTGCTGACGCTCGCGAGTTTCCGGCTGGTAGAAATAATCCAGTCCGGTTTCCCCCATCGCCACTACCTGTGGATCCGCCGCCAGCTGGCGCAGTTCGCTGAAATCTACCTCTTCGGCCATCTCCAGCGGATGCACGCCACAGGAGAAAGCCACGCTGGCTCGCTCACCAATCAGGGTGCGCATTGCGCGGTATCCGGGCAGCGTGGTCGCCACTGCCAGCACAAATTTCACTTCACGCGCGGCGGCTTTTGCCAGCGCATCGCTAACATCCTGATGCAGATCCTGATAATTCAGGGAATCCAGATGACAGTGTGAATCGACTAAAAACATAACATCTACTCGCTAAGAAATTGAGCGCCCGGCTACAGCAGGCCATGCCTGTTCCCCGCTCAGCAAGCGTTCGGTTAACAAAAGTTCGCGGTTCACCGCGTTGACGTGCAGCAAACGGTCGCGGCAGGTAATCCACTGACGCAGGCTGTGGTCAAGCAGCGCCACCGTGCTGCGACTGGCGATCTGCAACACCAGCACCTGCTGATCGCAGTTACTCAGGCTGGCTCCTCCACCCTGCAGCAGCTTCAGCGCATCCATCAGCAGCTGGCACAGCCAGTCAATGCGCTGCACGGCATTATCCTGATTCAGCACCGGCAGCAGCACAAAGATATCTCCGGACAGTGCCGCAGAAAGCGCCTGACAGACCTGTTGTCGCTGCTGCCAGATACCTGGCTCCAGCAGGCTTAATGCCGCTGCCGGGGCACCGCCAGAAAGGCGCAGCGCGGCGTTACGTGCATTCAGATCGGCCTCACTGTTCTTTTGCAGCCAGCGCAGACTTTCCACCTGCGGCGGCGGTGCCAGATACCAACGCAGGCAGCGACTGCGCAGCGTGGCCAGCAGGCGTTCAGGTTGCGCACTGGCGAGCATAAACCAGGTACGGGCCGGCGGCTCTTCAAGGATTTTCAGCAGCGCACTGGCCGCCGCTTCTGTCAGCTGACCGGCATCCGGCAGCCAGACCACTTTCGCCCCGCCCTGGCGGGCATGCTGCCAGAGTTTTTCACTCAGGCTGCGCACCGCATCAACACCGAGGGTGGCTTTGCCTTTTTCCGCCGTCAGCAGATGCCAGTCTGGATGGGTTCCCGCCCGCATCAGATTACAGGAATGGCAGAGGCCGCAGCTTTTTAAGCCATCACGCTGCTGACAAATCAACCAGCGGCTGATGCCCCACGCCAGCGCCTCATCTCCCATACCGGGTAAGGCATGCAGCAACAGCGCATGGTGAGCGCGCTCAGCCTGATGGCGGGCAATGATTTCGCGGTAAGGCGGATTCAGCCAGGGATACCAGTTCATTTTTTGTCCTTTAGCACCTGCCGCCAGACCTGCACCGCCTTAATATGGCTGGCAAGGTTGGTGGTAAAGGTATGTCCGCCCTTGCCATCAGCCACAAAGTACAGAAAATCGCTCTGTTCCGGATGCGCCGCCGCCGTAAGCGAGGCTTTGCCCGGCATCGCAATCGGCCCTGGCGGTAAACCGTTAATGGTATACGTATTATAAGCGGTCGGCGTGTCGAGATCTTTACGCGTCAGGCTGCCTTTATAGTCACTGCCCATGCCGTAAATCACGGTAGGGTCGGTTTGCAGACGCATGCCAAGGCGCAGACGATTAATAAACACCGAGGCAACTTTGTCCCGTTCAGTACTGATGGCGGTTTCTTTCTCAATAATCGAGGCCATGGTCAGCAGATCGCCGGGGGTTTTATAGGGCAGCCCGTCGGCCTTTTGCTGCCACTCACGCTCTACCTGCTGCACCATGCGCTGATGGGCACGCATCAACAGCGCCACATCGCTGGTTCCGGCTGGATACAGGTAGGTATCCGGCCAGAACCAGCCCTCCACGCCCTGCTGTTCGCCGCTCAGCTTTAAGGCCGTGGCAACCGCAGCCAGGGTGTCTTCCGGCAACAGATGTTTAAGATAAGGGGCATTACGCAGCTGCTGCAGCCACTCCTGCATGCGCGTACCTTCAACAAAGCGCAGCGGGAACTGGGCTTCTTTGCCACTGTCCAACAGCATCAGCATCTGGCGTACAGTCATACCCGGCGTAAAGCGATAGGTACCGGCCTTAAAGTGTGCCAGTTTCGGCTCCAGCCACAGCAGTGCGCTGAACCAGGGGCCGGGCTTTACAAGCTTTTGCCCTTCCAGCTGACTTTTCAGCACCACCCGTCCGGAGCCTGCCGCCAGGGTAAACAGGGTATCCTGTCGAATGGTGAGTGCCGAGTTGGCATACTGGCGTAGCTGCCAGTAACCATAACTGGCAGCCACCAGCAGCATAATCAGTACGCCGGTGATAATTTTTGCTGTTTTAGTCATGAAAATTCCAGAATCATTCTAATGAGTTAAGCAGGTGAAACAGCTGGTGCGAGGCATAGCAGCGTTGTTCAGTCTGACTGACCGGTAATACCGGCATCAGCGTATTGGTAATCAGTAGCTCTTCAGCATCAGCCAGCACGTCCGGGTCGGCACGCACTTCTGTCAGCCGGTAACCCAGCGCTTTAGTTTGCTGCATCACCCGCTGCCGCTGAATGCCGTTAACGCCGCTGGAGCTGAGATCCGGAGTATATACCTGTTGCCCGATGCGCCAGAACAGATTAGCCGCACAGCATTCCACCAGCATACCATCAGTGTCAAGCACCAGCGCCTCATCGGCATCGGTCTGCTCAAGGTGTGAGCGGATCAGCACCTGTTCCAGGCGGTTCAGGTGTTTAATGCCCGCCAGCAGCGGATTTTTTCCCAGTCGCACCGGACTGAGCGCCAGTTTAACGCCGCTCTGACGCAGCCGGTGATAGTGCGCAGGGTAAGGTGCCAGACTGATGATCCGCGTGGCGTCGCCACAGCCAGTGGCGCTGTAACCGCGTCCGCCGCTGCCGCGGCTAATAATCACTTTGAGCACCCCATCCTGCTGATAGCGGGCAGCGGTTGCCATTTCCTGCTCCAGCGCCGCCCAGTTAACCTGGGTGATCAGCAACCGCTCACAACCCTGCTGCAGGCGCTGCAGATGCGCGGCAGCGAATTCAGTTAAGCCATTACGCACTCTGGCGGTGGTAAAGCAGCCGTCACCGAACTGCACCGCGCGATCGCCGGTATCAATACGGCTTTCCACTCTGCCATTTACCCACTTCATCACTGCCTCCGGCTTATTCCAGCGTACAACCCGCAGCCCCAGAGCATACCCGTTTTGATAAATAACCGCGAAAAAAACCGCTCCGCCTATCCTTTGCCTTTGATCTGGTTTTGCCTTTGACCTTGCCGTTGACTTTCAGGCGGCATCAGGAACGGAGCCGAGGTTATGCTGATTTCCAGGAAGAGCCGCCAGGACGGCGGCGAAAGGCGTGCTGAGACAGAATGTCGAATCACGCCGGTCCGCCAGAAATTGGCGTGGCCGAGGGAACCCGCGACAGCGGGCGATGTGACGCCGCAAGCCCGGGTGCAGGGCGGCGGCGACTGGCCGCCCTGGTCGCCAGTCCGCACAGCGGAGTGGTGAAACGTCGTTGAGCTGGTTTCTGCCCTGGCCTTTAAAAAAAACAAACACCCAAGCCCAACAAAAAAGCCTGCATATCACTATGCAGGCTTCTCAACACGCGGCAGCGGTGCTACCCGATCACACCTTACGGAAAATCAGCGACCCGTTCGTCCCACCGAAACCAAAAGAGTTACATAACGCATACTCCAGGCCACTTACCTGACGCGCCGTTCCCGGCACAAAATCCAGGTCACAACCTTCATCCGGATTATCCAGATTGATGGTCGGTGGAATCACCTGATCGCGCAGCGCCAGAATAGAGAAAATAGACTCTACGGCGCCTGCGGCACCTAACAGATGACCGGTCATGGATTTGGTCGAACTGACCATCACGCTGCGGGCGCTGGCACCAAACACCGACTTCACGGCCTGGGCTTCTGCTTTATCCCCCGCCGGCGTTGAGGTGCCGTGCGCGTTAACATAACCGATTTGCTCAGCGGACAGCTGCGCATCGTTCAGTGCATTCACCATCGCCAGTGCCGCACCAGCACCGTTCTCCGGCGGAGAAGTCATATGGTAAGCATCACTGCTCATACCAAATCCGACCAGCTCAGCATAGATTTTTGCCCCACGCTTTTTCGCGTGTTCGAACTCTTCCAGTACCACTAATCCGGCACCATCACCCAGAACAAAGCCATCACGGTCTTTATCCCACGGCCGGCTGGCAGCCTGTGGATCGTCGTTACGGGTTGACAGCGCACGCGCCGCGCCGAAGCCACCCACGCCCAGCGGGGTGCTGGCTTTTTCCGCACCACCCGCCAGCATGACGTCAGCATCGTTATAGGCAATCATGCGCGCAGCATGACCAATATTATGTACGCCGGACGTACAGGCGGTCGCAATAGAAATGCTTGGGCCTTTCATGCCGTACATAATAGTGAGATGCCCGGCAACCATATTTACAATGGTGGAAGGCACAAAGAAGGGGCTGATTTTACGCGAACCACCGTTAACCAGCGACGTATGGTTCTCTTCAATCAGACCCAGGCCGCCAATGCCGGAGCCGATAGCGGCACCCACACGGTGTGCGTTTTCTTCAGTGATGGTCAGGCCACTGTCCTGCATGGCCTGTACGCCGGCAACGATGCCGTACTGAATAAATGCATCCATCTTACGTTGTTCTTTACGTGAGATGATGTCATCGCAGTTAAAATTCTTTACCAAGCCAGCAAACCGCGTTGCGTAGGCAGTAGTATCAAAATGGTCGATCAGGCTGATGCCACTCTGTCCGGCAACAAGAGCATTCCAGGTAGACTCTACGGTATTGCCAACAGGAGACAACATGCCAAGACCGGTCACAACAACACGACGCTTAGACACGTTCGTCCTCCAGGGAGGGAAAAAAGACGCTATGGGGATAATCAGAAAAAGTTCAGGCGGTCGAGCGACCGCCTGAAGGGATTCACTTACGCCTGGTGACCATTGATGTAATCAATAGCTGCCTGTACGGTAGTGATTTTTTCAGCTTCTTCGTCTGGGATCTCAGTGTCAAACTCTTCTTCCAGAGCCATGACCAGCTCAACGGTATCAAGAGAATCAGCGCCCAGATCTTCTACAAAAGAAGCAGTGTTAACAACTTCTTCCTGCTTAACGCCCAGCTGCTCGCCGATGATTTTCTTAACGCGTTCTTCGATAGTGCTCATACTATTAAATTTCCTATCAAAACTCGCTTTCGCGATGGTTTTCGTAGTGTATAAAATGGTGGGAAAGATGCAACCAAATCCCGACTGGTTAAACCACGATTTTACGTTATTTTGCGGTTGACTGCCCAAATAACGCAAATAGTTTTCGTCATTATCAGACCATATACATTCCGCCATTGATGTGCAGCGTCTCACCAGTGATATACGCTGCCTCATCAGAGGCTAAAAATGCAACGGCATTGGCGATTTCATGCGCGCCGCCAAGGCGACCTGCCGGAACCTGCGCCAGAATACCCGCGCGCTGATCTTCGCTCAGCGCACGCGTCATATCGGTTTCAATGAAACCAGGAGCCACAACATTTACGGTGATCCCACGGGACGCGACTTCGCGCGCCAGTGACTTAGAAAAGCCGATTAAACCGGCTTTTGCTGCCGCATAGTTTGCCTGACCCGCATTACCCATTGTTCCAACCACGGAACCAATGGTAATAATTCGGCCCACGCGTTTTTTCATCATGGCGCGCATTACCGCTTTTGACAGGCGGAATACTGAGGTCAGATTAGTGTCCAGGATATCCTGCCACTCATCGTCTTTCATACGCATTAGAAGATTGTCACGCGTGATACCTGCATTATTAACTAAAATATCCACTTCGCCAAATGCAGCACGAATATTTTCTAACACGCTATCAATCGAAGCGGAGTCAGTAACGTTCAGGGCCAGGCCTTTACCGTTATTCCCCAGATACGCGCTGATGGCATCGGCACCGCTTTGGCTGGTGGCAGTACCAATGACTTTGGCACCACGCGAGACCAGCGTCTCAGCGATTGCGCGGCCAATTCCGCGACTTGCTCCGGTGACCAGAGCAACTTTACCTTCGAAGTTCATGTTAATCCTCGTGTTATTGTTCAAGCGCGGCTGACAGGCTGGCAGGATCATTGATCGCTGCTGCCGTCAGGTTGTCTACAATTCGCTTAGCCAGTCCTGTTAACACTTTTCCCGGGCCGGCTTCCAGCAGGGAGGTAACCCCCTGCTGCGCCATAAATTCGACACATTCTGTCCAGCGTACCGGACTATACAGCTGCCGTACTAACGCATTGCGAATCGCCTCAGGTGAGGCTTCACACTGTACATCAACATTGTTCACTACCGGCACGCCCGGCGCGTTAAAGGTCAGTGCCTGTAACGCCTGCGCCAGCTTATCCGCAGCGGGTTTCATCAGCGCACAGTGGGAAGGAACGCTAACCGGCAGTGGTAAGGCGCGTTTGGCACCCGCAGCCTTACAGGCCGCGCCGGCACGCTCTACCGCTTCTTTGTTACCGGCTATCACTACCTGACCTGGAGAATTATAGTTTACCGGTGAAACGACCTGCCCCTGAGTCGCATCTTCACAGGCTTTGGCAATCGCCGCATCATCCAGACCGATAATCGCCTGCATCGCGCCAGTGCCTTCCGGCACCGCTTCCTGCATCAGTTTACCGCGCAGTTCAACCAGCTTAATCGCATCAGCGAAATCCAGTACGCCGGCACAAACCAGCGCACTGTACTCACCCAGGCTGTGGCCTGCAAGCATTGACGGCATTTTTCCGCCTTTTTCCTGCCAAACGCGGAAAATCGCAACAGAAGCGGCCAGTAACGCTGGCTGAGTTTGCCAGGTTTTGTTTAATTCTTCGACCGGCCCCTGTTGTACCAGCTGCCAGAGATCGTAACCCAGCGCATCAGACGCTTCGCGAAACGTGCGCTCAACACCGGGGTTAGCTGCGGCCAGTTCAGCCAGCATACCGACAGACTGTGAACCCTGCCCCGGGAAAACCATTGCAAATTGCGACATCGTTATTTCCTGTTAATCAAAAGCGAACCAGCGCAGAACCCCAGGTGAAACCACCACCAAAGGCCTCCAGCAGAATCAGCTGGCCTGGCTTAATGCGACCATCGCGTACGGCTTCATCCAGTGCCGTTGGCACTGAGGCCGCCGAGGTATTACCGTGACGGTCAAGGGTGACAACCACTCTGTCCATTTCCATTCCCAGCTTACGGGCGGTGGCGCTAATAATACGCAGATTAGCCTGATGCGGCACCAGCCAGTCAATGGCTGAGCGATCGAGATGATTAGCCTGCAGGGTTTCATCAACAATGTTCGCCAGTTCAGTGACGGCGACTTTAAACACTTCGTTGCCCGCCATCGTCACGTAGGACGGGTTTTCCTGATGCTGACGATCCTGGTTTTCCAGGCTCAGCAGGTGACCATAGCTGCCATCAGCGTGCAGGTGGGTTGAGATAATGCCCGGCTGTTCGCTGGCCCCCAGTACCACAGCACCCGCACCGTCACCAAACAGAATGATGGTGCCGCGATCTTCCGGGTCCAGCATACGTGCCAGCACGTCAGCACCAATCACCAGCGCATGTTTTACCGCTCCGTTTTTCACGTACTGGTCAGCCACGCTCAGCGCATAGGTGAAGCCTGCGCAGGCCGCGGCGAGGTCGAAGGAAGCCGCATCTTTAATGCCCAGCATTTGCTGGATCATGCAGGCTGAGCTGGGGAATGCATGGCTGGATGAGGTTGTCGCAACAATAATCAGCCCGATTTCGTTTTTATCAATTCCGGCCATTTCCAGGGCGAGCTGTGCCGCCCGAGCACCCATGGTAGCCACGGTTTCATCCGTGCGCGCAATGCGCCGTTCACGGATGCCGGTGCGGGTGACAATCCACTCGTCCGATGTATCTACCATTTTTTCCAGGTCGGTGTTGGTCCGTACCTGCTCGGGCAAGTAGCTGCCCGTGCCAATAATTTTAGTATACATGTACGCTCAGTCACTCTTAGGTAATACAGCCTGAAGGCGCCGGGCAATCCGTTCAGGGATCTGCCGCTGCGCCGCCTGCTCTGCCTGTTCAATCGCAACGGTAAACGCGCGCTGATTGGCCGCACCATGACTTTTGATCACCGTGCCACGCAATCCTAACAGACAGGCACCATTGTACTGGTCGGGATTCAGGTGGCCGAATCGTTTTGACAGCCGTTTTTGCAACCAGCGTCCCAGCAAACGCAGCCACCATGCCCTTTTGTTACACCCGCCGGGTGATTTCAACAGCGAGATAAACATTCTGACCACACCTTCCATAGTTTTCAGCGTAACGTTGCCGACGAATCCATCACATACCAGCACGTCTGTCTTCCCGGTCAGCAGGTCATTGCCTTCGAGATAGCCGATATAATTGATATCGGGGGAATTACGCAATATGGAAGCCGCATCGCGAATCGAGCTTAAGCCTTTGCTCTCTTCCTCGCCAATATTCAGCAGTGCGACTCGGGGACGCGCAATGGCGAGAAACTCTTCGGCCAACACGGCACCCATTACCGCAAACTGCACCAGCATAGCACTGTCACAGTCAACGTTAGCGCCTAAATCAAGCACCAGCGTCTTCCCCTGCTGCTGGTTAGGCAGCATGGTAATCAGTGCCGGACGATCAATCCCGTCCAGCGGTTTTAACAATAATGTAGCCAGCCCCATCAGCGCACCGGTGTTACCGGCACTGATACAGGCCACGGCATTGCCGTCTCTTACCTGCTCCAGCGCGATGCGCATGGAGGAGCCCTTACTGGCGCGGATCGCCTGTGAAGGACGGGCATCACTGGCAATAACCGATTCAGCAGCAATAATTTGCACGCGCGCCCTCAGGGCAGAATCAGCTTTGGCAAGGGATGTTGAAATTTCGTCGGGATTGCCAACCAGGAGGAGGTGCAGTTGCGAATGTGATGCCAGTGCCTGCATTGCCGCAGGCACTGTCACGCAGGGACCGAAGTCCCCGCCCATGGCATCTATCGCCAGGGTCAAACGTGTCAAAGTAGCGCCGCGCTGGTTTGCGGAATTACTTTACGATGACCTTGCGACCGCGGTAGTAACCATCCGCAGTGATGTGGTGACGCAGATGAGTTTCACCAGAAACTTTATCTACGGAAAGAGTGGCGGTGGTCAGCGCATCATGTGAACGACGCATGCCACGTTTGGAACGGGTTGGTTTATTCTGTTGTACGGCCATGGACCTTACTCCTATTACTTACGCTTTAAACTGGCTAATACGGCAAATGGATTTGGTTTTTCTGCCTCTGCAGGCAACTGACCAAAGACCATGTCCGCCTCGGACACTTCACAGTGTTCAGAATCATGCACCGGAACGACCGGCAGGGCCAGAATGATTTCATCCTCGACCATTGCCAACAGATCGGTTTCGCCAAACTCGTTGACGTCGACCGGTTCGTACGCTTCCGGCAGGGCTTCTGCCTGCTCGTCAGTGACGACCGGGCTGAAGCAGTACGATACGTGAACCTGATGCGCAAAGGGCTGGTTGCAGCGTTGACAGCACAGCGTGACTGAAACGTCAGCCGTACCTTTCAGTACCGCCAGACGCTGGTTATCAATCGCAAACGACATAGCACAAGCGACATCACTGTCCACACTGACTACCGATGCAGCAATCCGCTCTACCTGTTCAGGGGTATAAACACCCTGATAATCAAGGCGTTTCTGAGCGGTACGGACCACATCAAGAGTCAGGGGTAATTTTACCTTTTGCATAGGGCGCGCATATTAACTTTGTAACGAGATAGAGTCAAAGAAAAAGGCCGTTTAACGGCATCTTTCATACGTGATACGCTTCCACTGCGGCGCATAGTTTAAATGGCTGCGGAATAATTCGCTATCTATTCTGGAAAAAAAATATGCCTCAACTGGTATTAGCCTCAACCTCCCCCTGGCGTAAAGAATTATTAACTACGCTCGGCATTCCTTTTATTACTGCCGCCCCCGAGGTGGATGAAACTCCGCTCCCCGCTGAACTGGCTGAGGATCTGGTGGTACGCCTGGCACTGGCCAAAGCACAGGCACTGGCAGATGCGTATCCACATCATCTGATTATCGGATCCGATCAGGTCTGTGTGCTGAACGACACGATTTGCGGCAAGCCGCACAGCGTGGAGCGCGCGCACCAGCAGTTACGCGCCGCCAGCGGCAACAGCGTGATGTTTTATACCGGACTGGCGCTGTATGACAGTGCGCAACGGCAGCAACAGGTGATTTGTGAACCTTTTCGCGTTGATTTCCGCCCGTTAAGCGACAGAGAGATCGTTAATTATATCACCAGAGAGCAGCCGCTGCAGTGCGCCGGCAGCTTTAAAAGTGAAGGTTTGGGAATTACCCTGTTTGAACGGCTGTCAGGACGCGATCCTAATACCCTGGTGGGGCTGCCGCTGATTGCGCTGTGCACCATGCTGCGCGCCGCCGGGCTGGATCCCTTACGGTAATCCGCTGCTCTGCCGGGCAAAGCAGCGGATAGCGATGGTTAACATGGCGCGGAGGTTTTACGCAGTACCGCCAGACAGTGTTTCAGCTTTTCATCCAGCGGCGCTTCAACGCGCATCACTTCTCCGCTGGCCGGGTGGGTAAAGCGCAGCGCTGCGGCATGAAGAAACAGGCGGTTGAGGCCGGTGGCACTCAGCTGCTGGTCAAACTCTGCCTCACCATAACGATCGTCAAAGGCGATAGCATGCCCGGCATGCAGGGTGTGTACGCGGATCTGGTGGGTTCGCCCGGTGACCGGACTGGCTTTAACCAGGGTGGCAATGGCAAAACGTTCTTCCACCTTAAACAGGGTTTCCGACGGCTTGCCTTCCCCACTCACTTTTACTATCCGCTCGCCACTTTGCAGAATGTTTTTCAGCAAGGGCGCGCGCACAGCTTTGACATGGGCCGGCCACTGGCCACGCACCAGCGCCAGATAGTCTTTCTGCATCCCTTTTTCGCGTAACTGCTCATGCAGGGAGCGCAGCGCCGAGCGTTTTTTTGCCACCAGTAAGATACCGGACGTATCGCGATCCAGTCGGTGCACCAGTTCGAGGAAGCGTGCATCCGGTCGCAGGGCGCGCAGCCCTTCGATCACCCCGAAGCTTAAGCCGCTGCCGCCGTGTACTGCGGTACCGGCAGGTTTATTCAGCACCAGGATATGATCATCTTCATAGATAATCGCCTTATCCAGCGCCGCCACTTTCGCCAGCTTCGGGGAAACCGCTTCTTCCTCGCGTTCGGCAACCCGTACCGGCGGGATACGCACTTCATCCCCTGCTTCCAGCTTGTATTCGGGTTTAATGCGCTTTTTATTCACCCGCACTTCGCCTTTACGCAAAATGCGATAAATCATGCTTTTTGGCACCCCTTTAAGTTGAGTACGCAAAAAATTGTCGATACGCTGCCCCGCTTCGTCGGCGGAAATGGCAATAAACTGTACGGCTGGAGTATTGGTTTTCATAGCGGGCGATTCTAAATATCCGGCAGTAATAGCGCCACCTCTTTTTATATGCTTAACTGAGTCGGTAGTGAATGCTACTGGTGGATGTATGGATGTTTTTTAAGCAACCTGCCGAAATGCCCTGCAATTCGGTGGAAAAGCAGCAAATAACCCGACATTGCCAGTAAAGTCACCTTGCGCTTATCCGCGGAGCAATGGAATAATGTTTTCCGTTTTCGACGCGGTTTTTCATAAACGCAGGAAACAATGTTTCATCACGGTTTCCCATAACGGCTGGCAGATCGGTTTTACCATCTGGCATGACGGTTCAGTAACAATCTGTCGTCACAGGTGATAAGCACCCTGTGAAACCGCGCAGTAGCCGCCCGGGTATATGGTGAAAAGTAACAAAGCTTAGCCGGATAGACCATACACGCAGCAATGGCGTAAGACGTAGTGGGTTATCAGGCATTCAGCGGGCTGCGGGTTGCGGCCTGGACGATAAAACCGGACAGGTTTACAGGCAAAAGACCGCCGGACTTACCCGGTTACTGCGCTGTTTTTCCGTTTGAAAAACAGGCCGCCGAGAATTTGCACCCCTTGAGCCGCCGACACCCGAGAGGTTGACGGCGTTGCGTTGAGACACGGGGTCTTCGGTTGATGTGTCCAGCGCTACTTTGCCCGCAGTCTGGTCCATAATGTAAGAATAATGAGAAAGTTAAGATGAAAAGAATGTTGATCAACGCAACTCAGCAGGAAGAGTTGCGTGTTGCTCTGGTAGACGGACAGCGTCTGTACGACCTGGACATTGAAAGTCCGGGACATGAGCAAAAAAAAGCAAACATTTACAAAGGCAAGATCACCCGTATTGAACCCAGTCTCGAAGCCGCATTTGTTGACTATGGTGCTGAAAGACACGGTTTCCTCCCGTTAAAAGAAATTTCCCGCGATTACTTCCCCGCTAATTATTCTGCCCACGGTCGTCCGAATATTAAGGACGTACTGCGCGAAGGTCAGGAAATGATTGTGCAGATCGATAAAGAAGAGCGCGGTAATAAAGGCGCGGCACTGACTACCTTTATAAGTCTGGCCGGCAGCTACCTGGTGCTCATGCCCAATAACCCGCGTGCGGGAGGTATTTCACGCCGCATTGAAGGCGATGACCGTACCGAGCTGAAAGAAGCGCTTTCTTCTCTTGAACTGCCGGAAGGCATGGGGCTGATTGTGCGTACCGCAGGCGTGGGGAAATCTGCCGAATCCCTGCAGTGGGATCTCAGCTTCCGCCTGAAGCACTGGGAAGCGATTAAAAAAGCCGCTGACAGCCGTCCGGCACCTTTCCTGATCCACCAGGAAAGTAATGTGATTGTGCGCGCATTCCGCGACTATCTGCGCCAGGATATCGGTGAAATTCTGATCGATAACCCAAAGGTGCTGGAGCTGGCTCGTCAGCACATCGCTGCGCTGGGCCGTCCGGATTTCAGTAGCAAAATCAAACTCTACACCGGTGAAATTCCGCTGTTCAGCCACTATCAGATCGAATCACAGATTGATTCCGCTTTCCAGCGTGAAGTCCGTCTGCCTTCCGGCGGTTCCGTGGTGATTGATACCACCGAAGCGCTGACCGCGATTGATATCAACTCCGCCCGCGCTACCCGCGGTGGCGATATCGAAGAAACCGCCTTTAATACTAACCTCGAAGCGGCCGATGAGATTGCCCGCCAGCTGCGTCTGCGTGACCTCGGCGGTTTGATTGTCATCGACTTTATCGATATGACCCCGGTACGCCATCAGCGCGCGGTAGAAAACCGTCTGCGCGAAGCGGTACGTCAGGATCGCGCACGTATTCAGATTGGTCATATTTCCCGCTTCGGCCTGCTGGAAATGTCGCGTCAGCGTCTCAGCCCGTCACTGGGTGAATCCAGCCATCACGTTTGCCCGCGCTGTAGCGGCACCGGCACCATCCGTGATAATGAGTCTCTGTCGCTGTCGATTCTGCGTCTGATTGAAGAGGAAGCGCTGAAAGAGAACACCAAAGAAGTTCATGCCATTGTGCCAGTGCAGATTGCCTCTTATCTGCTGAACGAAAAACGCGAAGCGGTTAACGCGATTGAGAAGCGTCAGGGCGGCGTGCGCGCGGTTATCGTGCCTAACGACCAGATGCAGACGCCGCATTTCTCGGTGCTGCGCGTGCGCAGCGGCGAAGAGACGCTAACCCTTAGCTATCATCTGCCTAAGCTGCATGAAGCAGAGATGGCCTCGCCGGCTGCCGAGGAACATGCAGAACGTAAACGCCCTGAGCAGCCTGCTCTGGCCGCCTTCGTAATGCCGGATGCGCCACCGATCAGCCAGCCTGCCAGCAGCGACAGCAGCGTGAAACCTGCAGCCAACGTCCAGCCAGTTGGTCAGGGTGCGCTCAGTCGTTTCTTCGCCGGTCTGAAAAAGCTGTTTACTGTCGATGAAAAACCGGCAGAAACCGTTGCCGCCGTTGAGGAAGAGAAAAACACCAGTGCTGCTGCGCCGCGTTCTGAACGTCGCAATAACCGTCGTCAGAACAACCGTCGCGACCGTAACAACGACCGCAACGACCGTGGCGATCGCAACGAGCGTAATACCGAACGCAATACCGACCGTAACAGCGAGCGTAACGAAAGCAATAGCGAGCGTAACGATCGTCCGGCGCGTGAGCGCAATAATGAGCAGCGTGAAGGCCGCGAGGATAACCGCCGCAATAACCGCCGCAATAGCAACACGCAGCAGAACGAGACGCGCGAACCTCGTCAGACCCAGGTTCAGAGCGACGATAACGCCGCTGATAACGCCGCTGATAACGCGCAGCGTCGTGAACCACGCGCCGAGCGTCAGCGCCGCCGTGCTGAAGAGAAGCGCCAGCAGGTACAAGAACAGAAAGTACCGGTAGCGGAACCCGTCACCGACAGCAGCAGCGCGGTGGAAGAAGACGTTAAGGTGATGCCGCGCCGTAAGCCACGTCAGCTGAGCCAGAAAGTCCGTATCGAAACCGCTGAGCAGACCGCCGCTCGCACCTTCCAGCCGCAGGAAGACACCCCGGTCGCTACTGAGCAACCGGCGACTACCAGCACCACTGAGAATGAGCAGGAAGAGCGTGACAGCAGTATGCCGCGCCGTTCACGCCGTTCACCACGTCATCTGCGCGTCAGCGGTCAGCGTCGTCGTCGTTACCGTGATGAGCGTTATCCGACCCAGTCACCAATGCCGCTGACCAGCGCGGCGGCATCGCCGGAACTGGCATCAGGTAAAGTGTTTATCACCTATCCGGTGGCGAGCATTAGCGATCACACTGCACCTCATCAGCCGGAAGAATCTGTGGTACCGGCTTACGGTCATCAGGATCAGGCTGAGCAGACAGAAGTCCCCGCACCGGCAATTAAAGAGAGTATGATCCCTGCTGCCACGGTTGCAGCGGCGGTTGAGGCCGGAGCAGCGCCTGCGCTTACTGAGTTTCAGCCCGAGGCTGAACCGGTAAAACAGGCTGAACCTCTGCCGCAGAGCCAGCCGGAAATCACGCCAGTGGATGACGTTCAGGCTGCGGCGATTGCTCAGCCGGTCACTGAAGAACCGCAGGTGATTGCTGACGAAGATCGCCCGGTAGCGGAAGCGGTTGCCGCTCAAGCTCAGGCGGCGGCTGTCCCGGAAACCACGGTGGAAACCACTGAGGTTGCGCCAGCCATCGCCAGCCAGCAGGCTTTTGATGTCGGTGCAGAGCTGAGCGAGCAGGTGGCAGAGCAGCAGCCGGCAGCGGTGGCAACACCAGCTGTCAGTGAACCACATGCGGCGGTTGCCGGACGTGATGCTCAGCCAGCGGCCAGAGAGCCACAGGGAAGCTTTAAGCATCACGCGGCTGCGCCGATGACCAAAGCACCGGCCCCGGCGTATCAGCCAGAGCCCGCCCGTCACAGTGACTGGGCACGCCCTGCGTTTGACTTTAACGGGAAAGGGGCTGCCGGTGGGCATTCAGCGACCCATCAGGCGACGGCACCGGCTACGCGTCCGGTGTAATCTGCGCCAGTCCGGCCCGCAGTAGCGGGAGTATTTTTCGCTTTAATAAGCCTGCATTTGATGCAGGCTTATTTTGTCTGGGGGTTGGGGCGTTGCGCTGTTGATTTTTTTTGCTTTTGCTTTTAAAAGCCAGGGCAAATGCCAGGTCAACTACGTTTCACCATCCCGTTTCACGGGCTGGCGACAAGGGGCCTTCCGGCAAAGGCCCCTTGACCCCGTGCCTGCGGCGTCACATCGCCTGCTGAGCAGGTTCCCTCGGCCACGCCAATTTCTGGCGGACCAGCGTGATTCGCCATCCAGGCGAAGCACGCCTCTTATCGCCGTCCCTGGCGATTCGTCCTGGAAATCAGCGTCACCTCGGCGACGTTCCTTATGCCGCCCAAAAGTCAAAACCTAAAACCAGGTCAAAAGCAAAAGCCAAAGCAAAGGCAAAGGCAAAGGCAAAGGCAAAGGCTTAAAGTCCAAAGCATTATTTGGGTTTGGGTTTGGGTTTGGGTTTTAAGATTTTGACGTTGACCTGGCTTTTGACGTTGGTGCGGCTTTAGGAACGGAGCCGAGGTAATGCCATTTCCCAGGACGAGCGACCAGGGAAGGTCGGGAGAAGCCTGCTTCGCCTGGACGGCGAATCAGGCTGGTCCGTCGGGAAAGGGCATTGCCGAGGGAACCCGCGCCAGCGGGCGCAGTGCCAGCCGCTAGCGCGGGGTCAAGGGGAGCAGGCGATGTGCTCCCCTTGTCGCCAGTTCGCGCAGCGGAATGGTGAAACGTCGTTGACCTGGCATTTGCCCTGGCTTTTAAAAACACAACCCGCGAAGCCAAACCTGACAGGCACCACGCCAGTGGACCAGCCCAGGCCCTGGTCTCGGCCGAAAAAAAACCGCTATCAGCAGTGGGCTGATAGCGGTTGCGGCTGATTTACAGGGGCTCAGCAATTACGCAAAATTAAAAAAATTGTCAGGCGTTCATACTGAACAGCGACATCTTCGACATCTGGCTAAAGACGGTATAAGACGCGTTCAGTGCCGCCTGCTGCATGATGTAGCTGGAGATGGCGCTGGTGTAGTCCACATCCACCAGCCCACTCATCTGCGTTTTCTGGATCAGCGAAATGTCGCTGCCCTGGGTATTTAGTGCATCCAGCTCCTTCAGCTGGGTACCCAGTACCGAGCGCACGCTGGAGACGTTATCCAGTGAGTTAGACAGACCCCGGCTGGATTTTGATACCACCGCTGCTAAGGCCGCCACGGTTTTCTCATCCGCCCCCTCGGTTGGTGTTTGTAATGCAGTAATCGCGCTGTTCAGCATGGCAAAAAGGTTGGTTTCGCTCTGACCACCGTTTGGCTCAGGCTCCGCATTGCTGGTCAGGGCATTGAAGATCTGATCGCCGGTGTGGCTGGTCACCATGGTTCGGTTGTCATCCACCTTCTGAGTGATCGGCGTATCGCCACCGGTATAGGTGATATTACCGTTGTTATCTTTGGTGAAGGGCGGCTTATCGCTGTTGTAACCACCGAACAAATAGCGGCCATTGCCGTCAGTGCTGTTTGCCAGGTTAAACAGCTGATCGCGTACTCCTTCCAACTCAGTGGCATAGGCCGCACGGTCATCGTCTGACAGCGAACCGTTCACCACCGAAACCAGCGTGGACTGGGCACTCTGGATCGCCGTCACCGACTGACCAAGAATGTTTTCTTCGGTGGAAATACTCTGGACAGCAAATCCCCGTGCATTGCTAAACTGCGCTTTCTCCGCCATCGATTGTGACAGCACCACCGCCTGAGCTGCCGCCACCGGATCGTCAGAAGGACGCACTACGCGCTTGCCGGTGCTCAGCTGTTCGCCACTCTGTAACCAGCTCTGCTGCGCGTTAGAAATGCCGCGCGTCTGCTGGTCGTAAATCATTCCCGTACTGAGTCGCATACTATTATTCCTTATTCAGATCAGCGTACCGCGCCAATCAGTGCGTCAAAGATAGTTGAAGCGGTTTGCAGCACCTGCGCATTGGCCATGTAGTACTGCTGATAACGCGCCAGATTGGTGTACTCTTCGTCAAGGTTAACCCCGGAGACCGACTGCTGCTGGTTAGTCAGTTGGGTGACCAGATTTGACTGCGTGGTCGCTGCAGTATTCAGGCTGTTGGTTTTGTTACCCACATCGGCCACCATGCTGGCGTAGGCCTGGGTCAGGGTACTTTTGCCGCCCACCACTTTCCGGGTTTGCAGCTCCAGCAGCGCCTTGGCATTTTCGTTGTTACTGGCTCCGCCCTTATTACCCGCTGCCGCCAGTTCCGCTTCGTCAGTGATTTTCACGCTCATCCCGGATACCACATCGCTGACCGGCTTAACGGTAAAGCTTTCGCCTTTGTCAGGGTTTCCGCTTACGCTGATCTGTAAACCATCGAAGTTCAGGGTTGGATTACCGTTTTTATCCTGACCGGCAGTGGCGGTGATTTTAGCGTTATCACTCTGACGGGTGACGCTCCAGCTGCTGCCATCCCACTTCATTTCATAGTCGGAGGCCTGCACCTTTGAGGTATCGCTGAATTCAACTGACATCTGGGTGCCGGAGGTATTGCTGGCATTTGCCAGCGCCTTGGGTTTTCCTGTGCCAAAGAAGTCTTTACCGGCATCACCATTACTGTCGACACCCGCTTTATGCTGGGTGTTAAAACTGTCTGCCAGCGCCAGCGCCATCTGTCCGACCTGGTTACGCACCTGCTCAACGTCATGGCGCGATTTCAGGAGCCCGCCCAGCGAACCATCGGCAAACAGACCTTCCGGCAGCTCGCTGGCTTTGCCGGTTTTCGGGTCCATCATGGCTACCGTCACGCGGCTCTGATCGCTGTTGGCACGTACTGCGGCAAGCTCACTGGCGCTGTCACCGTTAACCAGGGAAATGCCTTTACCAATCGTGATGTTATAGCTGTCGCCATCCTGTTGAGTCACTTTGACGCCAACCAGTTTGTTCAGCTCGCTAACCAGCTGATCGCGCTGATCCAGCAGAGCATTGGGCGGGGTACCGCCTGCCGCACCTTTCAGCTTATTGATCTCTTTATTCAGATTGGCAATCTGCTTCGCATAGTTATTAATCTGATCAACGCTGGAAGTTATCGAGCCGTTAATACCCTCTTCGCTGTTCTTCAGGTAAGAGTCCATCACCTGAAACTGGTTAACCATCCCCTCCGCCTTACCCAGCACCGCCTGGCGGGCTGAAGGATCGCTGGCGTTGCTGACCAGAGACTGCAACGAGTTAAAGAACCCCTGCATCGAGCTGTCCAGGGTATTGGAGGTGCTGGAGAGCATGTTGTTGATGCTCGACATCTGGCCCTGCTGGGCAATAATGCTGCTGGCCTGGGAGCTGGCGGACTGTAACTGGTTAGTAATAAACTGATTAAATTCGCGCGTTACGCTGGTTACCGCGACGCCGTTACCAATATAGTTGCCACCAGTCAGGGTACTGTTGTTTTGGGCAAGGTTAACGATCTGCCGGTTATAACCAGGCACATAATAGTTACTGATATTATTGCTGGTGGTATTCAGTGCGGTTTGTGCGGCGTTCAGTCCGCTCATCGCGCTGTTAATTAAACCAGACATGTTGGCTCCTTATTTACCGGCCGCCTGTTTTCCAGTCGGATCACCCGGCTGATGTCAATGGGTATTGGGTTCGTCCTGAGATTGTTATCGGCTACTGCCAGCCAAACTTGAGCATTTCTTGCAAAAGTTGGCCGTTTTTACCGGAAAATTACGGGTGAGGTGCAGCGCCACTGCGGGGTAGCGCTGAACCGGTCATGGGGCATCAGAACAACCTGCTGAGATCCTGGCTGTAAGCTTTAACCACTTTTTCACCCATGTTTTTAAACTGCTGCACAATATTTACCAGCTTGCGCGCATAGTGCGGATCGGTGGCATAGCCCGCCGCCTGCAGCGCATGTGCACCCTGCTCCGGTGTGGCAGCGCTGGTAACCGCAGAATAGCGCGGATTGTTACTTAACAGCTTCGCGTAGTCATTCAGTGCCGCGAACCAGGAGTCATACACCCGGAACTTCGCCTTCACTTTTTTCGCTTCACCGTTCAGGTATTCGGTGGTGGTGATTTCGGTGGTTTTACCCTGCCAGTCACCGCTGGCCTTGATACCGAACAGGTTATAGCTCGGTCTGCCGTCTGCGGTCATAATCTGCCGCTGTCCCCAGCCGGATTCCAGCGCCGCCTGCGCCAGGATCAGATGGTGCGGGATACCGCTCTGCTCACTGACCTGCTTCGCGGGCTGGGTCAGCTGTGAGATAAAGTCACGCGCATCGCCGCTCAGCTGCGCTGGACGCGGTAACGCCCGACGTACCATCTGCTGCAGCTGTTCCTGTACATGAGCCATCTGCAGCGGTGGCAGGGTATTGATAAAGCTGTTATCCAGCGGCATCGGCACCGTGCCCGCCGTTTCATCCGGCGGCTGTTGGGTCTGCATCTGTTTTACAATCATATCCGCAAGCCCCAGCCCTTTGGCCCCAATCTGCTGGCTGATCTGCTGATCGTAGATCGAGGTGTAGAGCCGGGTCTGCTCGCTGCTCAGCATGCCATCCTGCGGCAGCGCTGCACGCATGCTTTTCATCATCATCTGGACAAACATCCCTTCCACCTGCTTTGCCACTTCACGGGCATGAGCGGTGGGATCATTACCAGCCAGACGCTTGAGGTTATTCAGCGAGCGGCTGTCCCAGGCCGCCGACGAAAGTGATGTACTGTCGTTCATCAGATAATTTCCAGTTTGGCATGCAGACAACCGGCGCTGTCCATCGCCTGCAGAATTGACATCAGATCGATAGGCGTTGCCCCCAGCGCATTCAGAGCGCGCACCACGCTGTTCAGGTTGGCGCTGGCGTTGACCCGTTGCAGTGCCCCACCGGACTGACGCATATCAATCTGGGTTTGAGGCGTCACCACCGTCTGACCACCCGCCAGCGGGGTATCTGGCTGATTCACATTCTGGGTCTGGTTAACCGTGACTGACAGGCTGCCCTGCGCTACCGCACACTGGCTGAGCATCACTTCGCGGTTCATCACCACCGAACCGGTACGCGAGTTGATAATCACTTTGGCATCCTGCACCGGTATTGAAACATCAATATTCTGGATATCCGCCAGCAGACGCACCTGTGAAGTATTGTTGGCTGAGGCACGGATTTGCACGGTACGTCCGTCCAGTGGTTGCGCCAGCCCCATACCGCGGCTGTTAATCGCATCGCTGATACGCTGCGCCATGCTGAAATCTTCCTGGTTCAGGAACAGATTAATTACGCTGCTGGCTCCAAAGGTGCTGGGCAGTTCACGCTCAATGGTGGCTCCGCCGTTGATTCGGCCACCGTTGACTTGATTAACCTGCACGCTGCTGCCACTGGCCGCCGAGCTGGCCCCTCCCACCAGGATATTGCCCTGCGCCAGCGCATACACCTGGTTGTCTACACCCTTCAGCGGGGTCATCAGCAGCGTACCGCCGCGCAAGCTTTTGGCGTTACCCATGGAGGAGACCACCACATCAATCGCCTGCCCCTGACGGCCAAACGCCGGCAGTTTTGCAGTAACCATCACTGCGGCAACGTTTTTCAGCTGCATATTGGTGCCGGCCGGAACGGTGATCCCCAGCTGGGATAACATATTGTTCAGACTTTGGGTGGTAAACGGCGTCTGGGTGGTCTGGTCACCGGTACCGTCCAGTCCCACCACCAGGCCATAACCAATCAGCGAGTTATCACGTACCCCGCCCACCGTGGTGAGATCGCGGATACGATCGGCATTGGCCCCCAGGCTGAACGCGCTTAACAGCAGCAGCAGAGCATAACGGCACAGTGAATTTTGCATTACTACCTCTTACATCGGTGATATATTCAGGAAAAACCGCTGCAGCCAGCCCATGGTCTGGGCTTCATTGATGTAGCCGTTGCCGACATATTCAATGCGCGCATCCGCCACCTGGGTGGACACCACGCTGTTATTGCCGCTGATGGTGCGTGGGTTAACCACTCCGGAGAAGCGGATAAACTCAGTTCCCTGGTTGATCTCAATCTGTTTCTCACCTACCACGCTCAGGTTGCCGTTAGTCAGCACCTGCTTCACGGTGACAGTGATGGTGCCGGTAAAGGTGTTATTGGCTGACGCGCCACCTTTGCCGTTAAAATCATTTTTACCGGTGCCGTCCAACGCGGTTTTATCGCCGCCCAGCAGTCCGTTCAGTGAACGCGGCACGGTGGTCAGGCCAAAGCTGGCGCTGCCGCTACGTCCGGCGTTGGCCGAGGAGCTTTTGCTGGCGCTGACGTTTTCCTGCAGGGTAATGGTCAGCGTGTCCCCAATATTGCGCGGACGGCGATCTTCAAATAGCGGCTGGTAGCCGTAGTTCATTGGCATGACGCTCTGGAAAATCGAGCCATTGGCAATCGGCGCATCCGCTGGCAGCGGCTGCGCGGTGGTAGAGCCGGTGACCAGGGGCTTACGTGGGATAATCGCACAGCCATTCAGCGTTAACAGGATGGAGGCAATTAACAGATTTCCGAGCAGCGGGTTCGGCTTCGCCATGAATTAAACCTTTGATTACCGAAGATAAGTGACAGGCCGGTTATCCCGGCCCTGACCTGCATTACAGCTGATTCAGTTTCTGTAGCATCTGATCGGAGGTGCTGATGGCCTTACTGTTAATTTCATAGGCGCGCTGGGTCTGGATCATCGATACCAGCTCTTCGGCCACATTAACGTTCGAGGTTTCAACATAGCCCTGATACAGCAGACCGGCACCGTTATTACCGGGGTTGCTTTCGGTTGGCGCACCGGAGGCCTGGGTTTCCTGGTAAAGGTTTTCACCCATACTTTCCAGACCGGCATCGTTAATAAAGGTGCTCAGCGTCAGCTGCCCTACCTGTACCGGGTTGGCCTGCCCCTGCTGGGTCACACTCACCACCCCGTCACGACCAACGGTCATGGATAACGCGTTCGGTGGAATGGTGATCGCTGGCTGCACCGGGAAGCCGCCGTTGGTCACCAGCTGGCCGTTTTGGTCAGTCTGGAACGAACCGTCACGGGTGTAAGCGGTGGTGCCATCCGGCATCAGTACCGAAAAGAAGCCCTGACCGTTAATCGCCACATCTTTTGATGAGTCGGTTTTCGACAGGTTACCCTGATTGTGCAGACGTTCGGTGGCCACCGGACGGGTGCCGGTACCAATTTGTAAACCGGACGGCAGGTTGTACTGTTCGGTGGACTGCGCACCCGGCTGTCTTAAGGTCTGATACATCAGATCTTCAAACACCGCACGCTGGCGCTTGAAGCCATTGGTGCTGACGTTTGCCAGGTTGTTGGCAATTACATCCATGTTGGTTTGCTGGGCATCAAGGCCGGTTTTGGCAATCCATAATGAAGAAATCATCGGTTATTCCTTTGCTCAACTAAGAGACAGTAGCTGGTTGGCACGTTGTTCGTTTTGATCGACGCTGGCGATCACTTTCATCTGCATCTCAAAGCGGCGGGCGTTGGCGATCATATCTACCATGGTTTGGGTGGATTTGACGTTACTGCCTTCCAGCACGCCCGGCATCAGCTTCACGCTCTCATCCATCGCCAGGGTTTTACCACGCTTCTGCTCTGCAGCCGGAGACGGACGGAACAGACCATCGTCGCCGCGTACCACTTCCTGCGGCGTGGCTTTGACCATTTTCAGACGGCCCAGCTGCACGGTGGCATTGGGGGCATCGCCCGGGTTGAGAATGGTGATCGAGCCATCGCCGGCGATGGTCAGCTGCGCACCTTCCGGCACCGCAATCGGACCGTTATCGCCCATCAGCAGATTACCCTGCACCGTCATCTGACCGGCCGGGTTTAGTTCAATATTGCCGTTGCGGGTATAGGCTTCGCTGCCGTCGGCGGTCTGTAACGCCAGCCAGCCATCCTGCTGTATCGCCACGTCCAGCGGACGGCCGGTGTAATCCAGCGGTCCCTGTGACATATCTGCGCCCGGCGTTGACGCGGTCACCAGAGTGCGGGTCGGCAAGGTTACCCCTTGTACCGGCACCGCGCGCGCCGCGTTAAGCTGCGCGCGGAAGCCCGGCGTCGAGGCGTTGGCGAGGTTGTTGGCGGTAACCGCCTGCTGGTTGAGGGTCTGACTGGCAGCCCCCATTGCGGTGTATATTGCGTGATCCATAACTCAGCCTCGTCCGGCGGATTAACGCAGGTTAACCAGGGTGTTAAGGATCTGGTCCTGAGTTTTGATGGTCTGGGCGTTCGACTGGTAGTTACGCTGCGCCACAATCATATTCACCATCTCTTTACTCAGATCGACGTTAGATGCTTCCAGAGCGCCTGAAGTCAGATTACCGAGGTTACCGCTGCCCGCCGTGCCGCTGGTCGGCTGGCCGGAGGAACTGGTGGCGGACCACAGGTTGTCACCTTCAGACTTCAGCCCTTCCGGGTTAGCGAAGTTGGACAGGATGATCTGGCCCAATACCTGAGTTTTGTCGTTGGAGTAATTACCGACGATGGTGCCATCGTTATTGATCTGGTAGCCGGTCATTGAACCCGGCTTGTAACCATCCTGCGCCGGGGCACCGAAGTCAGTTTTGCCGTTATTCTGCTGCTGGCTGCCCGTCAGGCTCAGGGTAAACGTCTGCGCAGCAGAGCCGTTCAGGCTGGCCATATCCAACGTTACGCTATCGGCTGAGGTCAGCTGGCCACTTTCATTGAAAGTCATATTAAAATCACCGGACGAATTACCGGTAGAAGCGTCAATGGTATGGATAGTCCAGTTGTTATCGGCCGTTTTCACCGCGTAGAAATCGATTTTATGCTCGTTACCCAGTGAGTCATAAGTACTCATCGAGGTTTTGCCGTTGTAGCTGCTGACGTTAGCCGCATCAAATGGCGTCACTTGCGGCACGCTGTCCGACGAATTTGGAATAATTTCCAGATTGGCTTTGGTAGTAGCTTTGGCAGACATCGGCGTGCTGGGGATAGTCAGCTTAACCGGCTCGGCACCGGTTTGCACTGCCAGCGGGTTACCGGCAACCGGATAGCCGGTCAGATACTGACCCTGCATATTGACCACGTTGCGGTCGGCGTCGAGGGTGAACTGGCCGTTACGGCTGTAGTACACCGCTCCTGCGGAGTCAGTCATGCGATAGAAGCCCTGACCGCCGATCGCCACGTCCAACGCGCGGTTCGTGGTAGAAGCAATCCCGTCACCAAAGTCCTGAATCACTGCCGCGACTTTGGTACCCATACCCACTTTGGAACCGGCAAACATATCGGCAAAAGCCACGGTGCTGGATTTAAAGCCCGCGGTTGCTGAGTTAGCAATGTTGTTACCAATCACATCAAGATTATTGGATGCAGCATTTAATCCGCTTACTGCCTGTGAAAAACCCATATGTAAACTCCTTCAGCAGAGGCTGATTAATAATTAAATAATTTGATAAATATCTTCGAGGGTGGCTTTACCCATCTGCCCGAGGTCAAGCACCGCGCCGTTAGAGGCGGTGCTGACGCCACTAACGTAGGCATAACATAACGGCTGACTGACCAGCGTGCCCTGCGCGTTGCTGGCGCTTATGCTGACGTTATACTTGCCATCAGCTGCCGTGGTGCCGTCAGTGGTGGAGCCGTCCCACTGGAAAGTATGCACCCCAGCCGGTAACGCCCCCAGGTCAATGGTTTGTACAACACTGCCGCTGGCATCGGTAATCGTGGCCGTCACGCTGGTGGCAGCGCCCGGTAACGAGATGCCAAAGGGGGTGGTGGTTTTATTGCCAACCAGGATTTGACTGCCTTGCACCATTACGCCATGGCCGATCAGTGACGTCGCCTGCAGCGACTGACCGTTGGAAATCTGGCCGGAAATCGAACCCAGAGTGGTGTTCAGTTTTTCAATCCCGCTCAGGGTATTGATCTGCGCCAGCTGACTGGTCAACTGGGCATTATCCATCGGATTAGTGGGATCCTGGTTTTTTAGTTGGGTCACCAGCAGGGTTAAAAAGTTGCTTTGCAGGTCGGCAGCACTGGTATCGTTCATGCTGCTGCTGTTTACTACCCTGCTTGTATTAGTTGATTCGTTGACGCCGGCTACAATGCCCATTTAACGCTCCTTATTGCCCCAAAGTTAAGGTCTTTAACATCATCTGTTTTACGGTGTTGAGTACCTCAACGTTCGCCTGATAGCTGCGCGAGGCTGACATAGTGTTAACGGTTTCCCCCACCACATCTACGTTTGGCATTTTTACGTAGCCTTTGGCATCTGCCAGCGGATTACCCGGTTCATACACCAATTTCGCCGGCGCCGGATCGTCCACTACCGCGGCCACCTGCACGCCACCGGTTGGCGAGTTGCCCTGTGGGGTGACCTGGAAAACCACCTGTTTTGCCACATAGGGTTGACCATCCGGACCGGTCACGCTGTCGGCGTTGGCCAGGTTACTGGCGCTGACGTTCAGACGCTGTGACTGTGCTGCCATTGCCGAACCGGCGATATCAAAAATACTAAGAAGTGCCATTGCCTTACTGCCCCTGTAGTACAGACATCATTCCTTTGATTTGACTGGTAATAACCGTCAAATCCGTCTGGTATTTCATGCTATTATCCGCAAACTCGGTACGTTCCCGATCCATATCTACGGTGTTGCCATCCAGGGATGGCTGCGCCGGAATGCGGTACATCAGATCCAGTGCCGGTGGCTGCCGTGTCTCAGCGGCAATATGGCGACTGGAGGTCACTGCCAGCGACAAACCGCTGCCCTGCGCCCGTCCCTGTTCGATAACCCGGTTAAGCTGGCTGGCGAAATCAATATCCCGCGCCTGGTAACCTGGCGTGTCGGCATTGGCTATGTTTGAAGCCAAAATTTCCTGCCGCTGCGCGCGCAGGTTTAACGCTTCGCTGCTAAAGCGAAGGGTTGCGTCCAGTTTGTCGAGCATGCGTTCTCCGCAGAATCAAAATTCACAGCTCACAGGATAATCGCCCGTTAAAAAGACCATCGTTTGAATAGCGCTAAAAATCATCGCTAATTTTGCCTTTGAACCACCAGGCAACACGGTAGAATTTCTCAACGTTATAAAATAAAGGACGGGTTATGCGCAGCGGCTACTGGCTGACAGGACTGTTATTGCTGACTGGCGTCAGCCAGGCTGAAACGCTGCCGATACAGTTGCAGCAGTATTTTTCCACGCGTTATGCGCAGAGTGGTGGTGATACACACAGCCTGAAGATAAAGATCAAAACGCCGCAGAATTTGTGGCCATTGTGCACTCAACCAGTCTTTTCATTGCCGGGCAACAGCCGCATGTGGGGGCTACTCAGCGTAGCGGCCAGTTGCGATAACAACCGCCGCTATCTGCAGGTGGAGGTGCAGGTCAGTGGCAGTTACGTGGTCGCCACCCGTCAGATCGCCCGGGGCAGCACCATCAGCGCCGCCGACCTGAGGATGGAGAACGGCAGACTGGATCTGCTTCCGGCGCGCACCCTGTTTGACAGTCATCAGGTGGTGAATGCCATCGCACTACGCGATATTATTCCTGACCAGCCGGTTACCGAAATGATGATGCGCCAGCCGTGGCTGGTAAAATCAGGCCAGCCGGTCACGGTGGTCACCTCCGGCCCCGGTTTTTCGGTGCGAAGTGAAGGCCGGGCAATGAATAACGCCGCCGTCGCGCAGACCGCCAGGGTGCGCATGGGCTCCGGCCAGATTGTCAGTGGCAAAGTCAGCGCTGAAGGGAATATTCTTATTTCGCTGTGATAAGGTTAAAGATTCTTTCTGTGGTGCCGATAAAGTGAGTAACCTAGAAAGACTTCGCTATAAACCTGCCAGGCAAACGCAGGATTAGCTTAACAGGAGCGCCCATATGAGCATTGATAAAACCCAGCGCATGCAGCCGACCAGCCCGATCCATGCCCGTGAACAAAACGATGTAGCTGCGGCAAAAAATCGTCAACCTGCGGCAGGCACAAACAGTGAACCGACCGCCAGCCAGGTGGTTCTGAGCGGCGCGCAGTCACAGCTTACCCACAGCAACAGCAGCGACATTAATCAGGCACGCGTAGAACAGTTAAAAAACGCGATCCGCAATGGCGAGCTGAAAATGGACACCGGCAAAATCGCTGATGCGCTGATCCAACAGGCTAGAGACGCAATAGAAGGTAAGTAAGGTAAATGGAAAAGCTGTTAAACACCCTGGACAAGATGCTTGAGGTGATGGCCTCGCTGAACGAGATGATGCACTCTGAGCAGCAGCAGCTGTCAGCGGGCCAGGTTAACAGCAGCCTGCTGCAACGTATTACCGAAGACAAAGGTTCTTTACTGTCGACCCTGAGTTATATTGACCAGTTACGTAAACAGGCTGAACAGGCCTGCGGCATGACGGCGCCTTACGCCCGCAGCCCGGAACACGCCCGTCGCTGGACGGCCATCCAAAGCCAGACACTGGTGCTGCGTGACCTGAACCAGCATAACGGTTTACTGCTGGGACAGCAGATCCAGCATACCCAACAGGCGCTGGACATACTAAAACCGCATTTCTCACAGAAATTCTACGGCCCGGACGGTCAGGCGCGCAGCAGCGGATTTCTGCACAATAAAGCCTGATTTCGACCCCATTCCAACCAGACAACAGCCCTGATTTTGACCTTGACCGGGTTTCGACTTTGACCTGGCCGTTGACCTTTGTGCAACATCAGGAACGGAGCCGAAGGTACCTGCGTAGCGGGCGATGTGTTGCCGCAAGCCCGGGCTGCAAAGCCTGGCCCCTTTAACTTAACGTGGTACGCCGGGCAAAATCCCTTACCCGGAATCCCAACAGCCCGAGAGTAACAAAATAGGCCCCGCCCCCCACTGCACACACCGCCGCCAGACGCAACAACCGCCACAGCATACTGCCGTTGGCCCAGTCGGGCATCAGCATTAGAACTCCCAGCAGCGCCGCTGACATCACTACCACCGCAATCCCCAGGCGGAGCATAAAGCTTGCCCAGCCGGGCTGCGGCTGAAAAATATCCTGCTTACGCAGCTGCCAGTAAAGAAGTGCTGCATTCAGACAGGCCGCCAGACCGATGGACAGCGACAGACCGGCATGGCGCAGCGGCCCGATAAACGCCAGGTTCATCAGCTGGGTCATCAGCAGAGTGATGATGGCAATTTTTACCGGGGTTTTAATGTCCTGCCGCGAATAAAAGCCCGGTGCCAGCACTTTCACCACAATCAGCCCGGTCAGCCCCACAGAATAGGCCAACAGCGCTTCACGGGTCATTGCCGCATCAAACGCGGTAAATTTACCGTACTGAAACAGCGCCACCGTCAGCGGCTGTGCAAGGATGCCCAGCGCCACTGCGCTGGGCAGCGCCAGCAGGAAGCAGAGACGCAGCCCCCAGTCCATCAGGCGCGAATACTCTGCCTGATTACCGCTGGCAAAACTTTTCGCCAGTGACGGCAGCAGAATGGTGCCCAGCGCCACCCCCAGCACGCCGGAAGGAAACTCCATTAAGCGGTCGGCGTAGTACATCCAGGACACCGAACCGGACACCAGAAACGAGGCAAAAATGGTGTTAATAATCAGTGAAATCTGGCTGACAGAAACCCCGAGGATCGCCGGTCCCATTTGACGGATCACCCGCCAGACGCCGCTGTCTTTCAGATTGATGCGCGGCAGCACCAGCATGCCAATTTTCTTCAGATGCGGCAGCTGGTAACCGAGCTGCAGCACGCCACCGACCACCACTGCCCATGCCAGCGCCAGCACCGGTGGATGAAAATGGGGAGCGGCGAACAGCGCAAAGCCGATCATGCTGACATTCAGCAGGGTAGGCGCAAATGCCGGTACGGAAAAGCGGTTCCAGGTGTTGAGGATCGCCCCGGCCAGCGAGGCCAGCGAAATCAGCAAAATATAAGGAAAGGTAATCCGTAACAGCGTTGAGGTCAGCGCGAACTTATCGGCAGTATCGGCAAAGCCGGGGGCGGTGATCAGGATCACCCAGGGAGCGGCAAACATCCCCAGCAGGGTGACTATCGCCAGCGCCAGAGTTAACAGCCCGGTGACATAAGCGATAAAAACCCGCGTGGCTTCCTCGCCCTGCTTACTTTTATACTCCGCCAGAATGGGCACAAAGGCCTGGGAAAATGCCCCTTCGGCAAAAATACGCCGCAACAAGTTGGGTAACTTAAAGGCGACGAAGAAAGCATCGGTCGCCATACCGGCTCCGAATACCCGCGCAACAATCGCATCCCGGGCAAAGCCCAGCACGCGCGAAAACAGAGTCATCGAACTGACCGCTGCCAGTGATTTCAACAGGTTCATGTTTTTCCTGAGCGTAGTTTCCCGGTCACTGAGGCCCGCTTCTCCAGCTGGCTGACCGGTTCAAGTGGCGAACAGTGTAATGATATATAAGGAAAACACCACCCGGGAATGTTACACCTTATAACGTCCGTGCCGCTGGCGTGAGTGCGGCCCCCCTCAACGCTGGCGATGCGCCGTCCATTCATCCCATGTCAGCGCCGTCAGGATATGATCCTGCCACTCGCCGTCAATCAGCAGATACTTTCTGGCATATCCCTCTTTTTCAAATCCGAGGCGCGCCAGCAGATTGCCGCTGCGCTGATTGTGCGGCATATAGTTTGCCATAATCCGGTGCATGCGCTGCTGGCGCTGCATATAACGGATAGCGCTTTGCAATCCTTCATGCATCAACCCCTGCCCCTGCCATTTTGCGCCCAGCGAATAACCGAGATAGCAGGCATGAAATGCCCCGCGCACGATATTGCTGAAATTGGCCACCGCACGGATTTCGGTTTCATCGGGATCGAGAAAAGCAAAGTAGAAAGCATTAACCTGTTTATGCAGCTCATTGATCATACTCAGACGCGCCTGCCAGCCGGAGGGATAGCAGTGACTTTCATCCCGCACCGGCTCCCAGGGCTTCAGGAAATCGCGGTTTTCAGCATAGTAATCAGCCAGTCGCCAGGCATCGCGCTCATGAACCAGCCTGACCACCAGCCGATCGGTGGTCAGACGTACTTTCGGTGCTGCATTTCGATAGCCAAACATCTCTTCTCCTGAATTCTGCAACCCTATGCAACCTGTCAAACTTCTGACAACCACCCGCTCCGTTGTTTACTATAACCGCCAGCAGGACTACGGGTAAAATGCTGTCGGATAAATTCCTGTTACTCAGGCAATTCTTTTATGTGCAGCTGACCTGTGTGAGCAGTTTGCCCTGCACCACAGTCTCTTCCATACTGATTGAACCGCTCTGTTATTTTTACCCTAAACCAGGAGGCAATGTTGAAACTCTATATCTATGAGCACTGTCCATTCTGCGTGCGTGCACGCATGATCTTTGGCCTGAAAAATCTGCCCGTTGAACTGGTGGTAATGCTGAACGATGACGAGCAGACGCCGCAGCGCCTGATTGGCAAGAAGATAGCGCCAATCCTGATGAAAGAGGATGGCAGCTGTATGGCGGAAAGTCTGGATATTGTGGACTATATCGACAATAAAGATCACCAGCCGCTGCTGACAGGCGGCAGCCGTAGCGAGATTGCTGACTGGCTGCGCCACGTCAATGAATACGTGAATAAGCTGATTTTACCACGGGTAGCCGCCGCGCCATTTGAAGAATTCGCTACGCCGGAAGCCCGGCAGTATTACAGTACGAAAAAACAGGCGATGGTAGGCGACTTTGACGAACTGAAACAGCATTCAGCCGGGCTGATTAAGAAGGTGTCTGACGATTTACGCAAACTTGACAAACTGATCGTGCAGCCCAACGCGGTCAACGGTGAGCTGTCGCTGGATGATATTTTACTGTTCCCACTGTTGCGCAATCTGTCGCTGGTGGCCGGTATTGAGTATCCGAGCCGGGTGGCAGATTACCGCAACAATATGGCGAAACAGACCCAAATTAATCTGCTCTCTTCCGTGGCAATCTGAGGCGATGGCAGGCTGGTCACCTCCAGCCTGCCTTTCTGATATTTCTGTTTCCCCTGGTGACGTCAGCCAGCGATTGGTGCATGCTGTGCAGCGCCACCGCAGGGCACTGTGGTGAAACAGGACAGAGGAAAATCCACTTATGAAGACACTATTTTCATACCTGAGCACCCTGCTGCTGGTTTGTCTGCTGGCCGGCTGTAATCAGGTATTGCAGTACAACATCAGCGAACAGGAAATCAATCAGACACTGGCGAAGCACAATAATTTTGAGAAACAAATCGGCCTGTCCGGCTTGCTTAATGCCAATATTAAGCTGCACGACCTCAGCAGCCAGATCGGCCGCGAAGAGCCGAATACGGTGATACTGACCGGCATCGCCAATGTCGATATCAGTTCACTGATTGGTTCACAGAAAGCCGAAATGCATCTGAAAATGAAAGCCCGGCCGGTATTTGACCCGCAGAAAGGAGAGATTTTCCTTAAGGACATGGTGATCGAGGATGTCAGCGTCCAGCCGGAGAAAATGCAGTCGGCGCTGCAAACTCTGACGCCATACCTGAATGAATCACTGAAAAACTACTTTGACCAGAAACCAGCCTGGGTGCTGAGCAGCGACCGCAGCAAAGCGGAAGCGCTGGCAAAACGCTTTGCCAAAGGACTGGAAGTGAAGCCCGGCGAGCTGGTGATTCCGTTTACTGACTAGTATCCTGCGGGACGACGCCTGTCGTCCCCTATTCTGACCTTTGACCCTGCCCTGCTGCCAAACCAGCCTCTTTTTTAAAAGCCAGACACAAACCTGATGCATTCCTCTCTTTTTCCCCCTATCCTTAGACCCCGGCCAGATGCTGCCACCTGTTCTCCTGAGCGCCAGCAGACGGACAGCTCTCAGGGACCACATTTATTTGCCGGAGCCTGACATGACCACCCAGCCGCAACAGTTAATTATTCGCCGCCCGGATGACTGGCATATCCATCTGCGTGATGGAGAACTGCTGAGCACCGTCGTCCCCTATACCAGCCAGATTTGTGGCCGGGCAATCGTAATGCCCAACCTGGTGCCCCCCGTCAGCAGCGTGGCAGCAGCACGGGCTTACCGTGAGCGCATTCTGGCCGCCGTACCGCCGCAACACGCCTTTACCCCGCTGATGACCTGCTATCTTACTGACGGGCTCGATCCCAATGAAATTGAACAGGGATTCAGCAGCGGCGTGTTTACCGCCGCGAAACTCTATCCGGCACATGCCACCACCAACTCGGCACAAGGCGTAACCAGCATCGCTGCGATCGCGCCGGTGCTGGAACGGATGCAGAAAATCGGCATGCCGCTGCTGGTACACGGCGAAGTAACCGCTGCTGAAATTGATATTTTTGATCGGGAAGCACGCTTTATTGAGACAGTGCTGGAGCCACTGCGTCAGCAGTTCCCGGCGCTGAAAGTGGTGTGTGAACATATCACCACCAAAGAAGCTGCCGACTACGTGCTGGCAGGCAATGATAACCTGGCTGCTACCGTTACCCCGCAGCATCTGATGTTTAACCGTAATCATATGCTGGTGGGCGGTATCCGCCCGCATCTTTACTGTCTGCCGATCCTGAAACGCAATCTGCACCAGGAGGCGCTGCGCTCTGCCGTTGCAAGTGGCCATCCGCGTTTCTTCCTCGGAACCGATACCGCACCGCATACCCGCGATCGCAAAGAATCTTCCTGCGGCTGCGCCGGGGTGTTTAATGCCCCAACCATGCTGGCAGCCTATGCCACTGTGTTTGAACAGCTGGGCGCGTTAGAACACTTTGCGGCTTTCTGTTCTGAGAATGGCCCACGTTTTTACGGCTTGCCACTCAATGAAGGCAGCATCACCCTGGTACGCCAGCCGTGGAAGGTAGAAGAAAGTATTGCCATGGGCAACGACGGCCACAGCCTGGTGCCTTTCCTGGCTGGCGAGACCCTCAACTGGCGCGTTGCGCCTTGAGATAATTCTGCGTTTTTGATTGCCTTCGTTATTGTTGCTGTATATATTTACAGTAATCTCAATGGAGGCGTTATATGCGTGTAGAAATCACTCTTGCCAGAACCCATCCTCTCCCCGAAGGGGCACCTGAAGCCCTTGCCCGTGAGCTGACCAAACGTATTAACCACGAATTTCCTGACGACAATAATCAGGTGTCGGTACGCTACGCCGGCACCAATGGTCTGTCGGTTACCGGTCAGGGTAAAGAGGCGAAGGATCGTATCAGCGAAATTTTGCAGGAAGCCTGGGAAAGCGCCGATGACTGGTTTCGCAGTAACTGACAGGCTGTGCCCATCCTGCTATCGGCGATATTTTGAACGTTTAGCGATGATAAAGCCGCGAAATCAAAAAGCCCTGTTATAATTAAAAACACTGTGGAATGTCAGGCCATATTGAACCTCAATAAGGGTACTTTCCATCAGACGTTGCTGTGACGCCAACTGGAACAGACTCTGAATCACTTCGTTTTCATCAGTACTACGAATAGTAAGGGGGTTTTCATGGACAGTAACAAAGATGTTATCCAGACCCACCCCCTCATCGGGTGGGATATCAGTACAGTAGACAGTTATGACGCGATGATGATCCGTTTACACTCGCTGTCATCGAATGAACAAAAACCCGACGATGCCGATATTGGCCAGACTTACTGGCTTACCACGGACGTTGCCCGGCAGTTTATTTCTATCCTCGAAGCCGGGATCGCGAAGATTGAAGCGACAGATTACCTCGATCGCGATTATCAAAAACACTAAGAATCTGCCGTGGTACAGGAAGCTGGTCGGTTGCCTGCATCCGTTGAAAGCCTGCATTGTTATGCAGGCTTTTTATTTGCGCCCTGGCTGGCTGTGTTTGTCAAAGCCAGGTCAAAACTAAGGTCAACAGCCGGGGCAAGGGCGTCGGGGGGTACCTTTTTCATCACTGCCATTTTTGTTATCCTCTGACTAACTGTCTGTTCCATCTCAAATTCCCCGTTAACAGCATCAGGCGTGACTGTATGCCCTGTCGCTGCAACTACAGAGGTTGTGGTTAATATGATTTATGATTTGATTATCGTCGGCAGTGGCTCCGTTGGCGCGGCAGCTGGCTGGTATGCCACTCAGCACGGGCTGAAGGTGCTGATGATCGACAGCGCTCACCCCCCCCATGACAGTGGCAGTCATCACGGGGAAAGCCGTCTGATACGCCATGCGCTGGGGGAAAATGCCCGCTATGTTACGCTGGTACTACGGGCGCAGCAGCTATGGGAGCAACTTGAGCAGCAGTGCGGCGAACGCATTATGCAGCGCAGCGGCGTGATTAATCTGGCTCCTGCTGACTCTGTTTTTATCCAAAACGTGCAGCGCAACGCGGCGGATTTTCAGCTGGATGTGCAGGTGATGTCCGCGCAGGAGGTCAGCACGCGCTGGCCGCAGCTTAACGCTCCCGAGGGCTATTGCGGCGTGTTTGAACCGCAGGCTGGATGGCTGAAATCAGAACTGGCAGTAAAAAGCTATATCCGTCTGGCGCAGGAGGCGGGCTGCGCCCAGCTGTTTAACTGCGGCGTCAGTGCCATCGACGAACGGGGTGGCCTGCAGTGCGTGACCACGCCCGAAGGCATATTTCACGCGCGTAAACTGCTGCTGAGCGCCGGAACCTGGGTAAAAAACCTGTGCCCGGAGCTACCGGTGACCCCGGTGCGTAAAGTATTTGCCTGGCATCAGGCCGATGGCCGTTACAGTGAAAATAACCGCTTTCCCGCCTTTGCTGTCGAAACGCCTGACGGTAACCACTATTACGGGTTTCCCGCCGAAAATAATGCGCTAAAGCTGGGTAAACATGAAGGGGGAAAGCCCATCAGCACGCCGCAACAGCGTAAGCCTTATGGCAGCGTTGCCGCTGATGGCAGTGAACTGTTTAGTTTTATTCGCCAGTTTCTGCCGGGGGTAGGCGTCTGCCTGCATGGAGCCGCCTGTACCTACGATAACTCGCCGGACGGTGATTTTATTATTGACCACCTGCCGGGTCAGCCGAACCGGTTGTTGATTAGCGGACTGAGTGGCACCGGCTTTAAATTTGCCAGCGTACTGGGAGAGATCGCGGCACGCTTTGCTGCCGGGCAGCCACTGGATTCTAATTTATCGCCATTTTCTCTTTCTCGCTTCAGTCAGTAACCCGAGCCTCAGCCGCAAGTTTTCACAGACTGGAAACAGGCTGTGAAACGAAAAGCATTTATCATTGTTCCGCTAATTAATTGTTGCATTTATTTGCTCAGTTGTTCAGTCTGCTAAAAATAACAACCTGGCGGAAAACACCATGCAATGGAAAAACAGTGGTAGTCGTTTTGGCGTGTTCAGCATTGCCCTGCACTGGCTGGTAGCCGTAACCGTTTACGGTATGTTTGCTTTGGGTTTATGGATGGTGACCCTCGGCTATTATGATGGCTGGTATCATAAAGCACCGGAGCTGCATAAAAGTATTGGCGTGATTTTATTTAGCGTGATGGTTATCCGCCTGGTCTGGCGCTTTATTTCACCGCCGCCCAAACCCCTCAGCAGTTATTCTGCCCTGACGCGCCATGCCGCCATTGCGGTTCACCTTTTTCTTTACGTTTTGCTGTTTTCCATTCTTATTACCGGTTATCTGATCTCCACCGCGGAAGGTCAGCCGGTCTCGGTATTTGGCCTGATTTCAGTGCCGGCTATGGTTAGCGGTATGGCAGGACAGGCGGATGCCGCCGGGACTGTTCATCTCTGGCTCGCCTGGACGGTGGTTATTCTGTCACTGCTGCACGGACTGGCAGCGGTTAAGCATCATTTTATCGACCGCGATATCACCCTAAAAAGGATGCTGGGTCGCAGCATCAATTAACCTCAGAACGGGAGAATGTGCATGTTAAAGAAAACCGTGTTGGCATTAACCACCTGCGCGCTGCTGGCAACAGCGGGTACTGCCGCCGCCGCAGATTTTAAAATTGATAAAGAAGGACAACATGCGTTTGTCCATTTCCGCATCAAGCATCTGGGCTACAGCTGGCTTTACGGCAGCTTTAAAGATTTTGACGGCACCTTTAGCTATGACGATAAAGATCCAACTAAAGATAAAGTGAATGTCACTATTAATACCGCCAGCGTGGATACCAATCATGCTGAGCGCGATAAGCATCTGCGTAGCGAGCATTTCCTGAATACCGCGAAATATCCTAAGGCGACCTTTGTCTCCAGCAGCGTCACCAAAGATGGCGATGAACTGGATATCAACGGTAATCTGACGCTGAATGGCGTCACCAAACCTGTGAAACTGGAAGCAAAACTGATTGGCGAAGGTAAGGATCCGTGGGGCGGTTACCGCGCCGGGTTTGAAGCCGAAACCACCGTGGCATTAAAAGACTTTAATATCACGACCGATCTCGGTCCGGCGTCACAGAATGTTGACCTGATTATTTCCGTGGAAGGGGTACGTCAGTAACTCTCCCCACCACCTCCCCTGACGGGGAGGTGGATCCGGTTGCGCGTCAGGCTTCCGGATCGGGGATTTGCAGAGTGCTGTTCAGCAAACCACGGGACTTATTGAAAATTTTATTGCCGTTTTCACGGCCGGCACGCCGCGCGCGCTGCTCTTCCGGCGACAGCACCAGTTCTTCCATACACAGCGGGCTGCAGCAGTGATTAAATTTCTCTGCACAATCCGGGCACTGAATAAACAGCAGATGACAGCCGTCATTAAGACAGTTGACGTGGGTATCGCATACCGCACCGCACTGGTGGCAGTGAGCAATCACATCGTCGGAAATTCGCTCGCCCATGCGTTCATCAAAGACAAAGTTTTTACCTTTAAAACGCACCGGCAGCCCCTGCTCACGCGCACGCCGGGCGTACTCGATAATACCGCCTTCAATATGATAAACATTGTCAAAACCGTTATGACGCATCCAGGCACTGGCTTTTTCGCAGCGTATTCCCCCGGTGCAGTACATCACGATTTTCTTGTCTTTATCCTTCTGCAGCATATCCACGGCCATCGGCAGCTGGTCACGGAAGGTGTCGGCAGGAATTTCCATCGCGTTATCGAAGTGGCCCACTTCATATTCATAGTGGTTGCGCATATCGACAAATACCGCGTCGGGATCGTCCAGCATTTGATTCACTTCCGCCGCTTTCAGGTAAGCGCCGACGTCACTGGCATCAAAGGTGCTGTCGGTGATCCCATCCGCCACAATGCGGTCACGCACTTTCAGGCGCAGCACCCAGAAGGATTTACCATCATCTTCCAGCGCAATATTCATTCGCAGATTGTCCAGCTGAGGATGAAAGCCATACAGGGTCGTTTTCATCTTCTCATACTGGCTGGCAGGGACGCTGACCTGAGCGTTAATCCCTTCTGCCGCCACATAAACCCGGCCAAAAACTTTCAGCTCAGTAAGGGCAACGTACAGGGCATCGCGAAAGGCGCGCGGATCGTCGATGGTGAAATATTTATAGAAAGAGACTGTAGTACGCGGCTCGGTTTCGGCCAGCATGCGCGCCTTCAGCTCTTCGTTAGAAACAAGGTTATGTAACACTGGCATGGTGTACTTTCCTGAATTCGGTCAAAGAGAAATCTTGCGGCGCTATAATACCTGAATTTTTAATAATTGCACCTCTGACTGACGCTGGTAAAACCCTCTCCTGCGGCCGATTATTTTGATTAGCTAATAAAAAATGGCACAATAGAGAATCTTTGTTGTTGTGTGGCTGCCACACTAACGTTTTGCTTACTATCTGGATACTCATGACTCAGCTGCCTGTTTTTAGCCGTGCTTTGCTGCATCCGCGTTACTGGATTACCTGGCTTGGTATTGCCCTGCTGTATATTCTGGTGTTACTGCCTTATCCGCTGCTGTACCGGGTGGGATGCCGCCTCGGCCGCATCTCGATGCGTTTTATGAAACGCCGGGTCAAGGTTGCCAGACGCAATCTGGAGTTATGCTTTCCGAATATGCCGGAACCGGAGCGTGAAGCGCTGGTAAAACAGAATTTTGAATCTCTGGGCATGGGGCTGATTGAAACCGGTATTGCATGGTTTTGGCCTGACTGGCGCATGCGTAAGTGGTCCCGTGCCAGCGGCACAGAACATATCACCCAGGCCATTGCCGAAGGTAAAGGCGTACTGCTGATCGGGATGCACTTCCTTACTCTGGAAGTGGGAGCGCGCATCTTCGGTATACACAATCCGGGTATTGGCGTCTACCGTCCGAATGATAACCCGCTGATTGACTGGCTGCAGACCTGGGGCAGGATGCGCTCGAACAAAAGCATGATTGATCGTAACGATCTGAAAGGGATGATCCGCGCGCTGAAAACCAGCGAAATTATCTGGTACGCTCCCGACCATGATTACGGCCCAAAAGCCAGCGTGTTCGCCCCCTTCTTTGCGGTAGATCAGGCTGCCAGCACGAAAGGCAGCTATATGCTGATCCGCACAGCCAGCCCCGCGGTCATACCCTTTGTTCCGCGGCGGCTGCCTGACGGGCGCGGCTATGAAATGATTATTCTGCCTGCTGAACAGGATATTCCGCTGGATAATGATGTGGCTACCGCCACCCGTATGAATCAGATAGTGGAACAGGGGGTGCTGATGGCCCCGGCTCAGTATATGTGGCTTCATCGCCGCTTCAAAACCCGCCCGCCAGGAAAGCCTTCACTGTACTAATCTGCTCCTGACTCCACCTGCGGGTGGAGTTTGTTTTAACCCTGTACCGTATTTTTTATCTCACCCGGTTTACCTCTGCGATTCCTCAACTATATTTTTCACATCGACACTATTTTGCACAGGAAACCATTATGTCTTTATATGCCACACTGGAAGAAGCCATTGAGGCTGCCCGCGAAGAGCTACTGGCTGATAATCCCGACGCTGACGGCGGTGATGCCGTGGTCGAACAGTTTAATATGCAGAAATATGTTATGCAGGACGGCGATATTATGTGGCAGGCCGAATTCTTGCGCGAAGACGGCAGTGATGGCGAATGTCTGCCGGTATGCAGCGGAGATGCCGCCCAGGCCATTTTCGACGGCGAATTTGACGAAATTGAATTACGCAGCGAGTGGCTGGAGGAAAACACCCTGCATGAGTGGGATGAAGGCGAGTTCCAGCTGGAGCCGCCGGGCGATACCGAGGAAGGTGCCGCAGCAGCCGATGAGTGGGAAGATGATAACAGTGAATCAGAACGCTTTTAACGCTATTCGTAAGGGCCGTGCCTCGCGTCTACTGGCAGCAATAAGGTATCCACAATCAGCGAGAGCGGCAGGTCAATAATGGCAATAAAGCGCCAGGGGGTATCACGCAAGTCCCACTGAACCCCCGGGTAATACTGATTGCCGTGGCCCTGACCCGGCACAGCGCGGCTGATAATACTGCCGCAACCCATCAGCATCATTATGCCCATACTCAGTATCACTGCCCGAATCACGCTTCTCACCGCTGTTTCCACCGTCTAAACCGTCTATATTAACTGCCTGCTGCCCACAGATCAGGCAACAAATTGCAAGGAAAGCGTAAAAAAAAACCGGGAGACTGACTCTCGGTTCTTTCGTTATAACGTTGAATTCAGCGCCTGTGGATTGAGTGGTCGAGCACGATAGTACGTCAGCCACGGCTGGTACTTCTCGCCCTCCTGCCACAAATGATAGTGCATACGTGCCAGGGTAACCGGATCGCTGAGTAACGCCAGACGATCGTCACGGCTAAGTTTTTCCGGTGCCTGACTGAGCGCCTGTTTCACATTGCGCTCGCGCGCCTGCTCCACGACCTGACTGTGCAAATGACGCGACGTTGCCATTGCGCTGGCCAGCGCGTTGAATGACGGGTGGAACAGCGCATGGATAAAGCCATCCTCAAGCCTGCGCTGCCGATTCAGTGCCACGTAGCGATCGGTGTCCAGCAGTTCCTGCGGCGGCTGATACTCTTCCGGGATCAGGAACAGTCTGGCGCGTTTTGATGCCAGCCCCAGCGTGCCACGACTTGACCACACCGAAACAAACGGCGACAGGATCAGCGAGAAGACGATAGGCGACAACCACCAGAGAAAGTTGAGATCCAGCCAGCCCATACCGCCCGCCCACACCAGACCAAGCAGCATTTGCGAACCGTGACGTCTGAACGCTTCGCTCCACGGCGTAGCATCATCATCACGCTGCGGTGAATTCCATACCACTTCCCAGCCAAGAAACGCGCTGACCACAAACACCGTGTGGAACAACATACGTACCGGAGCCAGCAGCACCGAGAACAGCATTTCCAGGCACAGCGAGACAAATACCCGCAGCGCGCCACCGTAAGGTTTTGCCCCTTTGCACCATACCAGGATAATGCTGAGCAACTTCGGCAGGAATAGCAGCACCAGGGTGGTGGAGAACAGGGCTATTGCCAGTTCAGGACGCCACTGCGGCCATACCGGATAAAGCTGACGCGGCTGCATAAAGTACTGTGGCTCCATCAGGGTATGAACCACCTGCAGTGCCGTAGACAGCGCAAGGAACATAAACCACAGCGGTGCCGACAGGTAGGACATTACCCCGGTCAGGAATACTGCACGGTGTACCGGATGCATGCCTTTTACCAGGAAAAGACGGAAGTTCATCAGGTTACCGTGACACCAGCGGCGGTCACGTTTCAGTTCATCCAGCAGGTTCGGCGGCAGTTCTTCATATGAGCCAGGCAGATCGTAAGCAATCCACACTCCCCAGCCGGCACGACGCATCAGCGCCGCTTCCACGAAGTCATGGGAGAGAATCGAACCGGCAAAAGAGCCTTCCCCCGGCAGCGGTGCCAGGGCGCAGTGCTCAATAAATGGCTGCACGCGGATAATGGCGTTATGACCCCAGTAGTGAGATTCCCCCAACTGCCAGAAATGAAGACCGGCGGTAAACAGCGGCCCGTAGACGCGGGTAGCAAACTGCTGGCAGCGCGCATACAGAGTGTCCATACCGGATGCCTTCGGTGAAGACTGAATAATACCGGCTTTCGGGTTAGCTTCCATCATGCGCACCAGGCCATTCAGACATTCGCCACTCATCACGCTGTCAGCATCCAATACCACCATATAGCTGTACTGGCTGCCCCAGCGGCGGCAGAAGTCATCAATGTTACCTGATTTACGTTTTACCCGACGGCGGCGACGGCGATAGAAGATACGCCCTTCCCCACCAACATCACGCACCAGTTCCATCCAGGCTTTTTGTTCCGCCATGCAGATGTCCGGGTTGTAACTGTCGCTGAGAATGTAGACGTCATAGTGCTGCTGCTCGCCAGTTCGAACTACCGATTCCCAGGTGGCGCGCAGGCCGGCAAAGACGCGCTCAACGTCTTCATTACAAATCGGCATAATTAACGCAGTACGGTGCTCAGGGTTCAGCGGCTCATTGCCGCTGGTCAGATAAGAGATGCTGTACTTATCCTTACCAATCAGCAACTGCAGGAAGCCCATCAGCGCGGTCCAGAAGCCAGCCGATACCCAGCAGAACAGGATGGCAAACAGCACCAGAATCCCGGTTTGCAGGATATAAGGCAGCAACTGTAACAATGACTGTTGCCAGTTCTGATGGATCATCTCCAGCGGGTCAATTAAAGCCCAGCCCTGGTATGGCAGAATGGTTTTCATATACCAGGTGGCAATCACCGTCTGAAACAGGGTGAGAAACAGCAGAATATAGCGGCGCACCGCACCGACATGACGCCACTGATCTTCCGAGCGCTGCTCTTCTTTGCTGGCATAACGCGAAGCCGTTTTCCGCCCGCGCAGAGAATCCCACATCCTTACCACCGGGTTGGTACGCCATTTTTCCGGGTACATTGAAGAACGGGTGTGCTCGGGCATCGCTTTCAGCGTGGTACGATCCAGCGCATCCCGGTCAAGCTGTTTCCCGTGCGCCAGTGAATCCGGCCAGCTGGCTTCCAGTCGAGATTTCACCGACTGTTGTGATGCCTCATCGGGTCGACTTTCCGCCACTGCATCAGCACCCGCCAGCTGCTGCTGCAGCTGGCCAAAGCTTCGCGCGGAGGCCGCACCACCCAGCGCCACTTTCTGCTGTTCAGAAAGTGGCAGGCTCTCAATATATTGAGTCGCAATATCGGTTGATTTATTCATTGGCAGGTAACTGATAGCTCCAGGTTTCTGTCAGTGTCTTATCACCGTTAACCAGTGCTGCACGCAATTCCGTTGGCTGTTTCACATCTTTAACGCGGAAACGTACCACCAGGCGCCAGCCTTTCGTCACCGGATTGTAACGCACGCTGTTTTCTACCAGTTCGCCGTTATTCCCAATACTGACCTGTGGGGCGACTGGCGTATTTTCCGGCAACTTGCTCATCCCGGTGCCCGTAAAGTCAACGATAAAGGCGATAGTGCCATCCGGCTGACGCACCAGATTAGACTGCTTAACATCCCCGGTGGAGCGCAGGCTGCTCTTCACCCAGGCCGTATCGGCCGAATGCAACAGGTTTTCGTCGCGGGTGAAATGCAGACGATAATCAAAGTTCATCACTTTACCCGGTTCCGGCAGTGAATCCGGTGTCCAGAATGCCACGATATTATCATTGGTTTCATCAGCTGTTGGGATCTCAACCAATTCAATCCGGCCTTTACCCCAGTCACCTTTTGGCTCAATCCAGCCACTTGGACGCAGATCATAGCGATCGTCCAGATCCTGGTATTGACTGAAATCACGCCCACGCTGCAGCAAACCGAAGCCGCGCGGGTTTTCAACGCTGAAGGTACTGATCCCAAGATGACGCGGGTTATTTAACGGACGCCAGATCCACTCGCCGTTACCGGCATGGATCGACAGTCCGCTGGAGTCATGTAATTCCTGGCGGAAGTTAGGCACTTTAGACGGCTGATTAGCACCGAACAGATACATACTGGTCAGCGGCGCAATGCCCAGCTTACCAACTTTGTCACGCAGATAGACTTTCGACTGAACGTCAACCACGCTGTCTTTGCCCGGTGTCAACAGGAAACGGTAAGCACCGGCGGCACGTGGTGAGTCAAGCAATGCATAGATGACCAGATGTTTATCCTGCGGTTTGGGCCGCTCAATCCAAAACGATTTAAACCGTGGGAACTCTTCGCCCGAGGGCAGCGCCGTATCAATGGCCAGCCCACGCGCCGACAGACCATATACCTGGCCTGCGCCGATGACGCGGAAATAGCTGGCACCGAGGAAGCTGGCGATTTCATCTTTTTTGTCTTTCGCATTCAGCGTGTACAGCACTTTGAATCCGGCGAAGCCCAAATTTTTGACGGTCTCAGGATCGTGCGGAACGTTGCCAAAAGTAAAATAGTCCGGCGAATATTTGATTTCATGAACGCTGTTTGCCGTCACTTCATTCAGTTGAACAGCATTCTCAAAGTACATACCCTGATGATAAAATTCAATGCGGAATGGCGTCTTTAATTTATGCCAGTAAGCCTTATCATGATTAAATTGAATTTGTTGATAATCAGCATATTTCAAATCACGCAGCTGGGATGGCAGATTGCTCTTTGGTGCCTCGAAGCTTTTTCCGGCTAACGCTTTAGCCTGCTTTGCTACATCATCAATACCGAATGCCCATGCCGAGCTGGCGTATACGGATAGAAACACCGCTGCGCTTAACCAGCGCAGTTTCATTCGTTGTGGTTTAACGTTCATATCGATCAGCACATCCCCCTCATGGTGCATAAATCATTGTCATCCATCTTAATGGATTAATCGGCTTTCCGACAGCCTGGCGACGTTTTTGTTCCACATTCTTTCAGCGTTAAGCCCCTGCTTCTCAGGCGCTTACGATTCCAGAATCGACTGATAGTATAGCCGTCTCAATCCTAATAGTGTAAGCGGTAAGCTTTAGGCACTTTCGGACACCGCCTTAAGTTATCACATTGATTAGTGGGTACTTATGAACAAAAGCAAGCCAAAGAGAGAATACTATCTCGACTCCATTCGCGCGTATCTAATGTTATTAGGTGTGCCCTTTCATGTTTCTCTGATTTATTCTTCACAACACTGGGCCGTAAACAGTCAGGTTCCTTCGGAATGGCTGACATTGTTCAATGACTTTATCCATGCTTTTCGCATGCAGGTGTTTTTTGTTATATCTGGCTATTTCTCGTATATGCTATATCTGCGTCACTCTCCTCATCACTGGCTAAAACTGCGCCTCGAGCGCGTCGGTATTCCGATGCTGACCGCCATTTCTTTGATTACTCTGCCGCAGTTTTTTATCCTGAAAACCTGGACCACAAAGATTGGTGACTGGAGCCAGCTGACCCTTTATCAAAAATACAATGCCCTGGCCTGGGATTTGATTTCTCATCTATGGTTTTTGCTGGTGCTGGTACTGCTGACCATTTCCGGCGTCTGGATCTTCCACAAGTTGCGTCAGAATGCACAGCAAATAACAGATTATTCTGAACTCAACTGGCGCAAACTCAGCCTGTTTATCCTGCTGTGCGCCCTTGCCTGGGCCGCCTTCCGTCGTCTGGTGTTTATACTGGCACCTCAGGTGGTGGGCGACGCGTTGTTTAACATTGCAGTGATGCAAACATTAATGTTTCTGCCTTTCTTTGTTTTGGGGGCTATGGCATTGAACTATCCGGCGATTAAAGCGCTGCTTATACGCCCTGTCGCGGGTACCTTTATCGGTTCGCTACTTGCCTTCATCGCGTATGCCGCAACTCATGTCTGGAGTTCGGGAAGTGGCCGGTTTTATGAACTGGATGGCATCATCTCAATGATGATGGGGTTATGGATGACAAACGTGGTCTTTTCTCTGGGTCACCGGCTGCTTAACTCACATTCAACACGCGTGACTTATCTGGTTAATGCTTCGCTGTTTATTTATCTTATTCACCATCCGCTTACCATTCTGTACGGCATATTTGTCGTACCGCAGATAAATAATAATACCGTTGGTTTCTTAACCGGACTGGTGTTTGTTTTCGGTATGTCCATCATTATGTATGAAATCCATCTGCGTATTCCCGTACTGCGCTTTTTGTTTTCGGGAAAAACTCCACATAAAGGCTGATTGCCCTTAAGCGGGGCATCAGTGGCAATATGCCTGTGCAACCCTTATTGTAAACGTTGCACAGGCGTTTCCTTTACCACACCCAATGTGTCAGTGACGTCCGGTATGACCCGGCACAACCACCGTATTGCAGGTTCGCATGTCTACCGGCTGCTGACGGGCAGCCTGTAGGTCAGCCAGCCAGATCAAACTAAACAAAACTGCAACGGTAATCAAAACAGCACCAAGAAAACTCACCAAAGCAAGCAGCTGATCATCTGTGGCGTTCATTACATCCTTATTCCTGCACTAACGGATTAGAGCTAACGCCTGCCATCTGTATCAGGGCATCAGCAAAGTAATTGCAAGGACAAAGATTATAAGGGTAAAAGAGGCGACTGCAAGCACCACAACCGCAAACTGTGTATCATCCAGCGGCGGACGGATATCCTGACAGGATTCACACTCAGGGCGGGGGTTGGCTTCAGGGTGCGCACCATCATCAAACAGCATTGTATTTGAATAGTGACAAAGAGGGAGATTCTGCTTTTCATCCATGATCACGATATTGTCCCGGGAAAAATCCGCTAATTGATAGTTTTAAGCTATTTCCAGTTACATTATGGCTCAGACCTCATAACTGAACACATAATGCAAATATACCATATTTCTGCACTAAAATTTGCGTTAAAAATTGATTTGATCTCAGAATAAGTAAATTTTACCGCACTAAATAAACTTGTAACGTTCAATATGGTTAAATAAACTATTCCATCACGTTAAAAGATTGATACAGTGTATCTGTAAATATTTCACGCCAGGTGCATCAGGTGTCGATTTTCAGAAGTGACGTAATACGATACAACTGTATTATTACTCCCATCAAAACCGGTCTGGCAAGTATTTTCAGAAATGAAAAAACCGCCTTTCGGCGGTCAGACATTGCTTGTATTGCTTATTTTTGTTTTTTAAATCTTAATGGTGCCCGGGGCGGGACTTGAACCCGCACGACCATAAGTCGAGGGATTTTAAATCCCTTGTGTCTACCGATTTCACCACCCGGGCAGGGTGTAAAGTGGAGGCGCGTCCCGGAGTCGAACCGAGGTAGGCGGATTTGCAATCCGCAGCATGGCCACTCTGCCAACGCGCCTTAATTCTGTTTCCTTTAGACAGTCACACCATCTTCAGGCTAAATCTGGAGCGGGAAACGAGACTCGAACTCGCGACCCCGACCTTGGCAAGGTCGTGCTCTACCAACTGAGCTATTCCCGCCTGGTTATCATCAGGTCATTCAGAACCTGCTGATTTATCTTATTTTCATCACTTCAATCTTTCGGCAGACCATGCTGCCTCTTGATGCGTTGCATTCTACTGACATCGAACCATGAGTCAATAAAATTATCCTTACTTTGTATCCGTTTGCTGCTTTTTAAATCGCTTCGATCAACGTTCGAGCAAATCGCCACGCGCAGCATTAAGATACTGGAACATTGACCAGAACGTCAGCACCGCAGCGATATAAAGCGCTATGCCGCCGAAGATCTCTACCATATTATCCGGTCGCCACAGTAAGGCGAATAATGCCAGCATTTGTGCGGTGGTTTTCACTTTGCCAATCCATGACACGGCCACGCTACTCCGCTTGCCGATTTCCGCCATCCACTCACGCAGCGCAGAAATGATAATTTCTCGGGCAATCATCGTGGCTGCCGGTAAAGTTATCCACCAGGAATGAAAATGCTCAGTGACCAGAACCAGTGCCATTGCTACCATCACCTTGTCAGCAACCGGATCAAGAAAAGCACCAAAGCGGGTGGTCTGCTTCAGGCGGCGTGCCAGCCAGCCGTCCAGCCAGTCAGTCACAGCGGCAACAATAAATATCAGCGCGCAGACCAGCGGAGCCCATTGAAAAGGCAAATAAAATGCCAGCACAAAAAATGGGATAAGCACCACACGAAACAGGGTCAGTAAAGTTGGAATATTAAATGGCATAATTATGCTAACTGTCTGGACAGAGTGGAATTTGTTCCTATGTTGCTACATTGCAATCAGGGTTGCAATGCTTAGTGTTTCAGTGCGCTGAAGATTTTTTCAGCCAGCGCCTGTGAAATCCCCGGGACGCGGGCAATCTCATCTACCGATGCGTTTAACAGCGGCTGTAACCCCCCCATATACTTAAGCAACATCTGACGCCGTTTCGGGCCGACCCCTTCAATGGTTTCAAGCGTACTGCTGTTTTTCACTTTCGCACGCTTATCACGGTGACCGGTGATCGCATGATTATGGGAATCATCGCGGATATGCTGCAAAACATGGAGAGCAGGAGAGTCTGGCGGCAGGCTGAACCCCTCGCCTTCCGGTTCAAAGAACAGCGTTTCCAGCCCGGCCTTACGATCGGTACCCTTGGCAATCCCCAGTAATAAAGGGTGGTGTTTATCCCAGCTGACTTCCAGCTCAGCAAAAACCTGTTTAGCCTGCGACAGCTGCCCTTTACCACCATCAATTAATATCACATCCGGGATCTTAGCCGGCTCCAGCATTTTACCATACCGACGCCGCAGCACCTGATTCATTGCCGCATAGTCATCACCCGGGTTAATATCACTGATATTGTAACGGCGATATTCACTGCGTACCGGCCCGTTAGCATCAAATACCACACAGGAAGCAATGGTTTGTTCCCCCATCGTATGGCTGATATCAAAGCATTCCATGCGGCGAATGTCGGGCAGCTTAAGCACTTCGGCCAGCTGTGACAGCCGCTGATGGATCGTTGAGCGTTGTGCAATGCGACTGGTGAGTGCCGTTGCTGCATTGGTGCGTGCCAGTTTCAGGTAACGCGCCCGGTCACCGCGAGGTTTACTCTGGATGTTGATCCGCCTTCCGGCAAGTTCTGTCAGTGAACCAGCCAGCAGCTCTTTTTCCGGCAGAGCAAAATCCAACAAAATATCGCCGGGCAGCGTTCGCAACTGACTGCCCTGCAGGTAAAACTGTCCGACAAAGGTTTGAACCACTTCTGAAAGTTCGGTCGCTGCCGGTACTTTAGGGAAATAGCTGCGACTGCCCAGCACCTTGCCCTGACGAATAAACAGCACGTGCATACAGGCCAGACCGCCCTCGAACGCTACGCCGATGACGTCAAGGTCATCTCCCTGATTAGAGACAAACTGCTTTTCAGTTACCCGACGTACAGCCTGAATTTGATCGCGCAGGCGCGCCGCCTCTTCAAAACGTAACGCCGCACTGGCCTGCTCCATTCGACTGACCAGCTGATTAAGAACCTGATCGTCTTTACCGGACAGAAACAAACGGACGTAATTTACCTGACGGGAATATTCTTCGTCTGAGACCAGTCCTTTAACGCAGGGGCCAAGACAGCGACCAATCTGATACTGCAAACAGGGGCGGGAACGGTTGCGATAGACGCTGTTTTCACACTGGCGCACCGGAAAGATTTTTTGCAGCAGCGACAGGGTTTCTCTGACGGCATAACCATTGGGAAACGGACCAAAATAGTCGCCTTTCCCATGCTTCGCACCACGATGGCTGGCAAGCCGGGGGTGAGTATCGCCGCTGAGATAAATGAAGGGGTAGGTTTTATCATCACGCAACAACACGTTATAGCGCGGCTGGTAAAGCTTTATATAGTTGTGTTCCAGCAGCAATGCTTCGGTTTCAGTGTGCGTCACCGTCACATCAATCTGACGGATCAGGGCCACCAGCGCCTCTGTTTTACGGCTGGCCAGATGACCACGGAAGTAGCTGGACAACCGTTTCTTTAGATCTTTCGCCTTGCCAACATAGATAACGTTTGTCTCGGCATCGTACATCCGGTAAACGCCTGGCTGGCTGGTTACAGTTTTCAGAAAGGATCGGGCGTCAAATACATCACTCACTACTGATCACAGGCTCCGCATTAAACAACCCGTGCCGGATGGCAAGGTGAGTTAGCTCCACGTCACCGCTGATGTTGAGTTTGCTGAACATGCGGTAACGATAGCTGTTAACTGTTTTGGGACTCAGATTAAGCTTTTCGGAGATTTCCGTCACTTTCTGACCCTTGGTTATCATCAGCATAATCTGCAATTCGCGCTCCGACAAACTGCTAAAGGGAGATTCTGACTTTTGCGGTTCGATTTGGCTTAATGCCATCTGTTGAGCAATGTCTGAAGCAATGTAGCGCTGACCGGCATTTACTGAACGTATGGCGCTTATCACTTCCTGAGGTGCGGCACCTTTGCTCAAATAGCCTGCTGCTCCTGCCTGCATCACTTTTGCTGGCAGAGGATTCTCGGTATGAATGGTTAGCATGATAATTTTGCTGTCTGGCGTGTAACGAACAATCTTGCGGGTGGCTTCAAGCCCGCCGATACCCGGCATATTTATGTCCATTAACACCACATCAACCTTGTTGACGCGGCACCACTTCACTGCATCCTCTCCGCAGTTGGCTTCACCCACAACCTGGATGCCTTTCACATCTTCCAGGATACGACGAATCCCAGCGCGTACCAGTTCGTGGTCATCTACGAGAAAAACGCTTATCAAATGGAACTCCCTAACTGGCTGAGGCAGGTAAATAAGAGTGGTTATTGTCAAGTCTATGTTACTACCTTTTTTCAAATGATAGTACATAAATAATGTTACTGATGAATAACGCCATTATTTTACACACAGATTGAACGGCAAAAGAATAGCAAAATTCATGATAGTCACCTTAATAGAAAAACGTAAACCAATATAAAAAATGATAAATCAACCCAGCCATTTTGATTCAAAACAAAGAATTAAAAAAACAATTTCCAAATAACTAATAAATTAAAAAACAAAGCCGATAATACATTCCCCCCACTCATCTGTCTTTTTCTCCCCTTCCGTATTTGGCTGAAAGATGACCACTTGCAATTTAAATCAAATTTTCATCCTCTGGCCGGTTAACAGTGATTCTGAAAGGATGAAATATGATATAGTTCGGCAGTTTCTGTTACCTGATGATTATTTCTCCGGTAACACTTCCTATAAACCATCAGGAGCAACCATGAGTCAGACAGACTTTTCTACCAGTGAACAGGCTAGCATCCAGGCAAATGAGTTAAGTTGCATGAAGACACTGGTCACCATGATGTTAAGGGTTATGGGTCAGGCCGATGCCGGTAAAGTGCTGATCAACATGGAACGCTATATTGCCGGACTGGAAGATCCGCTACAGGCAGAGGTGTTCAGCAATACCATTAACCAGATCAAACACGGTTACCGCCAGTAATGACGTCCATGCCTGTCTGGACAGGGCGCGTTTGCCCTGTCTGCTTCCCTGCCTGTATCCCCTGCGCTTTCAGCGGTCGAGGCCATTGTTTGCCGCAAAATGCTCTGTTTTTGAGCAGACGCCCATTATTTAGAGATTAATCTCTGTTTTCTGCTTTAACCTGGCAACTTTTACGATAAGCTCCTGACTGGCACGTCAGCTGGCTGCCATCCGGCCCGCCACCCCATAGTATTATCATTCATTATGACCGGATCAGCACCTGATTCGATTATCCTGAATACGTCCCTGGCTGGTCAGGATGACTTCTTGTTAATCGGGATAGCAACGTAACCATGTGGACATCGACGAGCTGGATAAATAAAAGCCAACAGAGCTTACAATTGAATATCACAGGACAGGAACTTATCAATGGTAGATCAAGCAAAAGAGAGCACTCTCCCGGGAGAAAGCCCCCATACGCTGCGGCGTAATCTGCATAACCGTCATATCCAGCTGATTGCAATCGGCGGAGCCATCGGCACCGGCCTGTTTATGGGGTCGGGTAAAACCATCAGTCTGGCCGGCCCTTCAATCATCTTCGTGTATATGATCATCGGGTTTATGCTGTTTTTTGTGATGCGCGCAATGGGCGAACTGTTGCTCTCCAATCTTGAATACAAGTCTTTCAGTGATTTCGCCGCTGATCTGCTCGGGCCCTGGGCAGGGTATTATACCGGCTGGACGTACTGGTTTTGTTGGGTGGTGACCGGAGTAGCCGATATTGTGGCAATCAGCTCCTATTTCCAGTTCTGGTTTCCCGGATTCTCCGTCTGGATGAGTGCCCTGCTGTGTGTGGTGGTCTTTCTGGCACTGAATATTGCTACGGTTAAACTGTTCGGTGAGATGGAGTTCTGGTTTGCCATTATCAAAATTGTCGCCATCCTGGCACTAATCGCCATCGGTATTGTATTGGTTATCATGCATTATCCGTCACCGGGTGGCGGCCATGCTGCATTGAGTAATATCTGGGATCAAGGGGGTATGTTCCCGAAAGGAGTGACCGGATTCTTTGCCGGTTTCCAGATAGCTATTTTTGCCTTCGTCGGTATTGAGCTGGTCGGCACCACGGCAGCAGAAACCCACGATCCGAAAACCATTCTGCCACGCGCCATTAACGCCATACCGCTGCGTATTATTATGTTTTACGTGCTGGCGCTGATGGTAATTATAACCGTGACGCCGTGGAATCATGTCATTGCTGAGCGCAGCCCGTTTGTTGAGATGTTTATTCTGACCGGCCTGCCTGCGGCTGCCAGTATTGTTAACTTTGTGGTGCTGACGTCTGCGGCCTCATCGGCTAACAGCGGGATTTTCTCCACCAGTCGCATGCTTTATGGCCTGTCACAGCAGGGCGTTGCTCATCGCCAGTTCGGCGTACTCTCCAGCCGTGCCGTACCAAGCTCCGGACTGTATTTTTCCTGCCTGTGTCTGCTGACTGGCGTGGCGTTAATTTATCTGATCCCTAACGTCATCACAGTATTCACCCTGGTTACCACCGTTTCCGCCATTTTATTTATGTTTGTCTGGACCATCATCCTTTGCTCTTATCTGGCGTACCGCAAAAAGCATCCGCTGCGTCATGCCGCGTCGAATTATAAAATGCCGCTGGGTAAGCTGATGTGCTGGGTCTGTATGGCGTTTTTTGCCTTTGTGCTGGTATTGCTGACGCTGGAAACTGACACCCGTCAGGCACTGATGGTGACACCGCTGTGGTTTATCATGTTGGGGATTGGCTGGTTCCTGCGCAGCCGTTGTACTACTCACTAACCGCGACCGGAGCATCCGTTTCTGGCGGATGCTCCGTCTGTACAGGCAGTTTATTTTGAGCCTGTCTCATTATCGCTGCGGTTTACCAGCGCCCCCTCAACAACGGGTTTTCTTTTCCGTACCAGCCTAAGTTCGCTGATAATCACCCCCGTCACTATCAGGCCGGCACCCAGCATTGCAACTGCCGGTAATCTTTCTCCCGCCAGTCGTCCGACTATCCCGGCCCATACCGGCTCACCGGCATAAATCACCGTCGCCCGGGTAGGAGAGATACTGCGCTGTGCCCAGTTCATCGTGACCTGAATAACCGCACTGGCCACCCCCATCCCCACTGCACTCCACAGTAAAAAAGGCGTTAAATCAGGAATAGTTTCACCACCAGGTTTCATCATCATAAAGCCGCACAATGAGGCTACCGCCAGCTGAATCACGGTGACCCGCCGCACATCCACATTACCGGCACTGGCACTGATCAGAATAATTTCTGCAGCAATCCCCAACGTACTGATAAGCGTAGCAATTTCGCCGACACTGAAAGCCAGCTCTCCCCCTTCTGGCCCGGCCAGCATCATCAGTCCGGCAAAAGCCAGCAGGATACCCACCCATGACATCAGACCGGGCATTTTACCCAGAAACAGCCACTGCAACAGCGGCACCAGCGGGACATACAAGGCAGTGATAAAGGCGGATTTACTGCTGGAAATGGTTTGCATTCCCCAGGTTTGCAGTCCGTAGCCAATGGCAATAGCAATACCAATCAGCGTACCAAATTTAATTTCCTGCCAGGTAATACCAGGCAGCGTTCGCCAGGTGAGGAGACCCAGCAATACTGCCGCCGTAGCAAAGCGCAGACCAATAAAAAAACAGGGGCCACTCACCGTCATCGCAAGGTGAACTGTCAGAAATGTACCGCCCCAAACCATGGTGATCAACACAAGAACCCATTCCTGTGGCCTCAGCAACAGGGTATCACGTGAAAAAAAACCAGCCATAATCACATCCAAAGATAATTTTGGCGCTAAGTTTGCTCGCAGGTTCCGGCAAGGTCAACAGCATTCATGCGGTGATATACCCCACTGATAACCGGAAAACCGCATGTCACGCCCCCCTAATCAGCCTCTCTCGCCTATACTCATAAAGGGTTATTCACAGGAGAGTATTATGACAACTCAAGAAGCAAAGGCACACCACGTCGGTGAATGGGCAACGCTACGTTGCACCTCAATTGAAATTGCTGAAGCCATTTTTGAAGTGGCTAAATATGACGAGAAACTGGCTGAAGCTATCTGGGAACAACAAGGGAATGATGACGTTCTGATACGCGCCTTTAATAAAACGCAGCAGGATGCACTCACCTGGGATAATAAGGTGATAGAACGTAAAAACGTCTGATTATTCTGCCTGCAAACAGAGGTCGGGTGAGAATGATCTGAAAGATAACCACACCCTGCTTCTATCTGCCAGACTTATTTCCTTAATTCACTACGATCTGCCACAGGTTGATTGTCCCTCAGGAGGCAAAAAATGCCCTATCAAACCATTAACCCTGCCAATAACAAGCTGGTTAAGTCCTGGCCGGAACACGATGCCAGACAGACCGAACAGGCGCTGGCAACCGCAGATGCGCTCTATCACTCTGACTGGTGTAAGGGGCCACTTCAGCCTCGTCTGCAGGTGCTGAAGAAGCTGGCGGAATTAATTGACAGCCGTCACGAAGAGCTGGCCGTCGCAGCCAGTAGTGAAATGGGTAAACTGATCGCTCAGAGTCGTGCTGAAGTTAAACTCTGTGCGCAAATCGCCCGCTATTACGCGGAAAATGCGGAGCGTTTTCTGGCTCCTGTGTCTTATCCCAGTGAACTGGGTGAAGCCTGGGTAGAGAATCATCCTGTCGGGGTGCTGGTTGCAGTTGAACCGTGGAATTTCCCGTTCTACCAGTTAATGCGTGTTCTGGCACCTAATCTGGCGGTGGGCAATCCGGTTCTGGCTAAACATGCTAAAAATGTTCCGCACTGTGCACACTTATTTGAACAACTGATCCTGGAAGCCGGCGCACCTGTCGGTGCCTGGACCAATCTGTTTGTTAACAATGATCAGATTGCCCAACTGATTGCAGATGACCGCGTACAGGGTGCTGCGTTAACCGGTTCAGAAAAAGCGGGCAGCGCTGTCGCTCAACAGGCAGGAAAGTATTTGAAAAAAACCACTCTGGAACTGGGTGGTAATGATGTCTTTGTGGTGCTGGACGACTGCGATTTGGATAAAGCGGTTTCTGCTGGCGTTGCCGCCCGACTGAATAACTGCGGTCAGGTCTGTACTGCCGCCAAGCGCTTCTTGATCCATGAAAAGATCGCCGATAGTTTTATGGAAAAATTTATTGCGGCGTTCAACGCGGTGAAAATTGGCGATCCACTGGATGAAAAAACCACACTGGGCCCACTCTCCTCCGCAGAAGCGCGGGATGCACTGGATAAGCAGGTAAAAGAGGCCGTTCAGCATGGTGCAACGCTGAAACTGGGTGGAGCACCGGTTGCCGGTGAAGGCTGCTATTATCAACCCACCATTCTGACCGATATCAGCCGCGATAACCCCGCCTGGTATGCCGAATTTTTTGGCCCGGTAGCACAAATTTATATCGTTAAAGACGACGATGAAGCCGTGAAACTGGCGAATGATTCACACTATGGGCTGGGCGGAGCAGTCTTCACCCGCGATATGGCGCGCGCCCGGTCGCTGGCATCACGTATTGAAACTGGCATGGTGTATATCAACTCCGCCACTAATACGGCGGCAGAGTTACCTTTCGGTGGGATTAAGCGTTCCGGTTATGGTCGCGAGCTTTCCGATCTGGGCATTAAAGAGTTCGTTAACCAGAAGCTGGTGGTAATCAGCGCCCAATAACAACCGCCACAAGCAATAAGGCCGACATGACGTCGGCCTTTTTTTGATGTTAAGTCCGCAATAGCCAACAGTTACTGAGCCGGTGCCTGCGCCGTTTTTTCAGGTTCAGCATTCCCCGCAGCGGCTTCTGATTTTGCCGCTTCCGCAGGTTTAGCAGCCGCTGCATTGTCGCTTTTCAGACTGGTTTCCGCCGGCGTCATCTTTGCGTCACCGGACGCGCCTGTTTTTTCTTTCTCTTTACTGACAGCGCCTGGATTATCGGTTTTGGCTGCGTCATCTGTAGCATGTTTGACCGCGTCTTTTGCGGTGTTTTCTGCAGCTTTTACCGTCGGTGCCGATTTGACTGCGGCGTCCTTAGTCTGTTCTTTGTTCAGACTTTTATCATCAGCCAATTTACCGACGTCCGCATCCTTTTCCGCTGTGACTGGCGGCGTGACGTCGATTGGCGTGCCTTTCAGTGCATCAGTCAGTACCTGAGTAAATTTATCCCACGGGCAGAAACCATTGGTATCAGTCGGACAACCTGCCATCTGCAGCGTGACACGCTCTGGCGGGTGAGCCAGTGACAGTGGCTGAGCATCACGCAGTTGCTGCGTACTCTGGTAAACATATTCCACCTTCACCAGCTCACGCTTATTCTTTTTATCCATCCAGCGCTGGAACTGAACCATGCCGCCGATTGGCGTGCGTTCAAACTGATTGGTCAGGGTGTAAGGGTTAACTGCCAGCGCATTCAGCAGTGAGCTGATATTGGAATCGTGCCCCACCATTAGCATGACCTTAGGCGCATTTTCCTGATCCAAATTAACCAGCAAATTGCGGATATAGTCTACCAGCGGGGCAGCTACATCACGAGCCACTGCCGGGTCAGAGAACAGCGTATCATGATAACCATTTTTGATCGCTGACAGCTCAGTCCACTGCTCAGGGGTTTTAATTTTACCCCATGCCACCTGCTCAAGCGGTAGCCCTTCATAGTATTGCAGCGTAAAAGCATCCACCAGGGCGTTACCTGTTTTCAGCGGGCCGGTGACGCCCGGCTCTTTACCGTTATCAGCAATAAATTTATTTTGCTCACGGCTGAAAGCATCACACTGTTTTTTACCATTACAGAACGCAGAATTACGGGAGTTAACCATCTTTTCCAGCTGCTCATAGGCTGGTTTCAGCGCCAGTTTCTCGCTGTCAGCGGTCATTGCCGCCAGCGCCTGCTGATTAAATGCTTTATCCGTTCCGGTGATAATCGGGTTGAACACCGGATCCATAGCACCCATTTCGTCCTGATGATTGACCTGCACATCACAACCAGGGAAAGCACCGGTAATAAAAAATTGTGCGGTCGCTACCGTGCGCTGCAGACTGTTCGCATAGGCAAACACATCATCGCTTTTCGGGCACTCAGCCTTATCAACCAGCCCCTGCTGTGCCAGCCATTCACGGGTATAGCGTCCCATATAGACTTCCAGCACGCCACCTTTGGTGGTTAACTGACCGTCGGGCACTTCCCATGCTGGCCAGGTTTTCCGGGTAACCTGCGTCAACAGACTGCCATTATCTGCCAGTGGCGCACGCAAATTGTGGCGGCTCACCATTAACACCTGTTCCAGTTGGTAATCACTGTCAGCGGCCAGAGCAGCAGTGGTCGACAGCGCCGAACAGATTGCTAAGGTGCAAAGACTGAGTTTGTTAAACATATCGATATTCCATTGTTCTGTAATATAAAATCGCTGACAGGAAGAAACTTTTTCACCGTGCTGGCTCATCTCAGTCGCATCCTGTGAAAGTTGAGCGGCGCGCACGCGTTATGATCCGCCGGATTATATCAAACTATAACGGTGGTTTTTAATGACGTCAGGAAACTGAAAGGAAACAAGATGTTTACCGTAAAATCCCAGTACAGCCAGTAGCGGGAACATAGCAGGAAGTCAGGAAAAACAGAAGTCTTCTCCCGCGCAAACCGGGTGTTTTTGATTGATGGTAATCCCGGTTGCGGCCGGTTATACAGGCTGAACAAAATAAAGCCCGGCAGGCGTCAGAGACAAAAATAAAAAACCCCAAGCTTATTGCTAAGCTCAGGGGCAGAATAGATGGTGGAGGAGCAGAGATTCGAACTCTGGAACGGTTTCCCGTCGCCGGTTTTCAAGACCGGTGCCTTCAGCCACTCGGCCACTCCTCCACACAGGCATCAGTAACGACAGGGTTGTTACTGATGCTGCGCAGTATAGTGACTGCTCTCAGGTTTGCCAAGATTATTTTCATATAATTTGTTGATTATATGCACAATCAGTTTTAATCGTATCTTTTTTCACCAGCAGCCCGGCAAAGGATGAATTAACGCCTTCTTTACGGACTATGTCGGTAGCCACCGCTGGCGAAACAAAACTAACAAAAAACCCCGCGCTTATGACAAGCGCGGGGTTAAATTTGATGGTGGAGGAGCAGAGATTCGAACTCTGGAACGGTTTCCCGTCGCCGGTTTTCAAGACCGGTGCCTTCAGCCACTCGGCCACTCCTCCACATGCGGCGAACTATAAACATCCCCTGCAGGCTTGTAAAGCGAGTTTTGCTTCAACCGCCTGAAAAATCAGCACCCGGTGCGTGAGTGCTGATAATTTGCCCCGTACGTACAAATATTCCTCAACCAGGCGAGTAAAGAAGGGTAAAACGCCTTCCATGCCATCAGATGACTCCTTACTCTCAACAGTATTTGTCAGCCCCTAACAGAGGTAGTCTATGGACCGTATCGTTTCTTCAGCACCTGCAGACTCATTGTTAAGCACGCACAAGGTGTTGCGTAATACCTATTTTCTGCTTGGCCTGACGCTGGCATTTTCTGCCGTCACTGCCACGGTCAGTACAGTGTATGCCCTGCCCGCTCCGGGCCTGATCCTGATGCTGGTCGGCTTTTACGGCCTGATGTTTCTGACGCACCGGCTGGCAAACAGCCCGGCGGGGATTCTGGCGGCCTTTGCCTTTACCGGTTTTCTGGGGTATTGCCTGGGTCCAATCCTGAACAGTTTCCTTTCGGCGGGCATGGGTGATGTGATTGGCCTGGCGCTGGGCGGCACGGCTCTGGTGTTCTTCTGCTGTTCAGCCTATGTCCTGACTACCCGTAAGGATATGTCATTCCTGTCCGGTATGTTAATGGCAGGTTTTGTCGTGCTGCTTATTGCCGTCGTCGCCAATATCTTTCTGAATATTCCGGCACTGCATATGGCTATCAGCGTGCTGTTTATCCTGTTTTCCACCGGCGCAATTTTGTGGGAAACCAGCAACATTATTCATGGTGGCGAAACGAACTATATCCGTGCCACCGTCAGCCTGTACGTGTCCATCTACAACATCTTTGTCAGCCTGCTGAGCCTGCTGGGTATGTCACGCAGCAACTAAGCCAGTTGACAGAGGACCACTCCAGCCCTGCCTGAGCGGGGCTTTATTTTGGCCGCAGAAAAATTTTGCTAAGCTTGGCAGCTAGTTTTATTCAGCGGGGAACCAGAGTGTATTTTAACGGTAAAGAGATCGCACGCGATGGCGCAGGCTATTTGAAATCAGTCAGTGACTGGAGTGAAGCCCTGGCCGGGCAACTGGCGGATGAAGAAGGCATCATACTGACGGATGATCACTGGGAAGTGGTGCTGTTTGTCCGGGAATTTTATCTGCAGTTTAATACTTCTCCGGCGGTGCGCATGCTGGTTAAAGCCATGGCACAACGGTACGGGGAAGAAAAAGGCAACAGTCGCTATCTGTTCCGCCTGTTTCCTAAAGGACCGGCAAAACAGGCAACCAAAATTGCCGGGCTGCCCAAACCAGCCAGATGCCTGTAATTCTCAGCCCGTAGTGAAATCGCGAGGCAGGGGCGGCGGGCGGCAGGGTTCAGTCACCACCTTATCGACACGTGCACTGGCCGGCCCGCCGGCTTTCAGCCAGGCCAGCAACCTTTCCACCCCCTCAGAGTCACCGCAGATCAGCACCTCTACGCTACCGTCATCGAGATTATTTGCATAACCCTGCAGCCGATCTTTCAGCGCCTGGGTGCGAGTGCTGTAGCGAAAACCCACGCCCTGCACCCTGCCATAAACCCATGCACGTACACAAATCCCGGTCATTTATCCTCCTGATGACAACAGCGTTTGCTTTTTCATAATCCGCACCTGACAATATCCGCTGATCCTTCAAGCATAAGCATAGCAAAATATGACCGTTCGTTTGATTCTTGCCAAAGGGCGTGAAAAGTCCTTACTCCGTCGTCATCCCTGGGTTTTTTCTGGTGCCGTTGCCCGCATGGAAGGCAAAGCCAGTGCCGGTGAAACCGTTGATATTTGCGACAGTCAGGGGAAATGGCTGGCGCGTGGTGCGCTGTCACCCCAGTCACAAATCCGCGCCCGCGTCTGGAGCTGGCAGCAGGATGAGTCGATCGATATCGACTTTTTTGTCCGTCGTTTACAGGCAGCGCAACAGCTGCGTGACTGGCTGGCGCAACGTGACGATCTCAACAGTTACCGCCTGATTGCTGGCGAGTCTGATGGCTTACCCGGTATCACCATCGATCGCTTTAACGATTTTCTGGTGCTGCAACTGCTCTCAGCCGGTGCTGAATACCAGCGCGCGGCGCTGATCACCGCATTACAACGTCTCTACCCGCAGTGCGCCATTTATGACCGTTCTGATGTCAGCGTGCGTAAAAAAGAGGGGTTGGAGATGACTCAGGGTGTAGTGCTGGGCGCTGCGCCACCGGATTTACAGCCGATTACCGAACACGGAATGCAGCTGCTGGTTGATATCAAAACCGGCCATAAAACCGGGTATTACCTGGATCAGCGTGACAGTCGTCTGGCAACCCGCCGTTATGCTGCCGGCTGCCGGGTACTGAACTGCTTCTCTTATACCGGCGGCTTTGCGGTCTCAGCGCTGATGGGTAACTGTGAACATGTTATCAGTGTCGATACTTCTCAGGCGGCGCTGGACGTAGCTCGTCAGAACGTGGAGCTTAACGGTCTTGATGTCAGTAAAGCGGAATTTCTGCGTGATGATGTGTTTAAACTTCTGCGCCGTTACCGTGACGAAAATAAAAAGTTCGATCTGATCGTGATGGATCCCCCTAAATTTGTGGAAAACAAGAATCAGCTGATGGGTGCCTGTCGCGGCTATAAAGATATCAATATGCTGGCGATGCAACTGCTGAATCCGGGCGGCATGCTGTTAACCTTCTCCTGCTCCGGGCTGATGGCTACCGATCTGTTCCAGAAAATTATTGCTGACGCCGCGCTGGATGCACAGCGTGAAGTGCAGTTTATAGAGCAGTTCCGTCAGGCCGCCGACCACCCGGTGAGCGCCAGCTACCCGGAAGGGTTATATCTGAAAGGGTTCGCCTGTCGCGTAATGTGACTTGAAAACAGCCTGTGCGCCTCCATATCATCTTCGGGATTCGATTTCAGGAGGTCATATGATTGCCAGTAAATTTGGTATCGGACAGCAGGTCAGGCACCAGCTGCTGGGTTTTTTAGGCGTAGTGGTAGATGTCGATCCGGAATATTCGCTGGAAGAGGCCGCCCCTGACGAGCTCAGCACCAGCAGTGCGCTGCGTACCGCTCCCTGGTATCACGTGGTAATGGAAGATGATGATGGTCAGACGGTACACACCTATCTGGCCGAGGCGCAGCTGGCTTGGGAACAACCCGGCGATCACCCTGAACAGGCTTCACTGGATGAACTGGCTGCTTCACTGCGTCAGCAGTTACAGGCTCCGCGTCTGAGAAACTAAAAAAACCCGCTGTGGCGGGTTTTTTTATTACTGTATTTCCAGCCCCAGGCGCGGAATTTCAATTTTAGGGCAGCGATCCATAATCACCACCAGCCCGGCTTCTGCTGCCAGTACCGCCGCGGCCTCGTTAATCACCCCAAGTTGCAGCCACAGCACCTTAGCCCCTGCAGCTATCGCCTCCTGTGCTACCCCCCACGCCGCTTCCGAATTGCGGAAAACATCCACCATATCTATTTTCTCCGGCACCTCCGCCAGCGAGCCCCATACCGGCTGCCCTAACAGCATTTGTCCAGCGAGTTTCGGGCTGACGGGAATAACCCGATAACCCTGCGCCAACAGATACTGCATCACCCGATAGCTCGGGCGCGCCGGATTATCACTGGCTCCCACCAGCGCGATGGTTTTGCTGGTAGTAAGAACCTCGGCAATCTTTTTATCCTGCATATCCTGGTTCCTCAGGTTGGGGTACTGATGGCCTGTTTTATCACAGACTGTGCGCTTTCAGATCTGAGATAATGCTAAGCCAGACGCACGTCCGCGCAAATTTTTGACTTATAGCACATTTAAGTATGTTTAAATGTTAACATGCTGCCATACTGAAAGACTTTGATACACTCACTCACTCACTCACTCACTCACTCAATCAAGCGGGCAGGAACGATGATGTGGTACAGGCTCATAATTGGAACGGTTGCACTTTTCCTTATCGCCAGTGTACAAGCCACCACGCTTAAACTCTCTGCCAATATTAATTTGCTGGTGCTGGATGGCTACAAAATATCAGGTTCCATCCTTAAAGGGGCTGACGGGCTGGAACTGGAACATGGCGAACATCAAATCCTGTTTCGCGTGGAGAAAAGTTTTACTGTTCACCCTGGCCGACAAATCCTCTGGCACTCGTCCTGGCAAATTGCCAACTTTAACGCTCAGAGTCAGTCGGTCACTATCCGCCTGCCACCCCTGACGACCCGGCAGGAAGCACATCGTTTCGAGCACGACCCGATAATTCAGTTAGTAAATGAGCACGGCCAACCGATTGCCAGCAGGCAGGATCGTCTGTTGCTCAGAGAAAGTGATGACCCTCAGCAGGCAGTCAGACACTACAATCTCAGTGGGCAAATCGCTTCGGTGCCGCGCTTTGCCCATCCGCCTCAGCCTGTTTCCCTGATGTCTCCCGTAAGACAAAGCAGCAGGCCGAAACAAACCGAAAAGCTGCTGCAACTTTGGTTCCACCAGGTCAACTCAGCGACACGTCAGCGATTATAATCAGCCAGTCTGGCTGCAGCTAACGTTGATATCCGGGCCGTTCAGGCACTACACTCAGGATCCGGTTTAACAGCAAATACTTGAACAGGATCGCTGAATGGAATTCACCACACGCCAGCTGCCCGCCCAAAAACGCATCGCACTGGTTGCGCATGACCACTGTAAAACGTCGCTGATGCAGTGGGTTTCATCGCATAAACAACGCCTGCAGCCACATTTACTGTTTGCCACCGGCACAACCGGCAATCTGGTGCAACGGGCAACCGGCCTGCCGGTCACCGCGATGCTCAGTGGTCCGCTGGGGGGCGATCAGCAGGTAGGCGCGTTGATATCTGAAGGGAAAATCGACCTGCTAATTTTTTTCTGGGATCCGCTGAACGCAGTACCCCATGATCCTGACGTAAAGGCCCTGCTGCGCCTGGCCACCGTCTGGAATATTCCGGTGGCTACCAACCTGTCCAGCGCCGATTTTATTATCAGTTCGCCGCTGTTTGACCAGTCGCTGAATGTTAAAATCCCTGACTATCCGCGCTATCTGCAACAGCGTTTACAGTAATATGCTGAGCATTTTCAGGGTTTACGCAGCTGTGTGACCCCCTGTTTACTCAGCTCGGCAACAAATACTGAGGGATTTTGGCGATCGAACAGTAACCAGACCTGATGTCGGGCGCGGGTCATCGCCACATAAGCCAGCCGGCGTTCTTCGGCGTGGGCGAATTCCTCGCTGGCCGGCAGCAGCGCCATTTCTATCACGGATTCTGCGGAACCTGCCGGGAAACCGTCCTTACCGCCATTCAATCCGACCATAATCACATAATCGGCCTGCTGTCCTTTACTGGCATGAATAGTCATAAAATCCAGCGTCAGTCCCGGCCAGCGGGTAGCGGCTTTATCCAGTAACTGCGGGCGCAGATGATGATAACGTGCCAGCAGCAGTACCCGCTCATCCTGACGGACATACCCGCTCATTTTATCCAGCAGCGCTTCCAGTTGCTCCTCAGGCAATAAGACTATCGATTTTTTATTTCCTTTAGTCAGGCTGTTAAGCGGTTTTTTTAACTGCCCGGGATTGCACTGAATAAACTGGCTGGCAACTTCACCAATACGCTGATTAAAGCGGTAGGTTGTGTCAAGCACACAGTGGTCGCCTTCACCAAACCAGTGGTGAAACGCGGTGGTTAACGCCATATCGGCACCGCTGAAGCGGTACACCGCCTGCCAGTCATCGCCAACGGCGAATAAGGTGGTCTGGCTGTTCTGACGACGTAATGCACCGAGTAACGCCGCCCGTTGCGGCGAGATATCCTGAAACTCATCCACCAAAATGTGCTTCCACGGACTGATAAAACGCCCTTTGTCCAGAAGACTGATCGCCTGATGGATCAGCCCGGAGAAATCAACCGCGCTTTCTTTCTTCAATGCGCTTTTCCATGCTTTCAGCAACGGTGCCATTAACCGGTAGCGCTTTTCAAAGGGTGTGCGCAAGTCTTGCGGGACAGCTTCCAACATCGTTGCTTTAGCACCACCGTGCATCCTGATCAGCTCCAGCCAGCGATCCAGCCGACCTGCCAGCCGCCGCGCCAGGGATTCATCCTGCCAGAAGTTTTCTGCTGGCAGCTCCCAGCCCAGCTCCTCTGTCAGCCACTGACGCCAGCCATTCGCCTGAGATTTCTTCTCACTGCACTGCTGCCGCCAGGCATCAATCAACAGCCGATGGCGCGCCTGAGTATCACTTTCCAGCACGCTGATAGCCGGATTGCTTTTACTGCTCTGACGGATAATCTGCAACGCCAGGGCATGAAAGGTGCAGGCGTTGATCTGGTCGGTATGCAAACGTTCGCTGATACGGGTATTCATTTCTTCTGCCGCTTTACGACCGAACGCCAGCAGCAGTATCTGGTCGGCGGTGGCCTGCTGACGCAATATCAGCCAGCCAGCACGCGCCACCAGCACTGAGGTCTTACCGCTTCCAGCCCCCGCCAGCACCAGCACGGCATCCTCTCCGTTCACTACCGCTTTGGCCTGAGAAAGATTCAGTGGCGAGGACTCCACATGCTCAAAGAATTGCGCATAACGCTGCAGAATATCTTCAGTCCAGGCCTCATTGCGCTGGCTGCGATCGCTGTTGCTGTAATCCTGATGCTGTTGGCAATACAGACTGGCTTCCCGGCAGTTATCAAACTCTATAAGCCGTGCCTCAGGCAGAGGTTGCGCGGCAAACGCCTGGGCTATGGTCTGCTGCCAGTGGCTGATATCACTGCGTTTCAGCCAGTTATCCTGTTGCTCGCACCGTCTGATCGCAGTAACCTCAGCATCGAGCACCCCGGCGGCAACCCGGCTCATCTCCGTGCTCCACTGCTGCCAGCTCTGATTGAGATAATGGAAGAAACGCTGGGTTTCACCCCATTCTGTGCCGTGTAAACGTACCACTTTGTCATCGTGCAACTGGAACTCGAGCTCTCCCCACACCAAACCGCGCTTACATTTAATCGCCAGAAGTTGATTGAAGGGGATCAGGTATTCATGTTTCTCACCGCTAACTTCGACGCCAGCATTAAGCAGGCGTACGCGATTATAGGGGTGCTGTGCCAGGTGTTTACCCAGTGATGTTGCTTTCAGTTCCATTAAGGCTATCCTGACTGCGGCTGTGTTGATCTTTAACAGTTTAGCGGGCGACGGGTTAGCGCTCCAGCGCTAAAAGACGTTACAATCATGGTGCTTTGTCATTCTGAGAACTTTTTCCAGTTAAGGTTTAAAACATGCGCGTTGTACTCAATGTCCTGAACTTTGTTTTAGGGGGCTTTCTGACTACCGCCTCCTGGTTGCTGGCCACTCTGGTCAGTATTATTTTCATTTTTACCCTGCCATTAACCCGGTCATGCTGGGAGATCACCAAATTGTCGCTGCTGCCTTTTGGCAATGAAGCAGTGCACATTGATATTCTTAATCCCGGTGAGTCAAATGCGTTAAGAAACTCAGGGGGTACGCTGTTAAATATTCTATGGTTTGTTTTCTTCGGCTGGTGGCTGTGTATCGGGCATATTTTCGCCGGCATTGCTCAGTGCCTGACGATTATTGGTATTCCAATCGGTATTGCTAACTTTAAAATCGCCGTCATTGCCCTGTGGCCGGTCGGCCGCCGCGTAGTACCGGTAGAAGTCGCTCAGGCAGCCCGCGAAGCCAATGCCCGTAGCCGCTTTCGTTGATCCCTGATAAGAAATCCCCATGAGACTGATCCACGGTCTGCGCCGTTATGCCTTCGACAGCACCTGGCTTTATAACATTCGCATTACTCTGGCGCTGGCCGGATGCGCCGCTGTTCCCTTGTGGCTGCATCAGATCACCTTGACCATTCCGTTAACCCTGGGCGTGGTTGCCGCGGCACTGGCTGACCTCGACGATCGTTTTAGCGGCCGTTTGCGCAATCTGATTATCACCCTGGTCTCCTTTTGTATTGCCTCGGTCTCCGTTGAACTGCTGTTTCCTTATCCGTGGATGTTTATTATCGGCCTGGCGATCTCCAGCTGGGGATTTATCCTGCTGGGGGCATTGGGTACCCGCTATGCGACAATTGCTTTTGGGGCACTGCTCATCGCCATTTATACCATGCTGGGGATCGGACTGTTCCCGCAATGGTATTTGCAGCCAGTGATGTTGTTATGCGGTGCCATCTGGTACAACCTGCTGACCCTGGTCGGGCATTTACTGTTCCCGGTGCGTCCGTTACAAGAGAACCTTGCCCGCTGTTTCGAACAGTTGGCCCGTTGCTTCGAAGCCAAAGCCAGCCTGTTTGATCCTGATATTGAAGAAGACGACGCACCGATGCTGTTTACCATGGCCATGGCCAACAGTCAGTTGGTCACGCTGTTGAACCAGTCCCGCGCCTCGATTAAATCGCGCCTGCGCGGTGACCGGGGTCAACGGGCAACCCGCCGTTCACTTCATTACTATTTTGCCGCGCAGGATATTCATGAAAGGGCCAGTTCTTCCCATGTCCAGTACCAGCGCCTGCGTCAACACTTAGAAAACAGCGATATTCTTTTCCGTTTTCAGCGTCTGCTGACCTTACAGGCACAGGCCTGTCATCAGCTGTCGCACAAAATTTTGCTGCGCGAACCTTATCAGCATAATCCCCAATTTGAACGCGTATTTTTGCGCCTGGAACAGGCGCTGGATCGCCATGCGGCACAGCATCCGTCAGGGTCTGAAATCAAGGCAATGCGTTATCTGCTGGCCAACCTGAAGGCGATAGACGCGCAACTGGCCACCATTGAGTCAGAACAGGCCATTTCACTAAAAGAACATTCATCCGATCATACCCTTTCAGGGGACGGTCTGACCGGGTTTAATGATATTCGCCTGCGTATCAGCCGGCACATGGGCGCACACTCCCCCCTGTTTCGTCATGCCGTTCGTCTGTCACTGCTACTTTGCACCGGTTACGCTTTAATCCAGTTAACCGGATTAAAGCACGGTTACTGGATCCTGCTTACCAGCCTGTTTGTCTGTCAGCCCAACTACAGCGCCACCCGTCAGCGACTGGCGCTGCGTATTGCCGGTACTCTGGCGGGGATTATTCTCGGCCTGCCATTACTGTGGCTGGTACCTTCAACGGAAGGACAGCTGCTGTTGATTGTCGTCACCGGGGTGCTGTTTTTCGCCTTCCGCCTGGTGCAGTATGCGCATGCCACTATGTTTATTACCTTACTGGTATTGCTGTGCTTTAACCTGTTAGGTGAAGGATTTGAAGTTGCCGTGCCGCGGATTGTTGATACCCTGATTGGTTGCGCTATTGCCTGGCTGGCGGTGAGCTTTATATGGCCGGACTGGCGCTTCCGTCGTCTGCCGGAAGTGATACAGCGCTCGCTGGAGGCAAACTGCCGTTACCTGCAGGCCATTCTGGAACAATATCATCAGGGTAAAGATAATCGTCTGGATTACCGTATTGCGCGGCGCGATGCCCATAATGGCGATGCGGAGCTGGCATCCGTTGTTGCAGGACTTTCCACGGAAAACCGCACCAACGCGATATTGCGGGATAATGCATTCAGACTGTTGTGTCTGAATCATTCTTTTCTCAGTTATGCTTCTGCGCTGGGCGCACACCGTGAGAAATTACAGAGTGAAGGTGTATTACGCCTGATAAATGATGCCGCTGACTGCGCAGCACAAATTTTGCAGCAGGGTCCGGTTGACCCGGAAACGGTGCACTCGGACATCGCCTCTTTGCAACAACGCCTGGCACAAAGTGAAGCCAATCCCGAAACCAAGGAACCGCTGGTACTGCAACAGATTGGCTTACTGGTAGCCCTGCTACCGGAGATCGTCAGGATAAGGCAACATATCATGGCCAGTCATTGACAGACCTGGCGCCCCCTCCTTTCTTCTGTCTTCGGCTGCGTATTATGGTTAAACCACAGGCGCAGCTCTTCTTTCACCGCCAGCGACAGTGCCTCACTGTGCAAACCGGTGATCGCCCCTTCCAGCGCCAGCAATACCGGTAATCCCAGATGTTTATTCTGTTGTCGTAATCTGAGCCAGCTGCGCCGCGATCCCTGCTGTTTTAGCACCGTGATGGTGCAAATTCCTACCTGACGCAGCAGGGATTCCATCCGTATCCCCATATTCGGTAAGTCCTTGATCCGACGTTGATGCAGCCGCCGCTGTTTCTCCAGCCGCGCCCCCTGTAAACACAGTGCAGCCAGCGCCACCAGACGTTGTTCATCCGACCAGAGAGCCTCTTGCACCCGATAATAGTTGAGTGCCACCGGCAGGCCGCCTTTGATTAATCTTAGCGGCTGGACATTGCGGTCTATCCGGCATGGTTGCACCGTTTCACAAGCCCTCAGATACAGCTGACCTTCCGCCACCACTGCAAACACCGTTTTGTCAACCGCAAGGCTGTAACCGCCAAACTGGGTACGCGATTCCAGTGAGCCCAGGGCAGACAGACGTTGCTTGATCACAGCAATGGTAAATTTTGAATGGCTCATCGTGTTACCTCCGACCTAATAGGAAAGTTATAATTAACTGCTTTAAATCAATTAATTGGACGATATTCAATCCCTGTAACAGGTTCAATGATTAATTCCGGTTAAGGGCTTTTACATTCTGTTTTTGCGAGGCGTTATGGAAAAATAAGGTTGATCTTTACCCAGCATCCGGATACTGTATATCCATACAGCATCACTATGAGCGGAGACATTATGCGCACCCATTCACTTAACTTATCGTCTGTTAACAGCGGTTCTGCTATTCCTCACCCCGGCGCCAACCCTGCCAGCACTGACGGATTGATCAGTGAACTGGTATACAGTGAAGATCAATGCAACATAGCTCAATGTTTGCTGCTTCCTTTGCTGCAACAGTTATGCCATCAGTCGCGCTGGCAACTGTGGCTCACCCCTCATCAGAAGTTAAGCCGTGACTGGTTGCGTCATTCAGGATTGCCGCTGGATAAAATCATGCAGGTAAGCCGCTCAGGGTGCATTACCACAGTGGACTCAATGATTAAAGCCTTACAGACAGGTAACTACAGTGTGGTGTTAGGCTGGTTTGCAGAGGAAATTTCACCGTCCGACCGTGAACGCCTGGAGCAGGCGGCACATTCTGGTCGTGCGTTAGGGTTAATAATGCGTTCAGAAGTGTCAGTTTTTCCTCTCTCCAAACCATTAAACGGGTTAAGAATTCAGTCGAGTTTGTATCATTAAGTAAAAATAAGATTATTCCCAGAATATTTTCCCGACTTATCGTTGTGTGGCCTAAGATTATATCCGCGCAAGGCGGCACAACGGGTTAGCGCGATTTGGTGACCATCAAAGCGCCAAACAATTCCCCATAAAATGTTACAAAAGATGTCAAAAGTACCTTTTTTTTGCTAACTCACCCCACATCTTACTTGTAAGTTTGCTGGTACGTTGTAGACTTTACCTCGCCAGGGTGCTCAATAACCTCCTTTTTTGGAAGAGTCATAAGTGAGCTCCATAACCCGGCGAAGGATTAAATCAAAGAGTTTACTTTAAGCTCATTGCCTATTTGGATGATAACGAGGCGCAAAATGAAAAAGACAGCTATCGCAATTGCAGTGGCACTGGCAGGCTTCGCTACCGTAGCGCAGGCCACTCCGAAAGAAAACACCTGGTATACCGGTGGTAAACTTGGCTGGTCTCAGTACCACGATACCGGATTCTACGGTAATGGTTACGAGAACAACAACGGTCCAACTCACGAAAGCCAGCTGGGTGCCGGTGCATTCCTAGGCTATCAGGCCGATAAATATGTTGGTTTCGAGCTGGGCTATGACTGGCTGGGCCGTATGCCTTATAAAGGCACGACCAACAACGGTGCCTTTAAAGCGCAGGGCGTTCAGCTGACCGCCAAATTAAGCTACCCGGTAATGGACGATCTGGACGTTTACACTCGTCTGGGTGGTATGATGTGGATCGCTAACTCTTCTCAGAACAGCGAGAAATACGGTCGCATCAAAAACAACGATACTGGCGTATCTCCGCTGGCTGCAGTCGGTGTTGAATATGCTGTGACCAAAAACTGGGCAACCCGTCTGGATTACCAGTGGGTGAACAACATCGGTGATGCAGGTACTGTTGGTACCCGTCCTGACAACGGCATGCTGAGCGTGGGTGTATCTTACCGTTTCGGTCAGGATGAAGCGGCTCCGGCTCCAGCCCCGGCTCCAGCTCCGGCTCCAGTCACTGAAACCAAGCGTTTCACTTTGAAGTCTGACGTGCTGTTCAACTTCAACAAATCGAGCCTGAAACCAGAAGGTCAGCAGGCTCTGGATCAGCTGTACACCCAGCTGAGCAATCTGGATCCAAAAGACGGCTCTGTTGTGGTTCTGGGCTTCACCGACCGTATCGGTTCCCAGCAGTACAACCTGAAACTGTCTGAGAAACGCGCTCAGTCTGTAGTGGATTACCTGGTATCTAAAGGTATCCCGGCTGACAAAATCTCTGCACGTGGCGAAGGTAAAAACAGCCCGGTTACTGGCAGCACCTGTGACAACGTGAAAGCCCGTAAGGCGCTGATCGATTGTCTGGCTCCAGACCGTCGTGTAGAAATCGAAGTTAAAGGCGTTAAAGACGTTGTTACTCAGCCACAGGCTTAAGTAACGCTTTAGCTTCAAAAAAACCCCGCCTCGGCGGGGTTTTTTATTTTATGGCCAGGGAGAAAAAGCTAAAATGTGCTATCCCTGCAATTCCACCCGATTCTCCTGTGCGCATTTTCTGCGCAAATTAATCAGATTTACCCAGTATTTTTTTCAGATCCTGCTTAAGTGAGGACATCTGAATGGCATACTGCTCCTTACGTTCCGCATCTTCGATTAGTTGAACAACGGTTTCTGACAGCGTACTTTTGCGCCGTTGCGCCAACCCGGCAAGGCGCTGCCACACCAGATACTCCAGATCGATGGATTTCTTACGCGTGTGCTGATGCTCAGCATTAAAATGCCGCTTACGCCGCGCCCGAATAGTCTGCTTCATCCGGTTATCCAGCGCCGGATTAATATGCTGTTGGATCCAGCCACTCACTTCTGTTGGGCGGTGCTCCATCGCCAGCAGTTGCTCAACGGCTTCCTGCGCCGCACTGGACTCTATATAGCGTGTGATCAATTCACCTTCCCGGTGCTTTTTCACCAGGTATTTCCATTTCCAACCGCTTTCAAGATTTTCCAGTTGTTGATATTTCATAGAAATCTCATGCTGATCACATAACCTTATAAGAATAACAGCTTTTTTCATTCAGACCGAAGATAAAACAGTAACCCTCGCCCGAATCCCCTAGATGACAGATTCAGGATAATCACTGCGGTGCTTAACCGGCTGAAATATTGTATAATGCCGCTTTTACCCACTGCAGAAAAAAAGATAACTTTGACCAGCACCCAACTTGAGTGGCATGCCCTGCAGCCCGACACAGAACGTTTTGCCCATTTGTTCCCGCAAACGCTCTGCAATGAAAAAACCTGTTTTTCTATGCTTCAGCCGCGCCTTTACGACGGGCTGAATCTGCTGCTGCAGACCCCGGCACGATTTCCATTACTTCTGGTGAAAAACGCCGAAAGTACCGAAGCGTTACAACTGCTGCAGAAAGTGCTGGCATCCCTTGATGATAGCCCATCAGCAACACTGTATGGCGGTCATTATCAGACAGAATCAGACGAAATCAGCTGGCGCGCTGCGCAAAGCATTGGGGATAATTTCGCCAGCCAGGGCGGTATTTTTGCCGCTGACTGGGTTGAAAGCGAACAGTTGTTTGGTTGTGTGCGTATCCATCAGTCAAAACTCACCCTGTGCCCTGGTCTGGTGCATCGCGCCAATGGCGGTGTTCTGCTGCTGTCATTACGCACGCTGTTAGCACAGCCGCTGCTGTGGGTACGATTAAAAGAGATTGTGGTCAGCCAGCGCTTTACCTGGTATTCGCCGGATGAAACCCGTCCTCTGCCGCTTACCATTCCCGCCATGCCGCTAAAGCTACGCCTGGTGCTGACAGGCGATCGTGACGCGCTGGCAGAGTTCCAGGAAATCGAGCCTGAACTGGCGTCTGCGGCACTTTACAGTGAGTTCGAAGACCAGCTGCGTCTTGATGACGAAGACGACGTCAGCCACTGGCTGAACTGGACACAGTGGATTGCCGATTGCTTAAACTGCCCACCTCCGGCCGCCGACTTCTGGCCAGTGCTGATGCATGAAGCCGCACGTTATACCGGCGACCAGGAAAGCCTGCCCCTTGATCCAAGCTGGCTGAGTCAGCAGCTGCTGGAAAGCCAACTGCTCAGCGATCGGGCAACCCTGAGCGGGGAAAATCTGCAGCAGGCACTGGCAAACCGCATCTGGCGTGAAAGCTTCCTGTCAGAGCGGGTGCTCGACGATATCCTGACTGAGCAGGTGCGTATTGAAACCGCAGGCGAGCGTATTGGCCAGATCAATGCGCTGTCAGTGATTGAATTTCCCGGTCATCCGCGCGCATTTGGCGAACCTTCACGTATCAGTTGCGTGGTTCATCCGGGCGATGGCGAGTTAACCGATGTCGAACGCAAGGCCGAGTTGGGCGGTAATATTCACGCCAAGGGCATGATGATTATGCAATCCTGGCTGATTAGCGAACTGGAGCTTGACCATCCGCTGCCTTTCTCCGCCTCGGTGGTATTTGAACAGTCTTATAATGAGGTCGATGGCGACAGCGCCTCGCTGGCAGAACTCTGTGTGCTGGTTAGCGCTCTGGCTTCACAGCCGGTTTTCCAGCACATTGCGGTTACCGGCTCGGTCGATCAGTTCGGTCAGGTTCAGCCGGTTGGCGGTTTAAATGAAAAAATCGAAGGCTTTTTTGCGGTCTGCGATCATCGCGGCTTAAGCGGCAATCAGGGTGTGATACTGCCGCTGGCCAACGTGCGTCATCTTGCGCTGTCTGCTGAAGTGATCGATGCTGTACGTAATAACCAGTTCCATCTGTGGGCAGTCTCTTCTGTGGAAGAAGCATTGCCTTTATTGACCGGGGTGGAATGGAGTAAAGAAAATCAGCCCTGCCTGCTACACAGCATTCAGGAACGTATCACCCAACTTAATCAACAGGAAGCCCGCCACCGTCCGTGGCCCCTTCGCTGGTTAAACTGGTTCTTACCTGGCTGATCAGAGTTGTTCAGCTTACAAGTGTAAGTTAACCTTTATGGTTCATTAAAATAAGGTGTATTTGAAAAATGGTAGATAAACGCGAATCCTATACCAAAGAAGATTTGATCGCTTCCGGCCGTGGTGAACTTTTCGGTGCCGAAGGTCCACAATTACCTGCGGCTAATATGCTGATGATGGATCGTGTCATCAAAATGACCGAGGATGGCGGCAATTTCGGTAAAGGTTTCGTTGAAGCCGAACTGGATATCACTCCTGATTTGTGGTTCTTTGACTGCCACTTTATTGGCGATCCGGTGATGCCAGGCTGCCTGGGTCTGGATGCGATGTGGCAACTGGTTGGCTTCTATCTGGGTTGGCTGGGAGCCGAAGGTAAAGGACGCGCACTGGGCGTGGGTGAAGTGAAATTCACCGGTCAGGTACTGCCAACGGCGAAAAAGGTTTCTTACCGTATCCACTTTAAGCGCGTTATTAATCGCAAACTGGTGATGGGCGTCGCGGATGGTGAAGTGCTGGTGGACGGTAAAGTGATTTATACTGCAACCGACCTGAAAGTGGGCCTGTTCAAAGACACCACGTCATTTTGATTTCCAGCCTGATAAACCTCCGCAATGCGGAGGTTTTTCTTTGAAAGTTGGCTACGCGGTAGCTGCCCTGTCCTCCATCGCCTGCCGCCAGCCTCCAAGCCAGTATGATCTTGCATTCAGCATTTGGTAAGGGCACATCTCTTTAGAACGACCAGTAATGCCTGCGTGATAGCCGCGTGAATGCGCACGATCGAGGCGATCTCGTTTCTGTCTTTTCATGCCGCGTTTCCTTCATAGGTCTGGTTGTAAGAAAATGTGATTAATAAATGTGCAATCACCACCCATTTCTACCTGCGGGCTTTCGCCAGGTCAATGCGCAAAATTCAGGCCAGTGTATTTTTTCTGTCTTAATTCTGCGATCCAGATCACGGGATAAAATTACCCATAATGCGCCTATTTTGATGATTTAAATAAAAAAAGCCTTTAATTATCGACAATCATGGATTTACCGACAATCAAAGGCTTAGCACAGTTGTAAATTTTTGTTTATTGCTGGTAATTAATCGCCTGCGCAATCTGTACCGCCACCTGTTGCCAGCCGGCTGCCAGATTTCTTACCAGAGCATCATAGCCATCTTCCTTTTGTGGCAGTGCCAGACTGAATGGCTGCTTAATCAGTTTGCCATCATGCTCGAATACCCATTCCCCGCTAACAATGGCATGACCATCGTAACGGCCATGGAATCCATTGATAGTCACGTTCAGCGTATCGTACTGCTGCCCCAGCGCCGATGATGAAACTAGCGCTCCCGGCAATGCCGTGCTCAGGTTAGTGACCAGGGTTTGCTGCAACTGTTGATCCAGCGGGCTGGCCCACAGGTTGCTGCTGGCGATAACATACTGCACATCATTTTTCTGCCAGGCGACACCGTTACCGGCCAGGAAATCAGGTACCGCAACGTGTTCGACCCATACCGGGTGGCTAAAGGTGCGGCTGCTGACCGCCACTTTACTGTCCGCCACCGGCAACTGGTAGTAACGGGTATCAGGTGTGCTGCTACAGGCGCTGACCAGCAGCGCCAGCATCACAGGGAACCATTTCAACATTATTTAGCCCTCTTTGGCTGTGGATCCTGACCGGGTTTGGCTTCAAACACCAGCGCGTTACTTTTACTGTTGAGCGTTTTTAATACCGGTTGCAGTTCACGCAGCACCTGATCCAAACGCTGCATGTCTCCCAGCATTTTGTTATACGCCGGCGAACCCGGCTGGAAGCCCTTCATGCTGCGGTTCAGTTCACGTAATGTTTTCTGCATATCCGACGGCAGGTCCTGCATCGACTGGCTGGAGGTTATCTGGTTGAGATTATCCAGGGTTTTCTGCAGTTCACGCAGCGTGCGCTGGCTCTCTTTCAGCGTACCGGTGGCTTCGTTGATCATTGGATTCAACGGCAGGTTGTTGATCTTATCCAGCGACTCCATCAGCTTCTGTTGGATCTGCGATAATCCACCACTAACCGACGGTATCACGCTGTAACCTTCAACCTGCTCAGGCCCGGTGATCGGTGTTGCTTTAGTGTAGAAGTCCAGATCCACATACAGTGCTCCGGTCAGCAGATTGCCCGACTTCAGCGAGGCTCTGAGACCACTTTTGAAGCTGTCTTTCAGATGTTTTTCAAAGTTAAAGCCTTTGCCCATCTGCGCACGGAAGCGATCAGGTTCAATGCGGATCAGCACCGGAATACGGTAATCATTGTTAAGGCGCTGCATCACGCCCGGCATTGAGAAGGGTACTGCTGCCACTGTCCCCATACGGATACCGCGGAACTCAACCGGAGCCCCCACCTGCAGGCCACGAATTGAGTCGTTGAAGAAGGCCAGGTAGTCTTTGTGCTCGGTATATAACGAATCCTGAATACTGCGCTGATCGGTAAACAGGCGATACTCGGCATTATTGGCGGAAAACTCCCCTGCTTCCCAGCCTGCAGGCACATCGAAACTGACCCCACCACTGAACAGCGTGGTCAGTGAACCCATTTCCACCCGCATCCCGGATGCCGACATATCCACCGCGATACCGCTGTCTTTCCAGAAGCGCACGTTGGTGGTAACCAGACGATCGTAAGGGGCGGAGATAAACAGCTGATAGGTCATCATGCGCTTATCGGCATCGAATGCGCTGCTCTCAACCGAGCCCACGCGATAGCCGCGAAACAGAACCGGATCGCCCGGATTAAGCTGCCCGGCTTTATCGCTGTCCAGGGTCAGACGAATACCTTTCGCATCCAGCGGTGCCAGCGGCGGGCTGTCCAGTAAGTTATACTGTGAAGCCACAGTGCCACTGGTGCCAGGCTGCAGTTCAATATACGCCCCGGAAAGCAGCGTGCCCAGGCCGGTCACACCTTCGCGACCAATCGCTGGCTTGACCACCCAGAAGGCGCTGTCTTTTTTCAGCAGTTTTTCCATCCCGGTATTCAGGCGGGCTTTGATTTCCACATGGTGTAAATCATCGGTCAGCGTGGTGCTTTCCACCACGCCAACATCCACACTGCGACTTTTAATTTTGGTTTTACCGCCTTCAATACCTTCGGCATTGGTGGTAATCAGCGTTACCTCCGGCCCCTGATGGCTGAAATGATAAAACAGGATCCATGCCCCAATCAGCACGGTGACAATGGGAATGATCCATACTGGCGACCAGCGTTTGATCTGTTCGACGCGCGCAGTGCCCTGGTTAGTGTCCGTCACGTTCATACTCCTCTGTGCTCTTTTCTTCTTTTTTATCCCAGGAAAGACGGGGATCAAACATGATTGCCGCAAACATCGTCAGAATAACCACCAGCGCAAACAGCACCGCGCCAACAGCAGGATAAATATTCATCAGCTGTCCCATTCTTACCAGTGCTGACAGCACGGCAATCACGAATACATCAATCATTGACCAGCGTCCGACAAACTCCACAACTTCATAAATCGTATGCATCCGTTCACCGTCGCGTGGTTTACCGTTCGTTTTTTTGGCATCCCAGCACAGCCAGCCAATCGCCAGCATTTTCAAAGAAGGCACCATAACACTGGCAATAAAGATCACCAGTGCTACCGGATAAGATCCCTCCCCCCACAGCAGTACCACCCCGGCCATAATGGTGGAGGTAATTTTATTACCCAACGCTTCGGTCACCATAATCGGCAGCAGATTCGCCGGAATATAGAGCAGCAGCGAGGTGATCAGCAGCGCCATTGTCCACTGCAAACTGTTACGCCGCCGGGCATGGCCGCGACTGTGGCAGCGCGGGCACTGCAACTGATCACTTGCCAGCACCGCCGTGCAGCAGGCGCAGGAGCGCAGGCCCTGACGCAGACCGCTAGTGGCAGCTATCGGTTGTGCCGGCAAATCAGGCAGCGGTGCGACCTTCTGCCACAGCATGCGGCGATCGGTACACTGAAACGCGCGCAGTTGCAGCACGCAAAACAGGCACCAGGGAATAAAGCTGGTGCCGATGCCAATATCGCCGTAAGCCATCAGCTTTACAAAACTCACCAGTACCCCGGCGAGGAAGATCTCCGCCATGCCCCAGCTTTTCAGCTGAAACAGGATTTTAGTCAGCGCGCGTTTTAATCCACCTGGCAGCGGCACCCCATTGACCAGCAACACAATGGTCAGCATACAAAAGGCGGGCACCCCCTGGACAAACAGCAGAAACAGGCTGGCCAGACTGCTGTAATCCTCATCGACCATTATCTGCGGAATTCGCATCAAATTAATTTCACTGCTGAACCCGGCCACCTTCATATTGATAAAGGGAAACAGGTTCGCCAGCACCAGCATAAAGAGCGCGGCCAGCGCATAACCGGTTGAGCGCTTGCGCGGCTCACTCCAGTTAGTCTGCAGGGTGGTATGACAGCGCGGGCAGGCCGCTTTGCTGCCCGGCTGGATATCCGGAATTTGAAGCATCAGGTCACACTGTGGACAAAGCATCCATTGATGTGCAAAGCGCGACGAACACATAGCCTATCCTCTGTACTCAGGCATCATTACGTAATGATTCCAGATATTCCCATCGTTCAAATGCCTGCTCCAGCGCCTGTTCCGCTGTCGCCAGGGCATCCAGCACCGGTTGCGTCACTTCATGAGGCTGGTTAAAGAAGTTGCTGTCTGCCACTTCAGCCTGACGAGCCTGCAGCTGCGCTTCCAGTTCTTCCATTTTCTGTGGCAGTTGTTCCAGTTCGCGCTGCAAATTATAACTCAGTTTGGCAGCTGGCTTTTTCACCGCCTCACTTTTCGTATTTTCGTTGCGCGGCTCAGCATCACGCGGCTTCGCGACGCTGCGCGTCTGTTGCCAGGCGGCACGCTGGAGCTGTGCATCATGGTAGCCGCCAACAAATGCGCCAATATTGCCGTTGCCGTCGAAGATCCAGCATTCGGTCACGGTGTTGTCGACAAACTGACGATCGTGGCTGACCAGCAGTACCGTACCCTGATAGCCATCAATCAGCTCTTCCAGCAGTTCCAGGGTTTCCACATCCAGATCGTTGGTCGGTTCATCGAGGATCAACAGGTTACTGGGTTTAAGAAACAGACGTGCCAGCAGCAGGCGGTTACGCTCTCCCCCTGACAGCGCGCGTACCGGCGTCATCGCGCGTTTCGGGTGAAACAGGAAGTCCTGCAGATAGCCCAGTACGTGACGCGGCTTGCCGTTAACCATCACTTCCTGTTTGCCTTCCGCCAGGTTATCCATCACCGTGCGATCGGGATCCAGCTCGGCGCGGTGCTGATCAAAATAGGCCACTTCCAGCTTGGTGCCGACATGTACCCGCCCGCTGTCCGCTTTCAGCTGCCCCAGCATCAGCCGCAGCAGCGTGGTTTTACCGCAGCCGTTGGCACCAATCAGCGCGATTTTATCGCCACGCTGCACCTGGCGGCTAAAGTCTTTCACCAGCTGGCGGCCGCCAACGGCGTAGTTAACGTCTTCCAATTCAAAGACAATTTTGCCGGAGCGGCTGGCTTCTTCGACCTGCATATTGGCCTTGCCCATCACCTCACGGCGTTCTGAGCGCTCGCGGCGCAGTGCTTTCAGGGCGCGCACCCGGCCTTCATTACGGGTACGACGGGCCTTAATGCCCTGGCGGATCCACACTTCTTCCTGCGCCAGCTTGCGATCAAACTCGGCATTCTGCATTTCTTCCACCCGCAGCGCTTCTTCCTTCGCCAGCAGATACTGATCGTAATCGCCCGGCCAGGACACCAGCTGCCCGCGATCGAGGTCGACGATGCGCGTGGCCATATTGCGAATAAATGAACGGTCATGGGAGATAAAGATAATGCTGCCCTGGAAGGTTTTCAGGAACGTTTCCAGCCAGTCAATGGTTTCAATATCCAGGTGGTTGGTTGGCTCATCCAGCATCAGCACGCGCGGATTACTGACCAGCGCCCGCCCCAGTGCCGCCTTACGCAGCCAGCCGCCGGACAGCGAGGAAAGTTCCACATCCGCATCCAGGCCAATCTGCTTCAGCACATCATGGATGCGGCTTTCCAGCTGCCACAGATTCTGATGATCGAGGATGGTTTGCAGCCGCGCCATCTCATTGAGGTTTTTCTCACTGGGATCGTCCATCACCTTATGGGAGATGGCGTGATAGGCTTTCAGATGCTCCGCCTGCTCCTCTACCCCTTCTGCCACAAAGTCATACACCGACCCCTGCACGTTACGCGGCGGATCCTGCTGCAGGCGCGCAACAATCAAATCCTGCTGATAAATAATCCGGCCGTCATCGAGCGGCTGCTCGCGGTTAATAATTTTCATAAGGGTGGATTTACCCGCCCCGTTGCGCCCGACCAGACAGACGCGCTCATTCTCTTCAATATGCAGTTCGGTGTTATCCAGTAACGGTGCATCGCTGAATGAAAGATAAGCGCCATGAATACTGATTAATGACATAAAACGTTATTCCTTACCGGCGTGCGTCAGCAGCCAGCAGTTATGTATGTGACGGTTACGGGCAAAATCCTGTGACTGCGTGCGTTCGGTGATCTCTCTGGCATCCAGACCCAGCGCGGCGACGCCGGCGCAGTCCATTTTAAAACCCCGCTTATTATTGGAAAACATAATGGTGCCGCCCGGACCCAGCAGGCGCTGCAGATCCTTAATCAGATGCAGATGGTCACGCTGAACGTCAAAGCTGTCTTCCATTCTTTTCGAGTTGGAGAAGGTCGGTGGATCGATAAAGATTAGATCAAACTGCTCCTGCGCATCGCGCAGCCAGCCCAGACAGTCGGCCTGCATCAGGCGATGCTGATGACCAGTCAGGTTATTCAGCCGCATATTACGCTCTGCCCATTCCAGGTAGGTGCGCGACATATCAATGGTGGTGGTGCTACGCGCCCCCCCGAGACCGGCATGTACCGTCGCACTGCCGGTATAAGCAAACAGATTAAGGAAATCTTTGCCTTTACTCATTTGGCCCAGCATCTGGCGTGCAATGCGATGATCAAGGAACAAACCGGTATCCAGATAATCGGTCAGATTGACCCACAGGCGGGCATTAAATTCGCTCACTTCGATAAAATCGCCTTTCTCACCCAGCTTCTGGTACTGATTTTTCCCTTTTTGCTTTTCACGGGTTTTCAGCACCAGCTTACTGGCAGGCAGATCCATCACGCTCAGGGTGGCGGCAATCACATCAAACAGACGCTGACGGGCTTTGGCCGGATCAATGGTTTTTGGCGCGGCATATTCCTGAATCACCACCCAGTCACCGTAGCGGTCGACCGCCACGTTATAGTCAGGCAGGTCGGCATCATAAACGCGGTAGCACTCAATGCCCTGCTGCTGCGCCCACTTATCCATTTTTTTCTGATTTTTGCGCAGCCGGTTAGCGTAATCATCGGCCAGTTGGGTAACCGGGCTGCCTGCCGGATTATCTGCCAGCTGATAATTCTTCTGTACGCAGTCCAGCGGGCCATTTTTCGCTTTAAACTGGCGATCGGCACGCAGCTGCAGGCAGCTCAGCAGATCGGGAGAGGCGCTGAACAGCGAGAGCTGCCAGCCACCAAACTGGCTTTTCATAATCCGCCCCAGCTGGCTGTGCAGCGCAATCAGCGCCGGTTCACTGTCAAGGCGTTCACCGTAAGGCGGGTTACTCAACACGCAGCCTGCCGGCCCCTGCGGCAGCGGATTAGTCAGCTTCAGCACATCCTGCACGTTAAAGCTGGTGACCCCCGCCAGCCCGGCGCGGCGGGCATTAATACGCGCGATCTCAATCACCCGCTTATCGCTGTCATAGCCATGAAAATACGATCCGGTGCTGGCCAGCCCTTTGCGCGCCCGCTCCTGCGCAGCAGCGGTCACTTCCGCCCACAGTTCAGGATCAAATTTATTCCAGGCGCTGAACCCCCAGTGATGGCGGTGTAAGCCTGGCGCACGATCGCCGGCGATCATCGCCGCTTCAATCAGCAGCGTGCCGGAACCGCACATCGGATCGACCATCGGGGTACCCGGCTGCCAACCGGAGCGCATCACGATAGCCGCCGCCAGCGTCTCTTTTAACGGCGCGGCCCCGGTCTGCTGACGATAGCCGCGCTGATGCAGGCCATCACCGCTGAGATCGAGGGCAATACTGGCCTGCTCTTTATTCAGCCAGACGTTGATGCGAATATCCGGTTGCTCACGATCCACGTCCGGGCGCGCGAGGTTTTTGCGGGTAAAGCTGTCAACAATCGCATCCTTCACTTTCAGCGCCCCGTACTGGCTGTTACGGATCACCTCATTCAGCCCGCTGAAATGCACCGCAAAGGTTTTGTCGCTGCCAAAAATTGACGGCCAGTCCACCGCCTGCCCCCCCAGGTACAGATCGAGATCGCTGTAGACATTACACTCGGTTAACGGCAGCAAAATACGCGAAGCCAGTCGGCTCCACATCAGACTTTGGTACATCAGACGATCGTCGCCCTGATAATGCACGCCGCCCTGGACTACCTGACAGCTTTCAGCGCCCAGCGCTTCCAGCTCAGTTTTTAACAGCTCTTCGAGCCCACGCGCCGTACTGGCAAACAGAGAATTCATAGCGTCACTTATCGTCATTACAAAATTGCTGCGTATTATAGCTAATCGCGGTGGCAAAACATAAGGTTCGCATGTTTTACTGTAAAAAGGCGCAGGGAGAGGAGCGGAATCGTGCGTTTACCGGGGAAACTGAGAGGAATTATTGCTGATAGTGCCAACCAGCGGGATGCCGGAGTGGCTGTTACGGCAACAGTCTATCCGGCACAGGCCCAGGTAAGCCGATCGGCATTTTCCAGTGGACGCAGGCGGTCAAACATAATTTTGATAGCATCACCCAGCTGCATTTCTTTATTGCCAATCATCATTTGCGGCTGAGCCAGCAGACAGAGTGCAGCATTGTCTCCGGCTTCCACCACCAGCATAGTTGCCGGTTCGCCGCTTTCACTGACCGCGACCGTCACCAGCGTGCCGTCCGCAGGACGCCACTGCTGGTAATGAGCCGAAAAATACCAGCTTTTAGGCATCAGTGGCTTGAGAAAACGTACCGCGACCAGTGCATTTAACACCAGTTCAGCATGCTTATCGGCGGCCAGGCCGGCAGGTCGGCACTGTTCTTCAAAATTAAAAAACAGCGCGGCATCATCAACGCTGAATTCAGAGGCCTCAAAGGCATCCGGGCTGAGCATTTTTCTTGCGAAGCGCGAGCGGAACAGCGTACCGTCAGCAAGATCCAGCATCATCCTGTCCTGCTCAGGGTCGAAAAACCATCGCCAGTTATCGCCAGGTTTGATTGTCATGGTGGATTTTGTCCTTCTCGTCGGTAACGAATATCATACGAATTTAAGCTTGTCCGTCGCGCAGCGTTATTCGGAAAAAACTGCGGTATTAAAATATCTTCTCTCCGGAAGAAGTTGGCTTAAAATATAGACCAGGCTTTATCATAAATAAAGCCCTGTCGGATATTAAGCCAGAATTTTCCTATAAATGCGTAACAATTTGTTTAATTAATCCTGGCCCCTGGTAAATAAAGCCGGAATATATTTGGATCAGTGATGCCCCCGCCGCCATTTTTTCCCTGGCAGCCACCAGAGAATCAATTCCGCCCACACCAATAATCGGTATCCGCCCCTTCAGTTCCTGTGCCAGCTGACGCACGATTTCCGTGCTGCGCAGTTGTACCGGTCGGCCACTTAATCCCCCGGCTTCATCGGAATGTGCCAGTCCGTTAATTAACGATCGATCGAGAGTGGTATTGGTGGCAATAACCCCATCAATCTGGTGTCGAATTAAACTGTCAGCCACCTGAATCAATTCTTCTGCAAAAAGATCCGGCGCGATCTTTACCGTCACGGGGACATATTTCTGGTGGATCTGCTGTAACTCACCCTGGCGAATTTTGATCGCGCTCAACAAATCATCCAGGGCTTCACCATATTGCAGGGAGCGTAAACCAGGGGTGTTGGGCGAAGATATATTGATGGTGATATAGCCGGCGTAAGGATAAACCTTATCCATGCAAATCAAATAATCGTCTTTACCCTGCTCAACCGGGGTATCTTTATTTTTGCCGATATTGATGCCGAGGATGCCGTCAAAGCGGGCTTTTATGACGTTCTCCACCAGGCGATCAACCCCGTGGTTATTGAAGCCCATACGGTTGATAATCCCCTGCGCTTCCGGGATGCGGAACATGCGTGGCTTGTCGTTACCCGCCTGGGCACGCGGCGTGACCGTACCAATTTCCACAAAACCAAAACCCATTGCGCCAAAGGCGTCAATACATTCACCGTTCTTATCCAGCCCGGCTGCCAGGCCTAGCGGGTTTTTAAAGGTTAGCCCCATACAGTTTACCGGTTTAAACGGCAGTGACTGACGAATAACTCCTTTCAGGGGAGAACCGGAAAGACGTGACAGTTGCTGTAGCGTCAGTTCATGTGCACGTTCAGCGTCGAGCTGAAACAGTGCTTTACGTACAAGGGAATACAACATGGTTACTCCTGCGGGGCCCGATGAAAGTCGGGGTCGTATTATCCGTTAATTCCTGCCTGAAAGGAAATTCTCTGCGGTGAAAGCCGGAAAATAATCTCTCACGGGCAGCTATATACCATTTTCAGCTTTGCTGTTGCAGATAAATCATTTAACCCCCTTCTCCTGCTCTGCCAGTATAGAATCCAAAAGACGAAAATTAACCTTATCAATAACAATTAGTTATAAGGAGTCTGTATGCGCATCGTCACTCTGGCGGGCAGCCCGCGTTTTCCCTCCCGTTCCACAGCACTGCTGACGCTCTGCCAGCAGGCGCTGGAACATCGCGGTGCCGAAGTGGTGCCGTGGAATATTCACAACTTCCATCCTGACGACCTGCTGTATGCACGTTTTGACAGTCTGGCGCTGCAGGCGCTTATCGAAGACCTGGAGAGCGCTGATGGGGTGATTGTTGCTACCCCGGTGTATAAGGCGTCATTTTCCGGGGCATTAAAAGTGCTGCTCGACCTGCTGCCGGAGCGCGCGCTGGAACATAAGGTAGTGTTGCCACTGGCCACCGGCGGCACCATTGCTCACCTGCTGGCGGTGGATTACGCCCTGAAACCGGTACTGAGCGCGCTGAAAGCGCAGGAAATCCTGCACGGCGTGTTCGCCGATGACAGCCAGATTAGTCATTACGACCGTCAGCCTGAGCTGTCAGCGTTACTGGCTTCTCGCCTGCAAGAAGCCACCGAGACGTTCTGGCAGGCGCTGTCACGCCGCCATCAGCCGCTGCCGCTGGCAGTTTAATCCAGGAGTAGATAATGAAACTTTTATCGCGGTTTTTGGGTTTCATCTCTTTACTGACGCTGGCGCTGACGGTGAACGCCGCAGACGCTCCGGCGCAGCTGCGCATTGGCTACCAGAAAGGATCGGTCAGCATGGTGCTGGCGAAATCCTACCATTTACTGGAACAGCGTTTTCCGCATACCCGCTTCACCTGGGTTGAGTTTCCCGCCGGGCCGCAAATGCTGGAAGCACTGAATGTAAACAGCATCGATCTGGGCAGTACCGGCGATATTCCACCGCTGTTTGCTCAGGCAGCCGGGGCTGATCTGCTGTACGTGGGTGCCGAGCCGCCAAAGCCGCAGTCAGAGGTAATCCTGACGCCCGCCAACAGTCCAATCCACAGTGTGGCAGAGTTGCGCGGGCATAAGGTGGCGTTTCAGAAAGGTTCCAGCTCACACAATCTGTTGCTGCGCGCCCTGCGCGAGGCCGGATTAAGCTTCCAGGATATTAAGCCGGTATTCCTGACGCCAGCCGATGCCCGCGCCGCGTTCACTCAGGGTGATGTGGATGCCTGGGCTATCTGGGATCCTTACTACTCGGCGGCACTGTTACAGGGTGGGGTACGGGTGCTGAAAGATGGCAGCACGCTGCATCTGACCGGCTCTTTCTATCTGGCCAGCCGCGAATTTACTGAACATAACGGCCCGTTTTTAAAACAGGTGCTGGCAACCTTCAGCACCGCTGATGCGCTAACCCGTAGCCAGACCGAAAAAAGCATCCATCAGCTGGCGCAGAGCATGGGGCTGCCGGAGCCGGTGATCGCCGCTTATCTGTCACACCGTCCACCAACCAGCATCACACCGGTGAGTGCAGAAACGGCCCGTGCCCAGCAGCAGACTGCCGATCTGTTCTACGCCAGCCACCTGCTGCCGGTAAAGATCGATATCAGCCAGCGCATCTGGCATGCCCCGGCCACTAACTGATTAAGGAACTTCCCATGAGTCTGTCCGTATTCTGGTTTTTACCTACCCACGGTGACGGCAAATACCTCGGCACCCGAGAAGGCGCGCGCCCGGTCGATCATGCCTATCTGCAGCAAATCGCACAGGCCGCTGACCGTCTGGGATTCGGTGGAGTGCTGATCCCCACCGGGCGTTCCTGCGAGGATGCCTGGCTGGTGGCCGCGTCACTGATCCCGGTAACCCAACGCTTACGTTTTCTGGTTGCCCTGCGTCCCGGGGTGGTTTCACCCACTCAGGCCGCACGTCAGGCCGCTACCCTCGACCGTCTGTCCGGCGGACGGGCGCTGTTTAACCTGGTCACCGGCGGCGATGCCAGCGAACTGGCCGGGGATGGCGTATTCCTTGATCACTGCGAACGCTATGAAGAATCGGCGGAATTTACCCGCATCTGGCGGCGGGTGTTGGAAGGCGAAACCGTGGATTATCAGGGCAAACATGTCAGCGTGCGCGGCGCCAGTCTGCTGTTTCCACCGGTACAGCAGCCGCGCCCGCCGCTGTGGTTTGGCGGATCGTCCGATGTCGCTCAGGATCTGGCGGCAGAACAGGTTGATGTCTATCTGACCTGGGGCGAACCGCCGCAACAGGTGAAAGAGAAGCTGGAACAGGTGCGGGCTAAAGCAGCGGCTAACGGCCGCACGGTGCGTTTTGGCATCCGCCTGCATGTGATTGTTCGCGAAACCACGCAGGAAGCCTGGCAGGCCGCCGATCGCCTGATTTCACATCTCGATGATGACACGATTACCCGCGCCCAGGCGGCGCTGGCAAAAACCGATTCCGTCGGCCAGCAGCGTATGGCGGCTCTGCATGGCGGCAAGCGCGACCAGCTGGAGATCAGCCCGAACCTGTGGGCCGGCGTTGGCCTGGTGCGTGGCGGTGCCGGTACTGCGCTGGTGGGGGATGGGCCGACCGTTGCCGCAAGAATTCAGGAGTATGCCGATCTGGGGATTGATACCTTTATTCTCTCCGGCTATCCCCATCTGGAAGAAGCATATAGGGTGGCAGAACTGCTGTTCCCGCACCTCGATCTGGACGTTAACGAGGCACCGCGCCCACGGGCCGTTGCCGCGCACGGTGAGCATATGGCCAACAGCTATGTTCCACAGCATGCGCCACATAAAGTGGCACAGGGGTGAGGTAAATGATGAAGAAGCAGGTTAAGTGGGCGGGCACGCTGCTATTGCCCTGGCTGCTGCCGCTGATGCTGGTGGCAGGCTGGCAGCTGGCCTCGCAGATGGGCTGGATATCTGTACGTGTTCTGCCGGCACCGGCAGCGGTGGTGATTACCTTCTGGAAACTCACCGTCAGCGGTGAACTCTGGCATAACCTGGCCATCAGCAGCTGGCGGGCGCTGCTCGGTTTTGCCATCGGCGGCGGTATCGGTCTGGTGCTGGGGCTGATCACCGGTACATCAAGGCTGGGGGAGCAACTGCTGGATACGTCGATTCAGATGCTGCGCAATGTTCCCCATCTGGCGCTGATCCCGCTGGTGATCCTGTGGTTTGGCATTGATGAGTCAGCCAAAATTTTCCTGGTGGCGCTGGGCACCCTGTTCCCGGTGTATCTCAATACCCATCACGGCATTCGTAACGTCGATCGCGGGCTGGTGGAAATGGCGCGCAGTTACGGTCTGTCGGGCTGGCCACTGTTTGCCCAGGTGATCCTGCCAGGCGCCCTGCCCTCGATTATGGTTGGCGTGCGCTTTGCGCTCGGTCTGATGTGGCTGACGCTGATTGTTGCTGAGACGATTTCCGCCAGCTCCGGCATTGGCTATCTGGCGATGAATGCGCGCGAATTTATGCAGACCGACGTGGTGGTGGTAGCAATTATTATGTATGCCCTGCTGGGCAAGCTGGCCGACTTCAGCGCGCAGCGTCTGGAACGCCTGTGGCTGCGCTGGCATCCTTCCTATCAGTCTGCGGAGGTCACCTTATGACGACTCTTAACACCCCACCATCCCGTCTGAATGCCGGTACGCCGCTGCTGCTCAATGGCGTCACTAAACAGTATCAGACGCGCACGGTACTGGATGCACTCCAGCTGCATATTCCAGCCGGTCAGTTTGTTGCCGTGGTTGGCCGCAGCGGCTGTGGAAAAAGTACCCTGCTGCGGCTGCTGGCCGGACTGGAAACCGTCAGCGATGGCGAGCTGCTGGCCGGCAGCCGGCCGCTACAGCAGGCGCGCGAAGAGATCCGCCTGATGTTTCAGGAAGCGCGCCTGCTGCCGTGGAAAAGCGTGATCGACAATACCACTCTGGGGCTCACGGGCAAGCGCTGGCGCAGCGCCGCGCAGCAGGCGCTGGCGGCGGTTGGACTGGCAGAACGGGCAAACGACTGGCCGGCAGCGCTGTCGGGCGGACAGAAACAGCGCGTGGCGCTGGCGCGCGCGCTAATCCACCGACCGGGGCTGCTGCTGCTGGATGAACCGCTGGGGGCGCTGGATGCACTGACGCGTCTGGAAATGCAGGGGTTAATTGAGTCACTGTGGCAGCAGCATCATTTTACCGTATTGCTGGTTACCCATGATGTGAGTGAGGCGGTAGCACTGGCTGACCGGGTACTGCTGATTGAGGATGGAAAGATTGGCCTCGATTTGACCATAGATTTACCGCGTCCGCGCCGCCGTGGTTCTGCCCAGCTGGCACGGCTGGAAGCCGAAGTGCTGGAACGGGTAATGGGCGGATCGCCGGCGTTTTACCGTCGGCAGAGCGCCCAACGCTGAAAACACAACCGGGCGACATCGTCACCCGGTTAATTCAGCTCAGTATCCTGAATCAGGCCTTAAGCGCTTTTTCAATTTTCTCAAACAAATCGCCGGATAAATTCTCCAGTCCTTTCAACTGCTCCAGCGCCAGACGCATCAGCGCCTGGCGACGGCTGTCGTAGCGTTTCAGACGAATTAACGGTTCGATCATCCGCGCCGCCACCTGGGGGTTACGGGTGTTAAGATCGCTGAGGATTTCCACCAGGAAGCGGTAGCCGCTACCATCGGTGGCGTGGAACGCCGCCGGGTTACCGGCAGCAAACGCGCCCACCAGCGAACGTACCCGGTTAGGGTTGGCCAGAGTGAATGAGCGATGATCCAGCAGCGCCCGTACCTGGATCAGCACATCCTCTGCCGGACTAACGGCCTGAAGGGCAAACCACTTATCCATCACCAGACCATCATGGTGCCAGCGCTGGTCAAAGTCCTGTAACAGCGCTGCTTTCACCGGCAGCTGTGCCGTCACCGCAGCCGACAATGCCGCAATGCTGTCGGTCATATTGTTGGCCTCATGGTATTGGGCGCTGACCAGTTTGTTACCCTGGTCGCTGTCCGCGAACGCCAGATAGCTCAGGCAGACATTTTTCAGCGCACGTTTGCCGATATCCGCGTGCTCAACCCGGTATTCCGGGGTCAGATTATCGCGGTAGACCGCCAGCAGTTCATCCGCAAGCGCCAGCGCCAGGGTGCGCACCAGCCCTTCACGCACCACCGCAATCGCCTGTGGATCGATAATATCGAACAGTTCGGCAATTTCATTTTCGCCCGGCAGCGTCAGGATCAGGGCGCGCAGCGCCGGATCGCTCTCTTTTTCCAGCAGTATACCGCGGAAGGCATCGGCCACATGCAGCGGCAGCGACAGCGGTTGTCCCTCCTGCTGGCGGCTGACGTTAAGTTTCAGGTAATTTGCCATCAGACTCTGCGCTGCATCCCAGCGCGCGAAATCGTTACGGGCATGGCGCATCAGAAACGTCAGTTGCTCATCACTCCAGGGATAGTGCAGCTTAACCGGGGCGGAAAACTCACGCAGCAGCGACGGCACCGGCTGGGAAGGCACGTTATCGAAAATAAAGCTCTGGAACTCTTCGGTGACGTTAAGCACATGGCTGATCGCTTTACCGTTATTCTGCAGAGGGATCACCTGACCTCTGGCATCATACAGCTCGATATCCAGCGGAATATGCAGCGGCAGCTTGTCCTGCTGGTCGGCGGTTGACGGCGTCATCTGGGTTACATGCAGCGTATACTGCTCCAGCTCCGGATTGTAATCGTCGCGTACCATTACCACTGGGGTACCCGACTGACTGTACCAGCGGCGAAAGCGGGTCAGGTCAACCGCTGACGCGTCTTCCATCGCCTGAACAAAATCGTCACAGGTGGCGGCGCTGCCGTCATGACGTGCAAAATAGAGGCGCATCCCTTTCTGGAAATCTTCTTCCCCCAGCAGGGTATGCAGCATGCGAATTACTTCCGAGCCTTTTTCATACACCGTCAGGGTGTAGAAGTTATTCATCTCTATCACCTGCTCAGGGCGAATAGGATGTGCCATCGGGCTGGCATCTTCAGCAAACTGCGCGCCGCGCATCACACGCACATTATCGATGCGGTTAACCGCGCGCGAACCGAGATCGGAACTGAACTCCTGATCGCGGAATACCGTCAGCCCTTCTTTAAGGCTTAACTGGAACCAGTCGCGACAGGTCACCCGGTTGCCGGTCCAGTTATGGAAATACTCATGACCTATCACCGCTTCAATCCCGAGATAATCTTTATCGGTGGCGGTTTCAGCTTTCGCCAGCACATACTTCGAGTTGAAGACGTTCAGCCCTTTATTTTCCATTGCGCCCATATTAAAGAAGTCGACCGCCACGATCATAAAGATATCGAGGTCATATTCGAGGCCAAAGCGCTGTTCATCCCACTTCATGCTGTTTTTCAATGAAGTCATCGCCCAGTCGGCGCGATCGAGATTGCCGCGATCAACAAAGATCTCCAGCGCCACACTGCGCCCGGAAACCGTGGTGTAGCTGTCGCGCAGCACGTCAAAATCACCGGCCACCAGCGCAAACAGATAGCAGGGTTTTGGGAACGGATCCTGCCATTTGACCCAGTGTTTGCCGTCCGCCGTCTGGCCGTAGTCTGTCCGGTTACCGTTCGACAGTAAATAAGGGTAGCGCGCCGCATCGGCAATGATGGTGGTGGTGAAACGAGCCAGCACATCCGGACGATCCAGATACCAGGTAATATGACGGAACCCTTCCGCTTCACACTGAGTACATAGCGCCTCGCCGGACTGATACAGACCTTCCAGCGCGGTATTTTTAAACGGGTGGATCTGGTTAACAATGGTTAGCGTAAAAGCGTCAGGCAGCTGATCGAGGATCAGCGCGCCCGCTTCCTGGCAGTAATGCTGCCATGGCTGACCATCAATATGCAGTGAAACCAGGGTCAGGTCTTCCCCGTCAAGGCGCAATGCAGCGCCGTGCTCACCCAGCCGTTTTACCTTACTGACTGCCGTGACCAGGGTGGTGCTGGCGTCCAGATCGAAAGTCAGATCAATATCGCTAATGGTGTAATCGGGTGCCCGATAATCGGTGCGATTCTTGGCTTGCGGCAGTTGCGTCATAAGTCCTTCTTTGGTGGTCAATAATAAACACTAAAAGTCTATTCCTGTTATCACCAGGTTGCCACGCTGAATCGTCAACAAACATCAGCTATGCTCAAAAATAATACAAGTCGTTAACAACGGCACAGATTGTGCTCGACCACAGCCGATTAATCATGCTCTGATTGTGTTTAGCCAGCGCGATTTTACGTTATACTGGACGGACATTTTTTTTTTCAGGGATTATGCTCTTCGCCAGAGGATGCTGAAACGCACCATGAAACGATACGCTTCCCCGATTTTGACAACGCTGCTGGATACCGATGCCTATAAACTGCATATGCACCAGGCAGTGTTTCACCGTTACCGCAGTGTGACTGTTGCCGCTGAATTCCGCTGCCGTAGTGATGAACTGTTAGGCATTTATGCGGATGAAATAGGCGAGCAGATTACCGCCATGACCGGGCTGATGCTGACAGAGAGCGAATATCACTATCTTGACGGTCTGCCCTTTTTCCAGCGTGATTATCTGGACTGGCTGCGCAAGTTCCGCTACAACCCGGATCAGGTTTGCGTGCGTAATAACCAGGGCCGGCTGGAAATCCGCATCAGCGGCAACTGGCTGGACGTGATCCTGTGGGAAGTGCCGCTGCTGGCGCTTATCAGTGAGATTGTCCACCGCCACCTTTCTCCGCAGGTCACTGCGCAGATGGCGGTTGATCGCCTGCAGCAGAAACTGAAGCCCTTCAGCGCCCTGGCGCAGGATCTGGATATGTCCCGCTTCCGGCTGATGGATTTTGGTACCCGCCGCCGCTTTTCCCGTGACGTTCAGCTGGCAATTGTCAGCACCCTGCAGCAGGACTTCCCGTGGCTGGCCGGCACCAGCAATTATGATATTGCGCGCCAGCTGGATATTGCACCTCTCGGCACTCAGGCGCATGAGTGGTTTCAGGCGCATCAGCAGATTTGCCCGGTACTGGCCAACAGTCAGCGTGCGGCGCTGCGTGCCTGGCTGGAAGAATATCCCGATCAGCTGGGTATCGCCCTGACTGACTGTATTGCCATGGATGCGTTTTTACGTGATTTCGGTCCGCAGTTTGCCAACGCCTATCAGGGGCTGCGCCACGATTCCGGCGATCCGGTGGAATGGGGAGAAAAAGCCCTGGCTCACTATCAGCAGCTGGGCATCGATCCGCTGACTAAAACCCTGGTCTTCTCTGATAATCTCGATTTGGACAAAGCGCTGGCGTTATACCGTCATTTTGGTGAACGAATTACGGTTTCTTTCGGTATTGGTACCCGTTTGACCTGCGATATCCCACAGGTTAACCCCCTGAATATCGTTATCAAACTGGTGGAATGCAACGGAAAACCGGTCGCCAAGCTGTCGGACAGCCCGGGGAAAACTATTTGCCAGGATCAGGCCTTTGTGCGTGCCCTGCGTAAGGCCTTCGATCTGCCGCTGGTAAAGAAAGCCAGCTAAACGCCGGCGGAGGCCTCCCTCCGCCGGCTTAATTTCTATAAGAAATCACCTTTACCCCGCGAATTCCACTTGTTTCTCATCGCCTGGCAAGTAACATAGCATTACCCCCGTAATGGGGATCCCTATTACGATTCAGATAACCAGTGAGAGACTTATATGAGCGTTGTGCCTGTAGCGGACGTATTGCAAGGCCGGGTCGCGGTTGACAGTGAAGTCACCGTGCGTGGCTGGGTGCGTACCCGAAGAGATTCGAAAGCCGGTATTTCCTTTATTGCCGTGTACGACGGCTCCTGCTTTAATCCCGTCCAGGCTGTGGTCAATAATTCTCTGAATAATTATCAGACTGATGTTCTGCGTCTGACCACCGGCTGCTCGGTGATGATTACCGGTAAGGTAGTGGAGTCGCCTGGCGAAGGTCAGAGCTTTGAAATCCAGGCCAGTGCCGTTGAGGTGGTGGGCTGGGTAGACGATCCCGATACCTATCCAATGGCGGCGAAACGCCACAGTATTGAATACCTGCGCGAGGTGGCTCACCTGCGTCCGCGTACCAACCTGATTGGTGCGGTTGCCCGCGTACGTCATACTCTGGCACAGGCACTGCATCGCTTCTTTGATGAGCAGGGTTTTTTCTGGGTTTCCACTCCATTGATCACCGCTTCCGATACCGAAGGTGCCGGTGAAATGTTCCGGGTATCCACTCTGGATATGGAAAACCTGCCGCGCACCCCGGAAGGCAAGGTCAATTACGACGAAGACTTCTTTGGTAAAGAGGCATTCCTGACGGTTTCCGGTCAGCTGAACGGGGAAACCTACGCCAGCGCCATTTCCAAAATTTATACCTTCGGCCCAACCTTCCGCGCAGAGAACTCTAACACCAGCCGCCATCTCGCTGAGTTTTGGATGCTCGAGCCGGAAGTGGCCTTTGACGATCTCAATGACAGCGCAGCGCTGGCTGAAGCGATGCTAAAATATGTGTTTAAAGCAGTGCTGGAAGAACGTGCTGATGATATGGCGTTCTTTGCCGAGCGCGTGGACAAGGACGCCATCAGCCGTTTGCAGCATTTCATTAGTACTGATTTTGCTCAGGTTGACTATACCGATGCGGTTGAGATCCTGCTGAACTGCGGACAGACCTTTGAAAATCCGGTTTCCTGGGGTATCGACCTCTCTTCCGAGCATGAACGCTATCTGGCAGAGAAACATTTTAAAGCCCCGGTGGTGGTGAAAAACTACCCTAAAGATATCAAAGCCTTCTATATGCGCCTCAACGATGACGGTAAAACCGTTGCCGCAATGGATGTTCTGGCTCCGGGGATTGGCGAAATTATCGGTGGTTCTCAACGTGAAGAACGTCTGGATGTGCTGGATGCGCGCATGGCAGAAATGGGACTCAATAAAGAAGATTATTGGTGGTATCGCGATCTGCGTCGTTACGGCACCGTTCCCCATTCCGGCTTCGGTTTAGGGTTTGAGCGTTTGATTGCTTATGTCACCGGCGTACAAAATGTAAGGGATGTTATCCCGTTCCCACGCACACCACGTAGCGCGACATTTTGATTAAGTATTAAATATAAGAATTTCATATATATAAAAAGACCGATTTTATCGGTCTTTTTTTATTTTTGTAAATCTGACAGGGTTCACAAAGTTCCGCATTTTTTACATAATGTTACACATTATCACTCAATGATACCTGAATGCGAGGTTTGTATCATTTTCGGGCTAGATTCAGCTCGCTTTGAATGGAAAGATGCGTGCAGATACAGGAAGACACCAAACTATCTGATCAGTTCTGTAAAGAATTTTTGACGGCAGTGGCAGGTGTCCGGAAAACCCCATTGAGGATAATTAATAATGATGAAGCGCAACATTCTTGCAGTAGCAATACCAGCCCTGTTAGCAGCTGGCGCAGCCAATGCTGCAGAGATCTACAACAAAGACGGCAACAAACTGGATCTGTACGGTAAAGTTGATGCCCGTCACAACTTCTCTGATAGCTCCAGCGATGATGGCGATGCAAGTTATGTTCGCTTTGGCTTTAAAGGCGAGACTCAGATTAACGATCAGCTGACCGGTTACGGCCAGTGGGAATACAACGTTCAGGCTGACCACACCGAAGGCGGTGCTGACGCGCAGAGCGGTAATAAAACCCGTCTGGGCTTTGCCGGTCTGAAATTTTCTGACTATGGTTCATTTGACTACGGTCGTAACTACGGCGTGATCTATGATGCAATGGCTTACACCGACCAGCTGCCAGCGTTCGGTGATGACACCATGTACCAGGACAACGACAACTTTATGACGGGTCGTTCTACTGGTCTGGCGACCTACCGTAACAACAACTTCTTCGGTCTGGTTCAGGGTCTGAGCTTCGCGCTGCAGTACCAGGGCAAAAACCAGGGCAGCCGTGAGCTGAAATACCAGAACGGTGACGGCTGGGGTAGTTCTGTTGCTTATGACACCGGTATGGGCATCAGCATGGTAGGTTCTTACGCCTCTTCTAACCGTACTGACGCACAGAAAAAAGACGGTACCGGTGACAAAGCTGACTCTTACGGGCTGGGCGTAAAATACGATGCTAACAACGTTTACCTGGCCGCATTTTATGGTGAATCCCGTAACACCACTAACTACGGTGCAAGCAACAGCGTTGTAAATAACATCGCCGCTAACAAAACTCAGAACTTTGAAGTTGTTGCTCAGTATCAGTTCGACTTCGGTCTGCGTCCATCTATCGCCTACCTGCAGTCTAAAGGTAAGAGCCTGACCGGCTTCACTGCCAACAGCAACACCTTCGACGGTGGTGATGCGACTCTGGTTAAATATATTGACGTAGGTACTTACTACTACTTCAACAAGAACATGTCTACCTACGTTGATTACAAAATCAACCTGCTGAAAGACAACAGCTACACCCGTGCCGCTGGCCGTGGCACCGATGACGTAGTGGGTGTTGGTCTGCAGTACCAGTTCTGATAACCGTGGCTCAGGCCGCAGGTTAGCAAACTCAAAACAATGCCGGTCATCGCTGACCGGCATTGTTGTATTCAGCGCCTGTAAAGAGGATATTTCGCAGGTTTTTTTGATGTAAACGGTTGGCAATTCAGCGTGCGCAGCGGTAATCTGATCCTTCCTTTTGCTTTGAATTCATTGTCTGAACCGGTAAGCGTCATAACGACTCAACGGGGCAGACTCTACGCCAACGGACACTGACTATGTTTGAACATATTGAAGCTGCACCCGCCGATCCTATTCTTGGTCTTGCTGACCTGTTTCGCGCCGATGAACGTCCTAATAAAATCAATCTCGGCATTGGCGTCTACAAAGATGAAACGGGCAAAACGCCGGTTCTGAGCAGTGTTAAAAAAGCGGAACACTACCTGCTGGAAAACGAAACCACCAAAAACTATCTCAGTATAGACGGTATTCCTGACTTTGCCCGCTGCACTCAGGAACTGCTGTTCGGCAGCGATAATGAGCTGATTACCCGTAAACTTGCCCGTACTGCTCAAACGCCGGGAGGTACCGGTGCACTGCGCATTGCTGCTGACTTTATTGCCCGCCAGACCAGCGCTCAGCGCGTCTGGATCAGTAATCCAAGCTGGCCAAACCACCGTAATATTTTCGCCTCTGCCGATCTCGAGGTCTGTGAATACGATTATTACGATGCCGAAAATCACGCGCTGGACTTTGACGGGCTGATTACCAGCCTGAATGCTGCCCAGACCGGTGATATTGTGGTGTTTCACGGCTGCTGCCACAACCCTACCGGCATTGATCCGACAGCAGACCAATGGACGCAGCTGGCGGAGCTGTCACAAAGTAAAGGCTGGCTGCCGCTGTTTGATTTTGCCTATCAGGGCTTTGCCCGTGGTCTGGAAGAAGATGCCGAAGGTCTGCGCATCTTTGCTGCCCGCCATCAGGAGTTTCTGGTATGCAGTTCTTACTCGAAAAATTTTGGCCTGTACAATGAACGCGTGGGTGCCTTCACCCTGGTAGCGGCCAGTGCAGCCACGGCAGATAAGGCGTTCAGTCAGGTTAAAGCCACCATCCGCGCTAACTACTCCAACCCGCCGGCACACGGCGCTGCCGTAGTGGCCAGCATCCTGAGCAACAGCGCGCTGCGTTCACTGTGGGAGCAGGAGCTGACCGATATGCGTCAGCGCATTCAGCGCATGCGTCAGCTGTTTGTCAGCACGCTGCAGCAGAAAGGAGCTCAGGGTGATTTCAGCTTTATTATCCGTCAGAACGGCATGTTTTCCTTCAGCGGGCTGACCAAAGATCAGGTACTGCGGCTGCGGGATGAATTTGGCGTGTATGCGGTCAACTCCGGGCGGGTCAACGTTGCCGGCATGACACCGGATAATATGGCCCCCCTGTGTGAAGCCATTGTCGCGGTGCTGTAACCCATACAGATCCCCTGTAAAAGCCTGCTAATGCAGGCTTTTTTATCCCCGCCTGCCGTTGCCTTTGACTTTAACCTGGCCTTTGCTTTTGACTTTGACCTGGTGTTTGCTTTTGACCTTTGGGCGGCATCAGGAACGAAGCCGAGCTCACGCTGATTTCCAGGAAGAGCTGCCAGGACGGCAGCGAAAGGCGTGCTGAGACAGGATGTCGAATCACGGCGGTCCGCCAGAAGGCGGCGTGGCCGAGGGGACCCGCTTTAGCGGGCGAAGTGACGCCGCGAGCACGGGATAAAGGGGCCTTTGCGACTGAAGGCCCCTTATCGCCAGCCCGTGAAACGGGATGGTGAAACGTCGTTGACCTGACTTTAGCCCTGGCCTTGCTTTAAAAAAAACAACCAGCGTAACCACCCAAATCCAGCCCCACGCAGTGGACCAGCCCCAGGTCCTGGTCCCGACCTCTCAGTCCTGCAAAAACGGATTACTAATCCGCTCATGTCCCAGCGTCGACATCGGCCCATGACCGGGAATAAAACGCACATCATCCCCCAACGGCAACAGCTTAGTGCGAATAGCATTAATCAGATCGCTGTGACTGCCCTGCGGAAAATCGGAACGCCCAACCCCACCATTGAAAATCACATCGCCGGAAATCAACAGACGACCAGCACGATCAAAAAACACGATATGACCTGGCGTATGCCCCGGACAAAGCAGCACCTCCAGCGTTACCCTGCCCACAGTAACAGTCTCTCCCTCTTCCAGCCAGCGAGCCGGCGTCAGAGGTGCACATTCAGCAAAACCAAACATCTGACTCTGGGTCGGCAATGCATCCAGCCAGAACTTATCCGCCTTATGGGGACCAATTATCTCAACCCCATACTGCTCAGCCAGTTCAGCTGCAGCACCAACATGATCAAGATGGCCATGGGTGAGCAGTATCTGCGTCACCTTTACATCCAGTTCAGCCAGCTGGCGCACTATCTTTTCAGCATCGCCGCCTGGATCAACCAGCGCGGCTTCGCGGGTTGCGCTACACCAGATAACAGAACAATTCTGCGCAAACGCGGTCACCGGAATAATTTTATAGTCCATAACTCTCCCTGACGGGTGGTGGGTAAAGTTCAGGATTATAACTTACCAGTGACGCACCGGTCCGGTATCAATATGCACAAAATTGCTACGTGGATAGTAACCAACCCCACCGGAACGCATCGCCAGCGCCGCTTTACGCACATTGCTCAGGGCAATTCCTTCAATATGGAAATCCATTGCCTGTCCACGGGTGTGGTAGCTGTTTTTTGCCACACCTTTACTGCTGGCGCGCAACGCATTATTGGTTGCCGGTGAACGGTAGCCGGAAATCAGCTGTACCGGTTTACGGGTGCCCAGCATCATCTGTAATCGATAAAGCTGGTCGAAAAGGTGGGGATCAATACCCTTAACCAGGTTTTCGCGAAAATCACGGAAGAAGTGATTCAGACGTGCAAGCTCCTCTTTATTGTAACTTTTACCGTTAAAGAACTCAGTTTTCAGGCTTTCACCGGTATGAAGGTTATTAAGGGTCAAAATGCGCGGACGTGAAGTCGAAAGAGACGCTAAAGCCTGGCCTGGCAGAAGAGCCGCTCCCAGCGCCACTCCGCCCAAGACCAGTAACTTACGGCGTTTGGCGTCAAATGTATTCATGGATCTGTGTTACCCGGTTAAATATTAAAAAATGCATATATTTCGTTCAGATGGCACCTTACCTGTGGATAAATCGTTCGTCAACCACGCGGAGGTGTCCCAGAGGCGCTATCAGGTAACGATGATGCCGCCCGCTTACAATTCAGTATATTTTGAGACCAGATTAGTTATTGAATAATCAGTCACTAGAGCAGCAATTCACGCGCACTGTATAACGCCTGTGTACCCGCGCGCACAGTATTATCATAATTGTAAATATCTGTACGGAATTGTGCCTGCCCCTCATCATCGACCCAGGCGGTCAGATAAAAGAGATTAACCGGGATACGACCACGGATAGGCACAAAACGGGTATTCCCCTCTTTTAAGGTGCTGCTGATACGCGCATCATTCCAGCCGACATTTTTTAACAGCAGGCTGGCAAGGTCGGATGCCCGGTTTACGCGCACACAACCGGAGCTGAGCGCACGTATATCTTTCTGAAACAGACCGTGATTAGGCGTGTCATGCAGATAGATAGCCTCAGAATTTGGCATATTAAACTTGTAGCGTCCCAGTGAGTTACCCGGGCCCGGTGCCTGACGAATACGGTAGGGGAAAGATGCAGCAGACACCATATTCCAGTCAATCATTGACGGATCCAGCACCTGGGCATCCTCACCCCAGCCGGTGAGCAGGGTGTAATTATGCTTATACAGATACCCCGGATCGCGCTTCACTTTTGGCACAATATCCTTGCGTACCAGGGTGGTGGGAACATTCCACGGCGGGTTAAGCACCACCGTATTCAGCGCACTGTGCATCAGCGGGGTCTTACGGTCGGGACGACCAACAATTACCCGCGAGGAGAGGATGGTATTGCCGTTGTTGTAATAGACCAGTGAATAGTCCGCGATATTCACCATAATGCCGTTATGCCTGTCATCCGGCAGCAGGCGTAAACGCTGAATATTCAGCGCCATCAGCGCAGCACGACGCTCCGGAGACGCATTCAGCCATTCACGGGTACGCAGGCCGATGGCGCCGTCCGGCGTCAGTCCCTGCCAGCGCTGAAAACGTTTTACCGCTTCCACCAGCTCCGGCGTATAAGCCCCGCTGGCAGTGGCTGACGTAGTCGCCATTCTGTCAGCAATATCCGGTGACGCCGTTCGCAGCATATCGCCATTCTGGGGGGCTGACGGGCTTACGGCATCCAGTTGCACATTATCATCATCATGCACCAGCGGTGCATCCGCCGCGCCCACTACTTCTGACGCCGGTGCGGCTGGCGCAGTTTCTGCCGACATCATTCCGGTGCGCTGCAGCACTTCACGCAACGCAGGAATATTATTACTAAGCTCTCCCGGCCTAAGAGTCTGGCTGCCTGTCAGCTGCGGCCAGGGACGCTTGTCTTCCAGCAGTTTTTTCAGCGCCTGGTGCATCATCTGATACTGAGGATGTTGTGGTGCCAGCGATGAAATAAATCCTCCCAGGGAATCATCGGCGATCGCACTCTGCCAGCGATTAATCAATCCGGCAGGTGGCAGCGCCAGACGCCAGGACGCCCCGTTATACAGCCACTGATCGCCGTTACTGGTTATGCCGGAAGTAAACTGCAGATAACCCAGCATCGCATCCGACAGCACCAGATCGCGTTTCAGTCCGCCGATCTGCGGATTTGCCAGCTGGCGTAGCCACTGAGCAAACTGCGGCTGAACGCCGGAAAGCGCCACTTCCGCCAACTGTTGCTCAAACTGTTGAGTTGCACGTTTATCCTGCCACATCAGCTGATTCCCATGCGACGCATACAGTGATGCCAGAGTATTTCGGTAGGCCGGTGTGGCCACCTCAGCCAGGCTTGCACGCACAGAAGACAGGCTGTGTGTCGGCGCAGAATTGTCACTGGAGGTATTGACCGGAGGAATACCTGCCACAACGGGCGCCATAAACGACAGCCCACCCATCAGAAAACAACTAATCATTACAGCCTGTAGAGGAAATGTTCTCTGCAGCAACATCCCTTGCCCCTTGTTGAGTCAGTAGAATTTACTATCGCGGCAAGTGCCGGCGCTAAAAGGATAGAATACAAACATAGCATTTGCGTCATAGGATACAAATGCTATTAGCAAGATTAATCCGACAATTTCAAATTTACCACTTTTGTCTCAGTAAATTCCTGTCGTCATGCTAGCGGTGCATCGGAAGATTCAGGCTCCGTGGCCGCCAGGGCTTCCGGGGTAAATCCGCGTAATCCCACCACATGAACATGTTCGGTATTGTTAAACACCTTACGTACCAGCTTATAGGTGGTACCTTTTTCCGGGCTGATATTTTCCGGAGCCGCAATAATCAACTGCATTTCCAGTCGGTCACACAGCTCAAACAGCGTGGCAATGGATTTCGCATCCAGACGCGCCGCTTCATCAAGAAACAGCAAACGGCATGGCGAAATATCTTTGCCGCGCAGGCGGCGCGATTCTTCCTCCCAGCTCTGCACGACCATTACCAGAATCGACATGCCAGTACCAATAGCTTCCCCGGTAGACAGCGCCCCACTCTCGGCGCGCAGCCAGCCATCGGAGCCACGGTTAACCTCAACTTCCATTTCCAGATAGTTACGGTAATCCAGCAGCTCTTCGCCGACGGTCTGCGGCGTGCGCTGCCCCATATCAATATGCGGATTCAGGCGCTGGTAAAGTTTCGCCAGTGCTTCAGAGAAGGTCAGACGGTTGCTGTTAAACAGATCCTGATGCTGTTCATGCTGTTCAGAGAGCACATCCAACAGCGTGGCATGGGCTTCACGCACGTTGACATTCAGACGAACGCTTTTCACCTGACCAAAGCTGACCGCCTGTAGTCCCTGGTTCAGCTGACGAATACGGTTTTGCTCGCGCTGAATGGTTTTGCGGATAATGTTCGATACGCTGCGCGAGCTGATGGCCAGCATCTGTTCACGCGCGGTTAGTTCCTCGGTCAGGCGGTTAAGCTCAATTTCCATCTGTTCGATGGCTTCCACCGGATCGTCGGTACGAATAATGTCCTGACGAATACGTTCCCGCAGGTGTTGATAAACCGCAATAAAGAACTGAATTTTACGCTCCGGCCGTTTCGGATCTTCCGACAGGCGCAGCACATCACGCAGATGTTCATTATCGGCCACCGCCAGACGCAGCGCACCCAGTGCTTTATCCGACATCGAGCGCAGTTCATCACCACTGAGGTAAGCCAGTTCACGGCGATGCAGACGGCGTTCCACGCCATTGTCTTTCACCAGCCGTAGCACTGCCACCCAGCCGGCTTTAGCACCCACCACCTGCTCACGCCCCTGATGATAGTCGCGCTCCAGGCGGCGCAGTTTTTTCTCCAGCGCATCCATTTCCGCTTCACAGAAGGTCAGCTGTTTTTCCAGCTGATTACGGCGCGCACGGTTATTGCTCAGGGTGCTGTAGAGCTCGTCACGGCGCAGACGCGCGCGTTCTTCTGCACTGCTGTCCGCCTTCACGCCAATATCCTGCATTTCCTGCTGCAGCTCTTTCAACATATCGCAGCGGGCATCGTAAGAACTTTTCAGCGAAGCCAGCAGTTGAGAATATTGGGTCAGCTGGCTCTGGTGCTGGCGTAAGCGTTCACGGGCGCGAGCGCGCTCCACTTCCGCCTGCTCCAGCTGCTGACGCAGCTTCTGGTTGAGATCGCTGTTGCCGTCCAGCATACCGGCGGAGTCGGTATAGCTGAAGTGCGCGCGACGCTGTACCACTTCAGTCAGAGCAAACGCCTGCTGACGGGCATCGCGCTGCTGCTGCTGTGCCTGCTGATAATCCGCTTTCAGCTGATCGTGCTGCTGCGGATCGCTCTGCAGCACCGACAGCAGCGGCTCCAGCTGGATTAACTGGGCGCCGTGCTGCTGCACAAAGCGGGCCGCTTCCTGAGCTTCATCCAACCGTTCAAGGATCTCTTCATAACGATCCTGCAGCGTCACATCCAGTAACAGACTGACGCGTGGCAGTAAGCGGTTAAGCTGGGCAACGCCTTCTCTGGCCTGATCATACTGCTGGCGCTGCTGCTGGTTTTCACTCTCATGACTGGCTAACGCCCGCTCCAGCTCATTGCGGCGGCTGTTAAGTCGCTGAATTTCCGCTTCTGGATCCGGTTCAAACGCCACGCCAATATGGCCGCCGATAAAGCGGCTGAACGACTGATGCAGACGCTGAATTTTTTGTACATCAAAGGAGAGCGTGGCGTAACGCGTTGCCAGATTTTCACGTTCGGCATGCAGCCGTTCCAGCTGATTTTCCCGAGCGGCACGGCCAAACAGCGGCACTTTCGGGAAGCGGGAATAACGCCACTGACGATCGCCCGCTTTAACCAGCACAGCTTTCTGCATCTCTTCGACGTTAAACACGCTGTCGTCGAAGGACTGCGGATCGCCCTCAATCAGGTAGAGATCTTCCGGACACTCTTCCAGTCCGGCCAGCTGCTCACGCACCAGCGACAAATCGGGAACCACAATCGCGTGACGTGCCGGACCGTACAGCGCCGAGAAGTACGGCGCATCGTCGATTATCACATCATCATAAATTTCCGACAGCAGCACGCCGCCAAAGCGCTCCGCCAGGGTATTCAGGCGCGCATCTTCGGCACCGCCCGGCTGGCTGAGACGTTCAATCTGCTGTTCCGTGGCGCGCTTGCGCGCAGATATTTCATCGCGCTCTACTGTGGTCTCACGTTCACGCTCCAGCAGTTTTTGCATAAACTCAGTTACCTGCTGGCTGCTTTCCAGCGGCTGCTCCGACTGTTCACTGAGCTGCGCTAACAGATCCTGTGCCGTCAGCCATTGCGGTGCCTGACGGCTTAAGCGGGCAATGCGCTCCTGCAGCGGCTCCAGCTGCTGACGCATTTCCAGACGGCGTTCACCGGCTTCGGCCACGCTGCTGCCCAACTGTTCGATCTGCGCTTCCAGTTCCTGTTGCAACGCGTCCAGTTCAGACGCGTCCACCGCCTGACCGTGACGCTTGCAGAACTCGTTCAGCAGTCGTTCCGCGTCCTGCTGTTCACGCAGGCGCTGTTCCAGCTCGGTGACCCGTAAGCGCAGCGGCTGCAGCTGTTCGGCGTGATAACGCTGATTAGCGGCATCACGCAGTAAATCGCGCCCCACCTGCCAGGCTTCACTGCGGCTGACCGGGCCGGCAATCCGGCTGACCAGTTCAAAAGCCTGCTCAAACTGACTGTGTGCCGCATCGGCTACACTCATTTTCTGTTCAAGCATCAGCAGGCGTTCGGTGGCTTCCTGCTCTTTCGCCTGGAAGCTTTCCAGCCACTCTTGCGCGTTGCCACTGTTCAGTTCGCTCAGCTGGCAGATTTCACGCGCACGCTGCAGCGCCTGCAGCGCCTGCTGATACTGAATGGCTCGGGTTTGCTGCACGTCCAGCGCCTGCTGAAAATCCGCCAGCTGACTTTTCAGTTCGTCCACTTCCAGCTCGGCGGCTTCACTGCGCGCTTCATTTTCTGCGTGCTGCTCGCGCGCTTCCGCCACCACTTCGTTCTGTTCTTCCAGGCGGAAGGTCAGTTCTTCCAGCTCAGACTCATAACGATCGATTTTCTCCTGCTGACGCAGCGCGGTCTGCACCAAATTAAGGTGATCGCTGGCCGCCTGATAATCCGCTTCCAGATCGCCTTCAGCGCCGCTGTGCTCAGCCAGCTCGCGAGCCATTTCCACATGACGATACTGCTCGGTTGACAGCTGACGGCGACTGGTTAACAGCTCGTTACGCAGCTGCATTGCGCCGTCAAGGTGGATACGACGCTCGTTGGCGTGGCGCATATAGTCGGCGGCCACATAGCTGGTCGCTTCGGAAATCAGATGCTTAAACAGATCGCGATCCGACTGGGTCACGCGGATCGCTTCCAGCGTCATGCGGTTTTCGCGCAGCGCCGCTTCCATATCCTGGAACGCTTTACGCACGCCGCTGTTTTCCGGCAGCAAGTAATCCCGCAGCGAGCGGGTGATGGCGCTGGAGATACCGCCGTACAGCGAGGCTTCAATCAGACGGTAGAATTTACTGCGATCGGACGCTGAACGCAGGCGACGCGCCACGATGCCCAGGTCGAACATCATTGAATGGTAATCGTTGATGGAGTTATATTGCTTAAACTGCACGCTCTCCATCGCGTCAAATTTGTCTTTCAGTTCGTTAAGCGGCACCACGCGCGCCTGACGGGCGCTGACGGTTTCGGTGAGGATTTCCGTTGGATTGATGGTGGTCGGTAAGCCATCAATGCTAAAGGTTTTAATATCAACCTTACGATCGCGTCCTGCCACCTGCTGTAAACGCACCCCAACCAGCACCCGCTGATGGCGTGAGTTCATCACGTCCAGTACCGCGTAACAGACCCCCGGGCGCAGCTTACCGTGCAGCCCCTTGTCACGGGAACCGGAGGTTGCGCCAGCCTCGGTGGTATTACGGAAGTGCAGCAGGGTTAAATCCGGGATCAGGGCGGTAATAAAGGCCGCCATGGTGGTAGATTTACCGGCACCATTGCCCCCTGACAGGGTGGTTACCAGTTCATCAAGATCAAAGGTGCGGGCAAAAAAACCGTTCCAGTTAACCAGGGTCAGCGAACGAAACTTACCACGTTCAATCATTTAGTCTTCCTCTTTACCGTCTGACGCATGATGCTCAGCGTGGTTATCGCTTTCGTCACTCTCTTCAACCTCCTCTCTCGCTGGCGCACCGCTGTCCAGCTGCATCGCCTCACCATCACGGATCATGCGCAGCTGGGCTTCACGCGCATCGTCACCGCTGCGCACGTCAGCACCGAAGCGGAACACCGACTCGGTAATGCGGAATTTGCTGCTGTCATTGCCGATAAACCAAACCATGCCAAGACGGCGCAGGCGGTTGAGCGAGGCGCGCATTTTTTCCTGCAGCTTCTGACGATCGAGATCCGAACCGGTTGAGCGCTGGTTAACCAGCCTGAGCAGCTTACTTTCATCCGCCAGCGACATCATTTCGTCATGCAGTTCCTGCTGGCTGAAGATCCCTTCATTGGCCAGACGTTCCGGGCTGAGGTAGAGATAGCAGAGAATTTTACCCACCATCATATCCAGCTCCGACAGCACCGAACGCGGGATCAGCGTGGTGGAACGCGGACGCAGATAGAAAAAACCTTCCGGTGCGCGGATCAGCTCCACGTTGTAACGGGCGTAAAAAGCTTCCAGGTCGTGCTGGTAGTCCATCAGAAAGGCGTGGTTATCCAGCTCGTCGATACCAATATGACGACCGGCACGTAACTGGCTGTCCAGCGCCGGGAAAATGGAGTTAGCCAGTGCCTCTGCCAGCTTAACCGGCATCACTTTTTCAATATTTGTCGATGACATGTGCCTGCACCTTGGCTCCGTAATCATTAATGACCTGCCACTCAGCGGGCAGGCCAGAGAAATCTGCTTCAGCAACGCCCAGGCGTACCGCCTGATCGACCAGAATGCGCGCCACATCGAAATGGCGAACCCGTGGATATTGCTGCAGATAGTCACGCATCACTGCACCCAAATCCAGCGGCTTCTGCTGGTGCTTATATTCTGCCAGCGCTTCTTCAATCAGGGCTGCCAGTTGCTCACGGATTTCGCTGAACTCTTCATATTCCAGCTCCGGGGGCAGCTCCCCGGTAGCTTCCTCGTTGCGCAGCGCCAGTTCTTCATCGCGCATATCGAACAGGCGGTCGGCGTTGGCATAAGTGAGCGCCCAAGGCAGCTCGAAATAGTTTTGTACCGACTGACGCAGCCGCTGGGCAAATACCCGGTTTTTATCCATATCGATCGCGGTACGGATAAATTTATGCACATGGCGATCGTAGCCGATCCACAGATCAATCGCCTGCTGGCCCCAGCTGATAATGCGGTCGAGTTTATTCTGCAAATCAAACACCAGCTTATCGACCGTCGCCAGCTCTTCACGATGAAGGGTGGCATCCTGAATGCGCAGCAGGTTGGCCTGAAGCTTGTCACCGGCGGCTTCCAGCGTATCCTGCAGCTCACGCAGGGTGCCCGAGGTTTCATTCAGCAGCAGTTCACAGCTGGAAATAGCGGCGCGCCAGTCTTTGCTCAGCAGCCCGGCAATATCGTCCTTTACCGTTTGCTGCTGCTCATCCATCACGCGCTGGGTGATATCAATACTGTCAAAAATCTCAGCCACCGAATATTTCAGCGGCGCGAAGACATAGCGATGCCAGTGAAATTCATCGCCCCCTTCATCGGCAGCATCGGCGGCGCGTTTAAGCTCACCGGCCACAATCGACAACTGCATGGAGAGACGCAGGGTAGAAAACTCGCGCTGGCGCACATAATAGTCGGTAATGCCAATGGCCAGCGGCGTCAGGCGATAAATGGCATTTCCTTCTGCCAGTTCACTGGTGAAACGGTTCAGAAGACGCTGACGCACCATATCATTAATCGCGTTATTAGCGCGAACCAGCACGGTTTCACTGGTTTGTTCAAATCCTTCACTGACATGGCGAAAACAGTCGATTAGTTCGCCTTCGCTCATTTCACCATCCATGCGTTCCCCGTTCAGGGTAGCGACCGCCAGCAGGAAAGCCAGACGTTCAGTCGGCAACGAAACAGAAAAATCGTTTTTTCGTGCCCAGGCGACCAGTTCCGGTACAGTCTGGGAAAAATCACTCATAGCTCGTCCTTCTGAATGGGTTTCCGCGCCGTCACGTGGATGTAACGCCCCAAACTTAAAAATGGCTCCTGACGGCAGTATTGCTGCTCCAGGGCCAGAATTTCATCAAATCGTTCACTCTGGCGAGTTTTATCGCGCAGATAGTCGTGAAACACCCGAATACCGGTTTTATTTTCAATCACAAACCCGCAGCTCTCCAGCCAGCCATAAACCTGCTGGGGATCGCGCGGATAATCGGGGGAAAGCGTTTTCTTTTTGCGTTTACCTAACCCGGCCTGCAGATAGCCAAAATTCCCCAGCACCATGGTTTGCATAATCAGACCATTGATATTGTAGAACATCAGCGACAACACTCCGCCTGGTTTCAGCGTAGCATACAGCGCCTGAAGTACTGCCTCGGGATCGGCTACCCATTCCAGAACTGCGTGAAACAATACCAGATCAGCAGGTTTATCCAAATAACCCCCCACCTGTTGGGCACTAATTTGTGCAAATCGCATGTTTGACATCACATTCTGCTGCTGCGCATGCTGACGCGCACGTTGCAGCATTTCGCCGGAGAGGTCACATAACAACACCTGATGTCCGCGCGCAGCCATGCGGCAGCCGGTTTGTCCTTCGCCGCCGCCGGCATCCAGTACGTTCAGCGGTCCGGCCGGAAAGGTGGCCAGTAGCGCATCGAGATCTTCCCACAGGATCGCCTGACGAATACGCCCTTTGGAGGTGCCATAAATGTTGCGCGAGAATTTCTCGGCGATATCGTCAAAGTTGCGATCCTGCATATTTCCGACTCCAGGGGGATAACATTGGCGTGTTGTTCCCGTCATAAGTGATTAACGCTGGCAGGTAAATGCTGCAGATAAGCGACAGAAAGCTTCCCATCCAACGTTGATCTGTAAGATTCGCGTTATTTTGTCATACACTGGCAGATAATGAAGCTTTCCATGACGACTTCCCTGTCGGGTGGTGTTTTTTCACTCAAGCGGAGCCTTTTCCCATGCTTTTTGCTCTGAAAAAAATACTCGGTGGCCTGATACTTCCGCTCCCCGCCCTGCTGCTGCTGATGGCTGCCGGCATTGCACTGCTGTGGTTCACCCACTGGCAGCGAAGCGGCAAAACGGTAATTTCTGTCGCCTGTCTGCTGCTGTTGCTGCTGAGTTTGCAGCCGGTGGCCGATCGCCTTCTGGCGCCGGTAGAAAGCCGCTGGCCGGCGTGGGATAACACCCATACCGTTGACTATATCGTGGTGTTAGGCGGCGGCTACACCTGGAATCCGGCGTGGGCTCCCAGCGCCAATATGCTGAATAACAGCCTGCCGCGTCTGACCGAAGGCATTCGTATCTGGCAAGCAAACCCAACGGCTAAACTTATTTTCACCGGCGCGGCAGCCCCCGGAAACCCGCTCAGCTCGGCGCAGGTCACCGCCCGGGTAGCGGAATCGCTGGGCGTACCGGCTCAGGCAATTATCACGCTGAATTCCCCGCGTGATACCGAACAGGAAGCGCATGAGGTAGCACGTATTGTGGGAGAACATCCGGTGGTGCTGGTGACCTCAGCCAGCCACCTGCCACGGGCGATGATTTTCTTCCAACAGCAGGGCTTACATCCTTATCCGGCACCGGCCAACCAGCTGGCGATCACCTCGCCACTGAACCTGTGGGAAAAAATTATTCCTTCGGCCTACTGGCTGGGGCACAGTGAACGGGCTGTTTATGAAACCGCAGGACGCCTGTGGCAGTCAGTAAAATCCACTAACAACGCGGACTAATCCGCTCCCACAGGCCGTTGACGTTGATCTGGCCTTTGACTTTGACCCTTGGGCGGCATCAGGAACGTCGCCGAGGCGACGACATTTTCAAGGACGAGCCGCCACGGACGGCGGCGAGATGGCGTGCTTCGCCTGGACGGCGAATCACGCCGGTCCGCCAGAAATTGGCGTGGCCGAGGGAACCCGCTTTAGCGGGCGATGTGACGCCGCGAGCGCGGGGTCAAGGGGATATCGCGACTGATATCCCCTTGTCGCCAGCCCACAACGTGGGATGGTGAAACATCGTTGACCTTGACCTGGACTTTAAAAAAAACATAAACCCCAAAACCAGCCCCACGCAGTGGACCAGCCTCAGTTCCTGGTCTTGACTACCATCACTGCATTGCTTCGCGCACCCGCAATAAATCCTCCATTGTATCCACTCCGACGCTGGGCACTGCCTTCGCCACATCAACATGAATACGTTCGCCGTACCACAGCACCCGCAGCTGCTCCAGCAGTTCAATCTGCTCCAACGGGCTGGGCTGCCAGCTGACATAACGGCGGATAAAGCCGGCACGATAAGCATAAATACCAATATGGCGCAGGAAATGGTCGCCAATGGTATCCCGGGACTGCGCAAAGCGCTCACGATCCCAGGGAATAGTGGCTCGGGAAAAATAGAGCGCATAGCCACTGGCATCACGCACCACTTTTACCGCATTAGGATTAAACGCCTCTTCGGCACTGTCAATCGGCACCGCCAGGGTCGCAATACCGGCAGGGCTGACCGCCAGATTATCGGCCACCTGGCGCACAATCACTGGCGGGATCATCGGCTCATCCCCCTGGATATTGACGATCACGGTGTCATCGGCAAAACCATAATGTTCGATCACTTCAGCCAGCCGTTCTGTCCCCGACTGATGATCGGGCCGGGTCATGCACACCTCGCCACCAGCCTGCTCTACCGCCCGCGCCACATCCTGATGATCGGTAGCGACAATCACCCGCTTAGCACCCGACTCCAGCGCACGCTCCATCACATGCACCACCATCGGTTTACCGTGAATATCCACCAGCGGTTTACCCGGCAAGCGGGTTGAGGCATAGCGGGCGGGAATAATAACGACAAAACTCATGAATGACTCTCTTCCAGGGTCAGCGAGCGCGCTTCCACTTCCAGCAGCACCGGAATACCGTCCTGCACCGGGAAAGCCAGGCCGTCAGCTTTACAAATCAGTTCCTGACTTTCCTGGTTAAAAGTGAGCTTGCCGTAACACACCGGGCAGGCAACGATTTCAAGTAAACGGTGATCCATGATTTCTCCACAGGATTTCAGTTTTGCAGATGCTGAGAATAACAGAGTCAGTACCGAGACTGAACTGAACCGGGTTCAGTATTGTCCGAGTTCAGTAGAAGCGCATTCATCTTAACCCACGGACAGGCTATATTGGCATGCTCACGATAATCCCGGACAGGAATTTTTGCTAATGATCCGCCACTTCACCCTTCCCGTTGCCACGCTCTGCCTGCTGCTGACGGGATGTGCGAAACATCACACCAGCACACCAGCCGCTGAGTTTCCCGTTGGCTCTGCTCAGCTTAGCGTGACACATCTGAAAAAAATGACGGACGACGGTACGCCACTGTATTTGACCATCGATGGTATTGATGCCGGCCAACTGCCGCTGGGAGAAAGCATCGATCTGCATCTGCCCGGCGGGAAACATCAGGTTGGTGGCTATGCCCGTACACTGATTGGCCGTGTCACCATCCCGTCACTGGATGTTGCCCTCAGTGCCGATGTGATCACGCAGGTGGCCTACGCCGTCACCAGAAGACAACCGGCGTTTTCTCTGACCGGTACACAACCGGTGCCACCACCGGCTAAGAAGCCTGAGGTCACGCAGCCGGTGATCCCTACGGCGAAGCCTGAAGTCGTGCCGCCAGCAGCTCCCGCAGTAACGGCACCTGCCACCCCGGCAGCTGATAACACGCAGTCAACGCAGTCAACGCAGTCAACGCAGTCAACGGCAACACCGACTGAGACCAAAAGCGATGCGCTTTTCTAACGCGACGGACGCGATGTTATCTGCGACATAACGGATATCAGCAAAGGCTCTGCCTGTGTCGCCGGGATAGCGGCATCCACCGGCAAATACCACCAGTTTTCCCGGGCGAATCCGCGCGCTTTTACCGCATCTTTTTCCGTCATCACCAGGGTTTGCCCTGCTACGGTCAATGCATTTAGCTGGTCAGCGGTATAATTCTGATGATCGGCAAAAGAGATCTGCTGCTGCAGCGTAACACCCTGCCGGATCAGGGTATTAAAAAAGCGCGGCGGATGACCAATACCGGCCATCGCCACCACCTGTTCCAGCTGACTAACTGCACGCCGTTCACCGGATTGCAGATTGACCGCCATTCCCGGCACCAGCGTCATCGCCAGTTCCCCCGCCTGTGGTACGCCACCATTGCACACCACCGCAGTAACACTTTTCAGGCGTCCTGCACGTTCACGCATCGGCCCGGCAGGCAACCACCAGCCGTTACCGAAACGCCGTTCACCATCAATCACCACTACTTCAATATCGCGCTGCAGGGCATAATGCTGCAGACCGTCATCAGTGATAATGATATCCAGCGCTTGCTTTGCCAGCAGCGCTTCAACCGCCTGACGCCGGTTGGGTGATACCGCAACGGCGGCCGCAGTGCGCTGATAAATCAGAACCGGCTCATCACCGGCTTGTCGGGTGGAAGTGGCGGCGTCCAGCACCAGCGGATAGCGCTCTGCTTTCCCACCATAACCACGTGACGCCACGCCAACCCGCACTCCGCGCTGTTGCAATTGCTGCACCAGCCAGATGACAACCGGCGTTTTACCGTTGCCACCGGCGGTCAGATTACCAATCACCACCACCGGCAGCGGAGCGCGCCAGCTTTTACGCCAGCCCCAGCGGTAGCTGAGCCTCAGCAGGTTGCTGACCAGCCCGTACAGCAGGCTTAATGGCAGTAACAGCAGCCACAGCGCTGAATGTCCACGCCAGAGTCGGTCGATCATTGGCCGAACTGCATTTTATGCAGCTGTGCATAGGCACCACGTTCAGCCAGCAACTGTTCGTGACTGCCACGTTCAACAATTTGCCCGTCTTCCACCACCACAATCTCATCTGCTTTTTCGATGGTAGACAGACGGTGAGCAATGACCAGCGAAGTACGATCCTTTTGCAGCTCATCCAGCGCAGACTGGATAGCACGCTCAGACTCGGTATCCAGTGCCGAAGTGGCTTCGTCGAGGATCAGGATTGGACAGTCACGCAGCAGCGCGCGGGCAATAGCAATACGCTGGCGCTGGCCGCCGGAGAGCAGTACCCCGTTCTCACCAATCACAGTATCCAGGCCGTGATCCATTTTACTGATAAAGTCCATTGCATGGGCCATGGTCGCTGCTTTTTCAATATCCTTACGACTGTAGCGATCCTCACGGGCATAAGCGATATTGTTGGCAACGGTGTCGTTAAACAGGTGGACGTTCTGTGATACCAGCGCCACCTGATCGCGCAGTGATGCCAGGGTGTATTCACGCAGATCGTGACCATCCATCAGCACCTCCCCGCTGTCCACGTCATAGAAACGCGTCAACAGGCTGGCCAGCGTAGATTTGCCTGAACCGGAACGTCCCACCAGCGCTACCGTTTTCCCCGCCGGAATATCCAGGCTGATATTTTTCAACGCCGGAATATCCCGTCCGGGATAGGTGAAGGTGACATTGCGAAACGCAATATCCCCTTTAGCTCGCGTCAGGCTGCGGGTGCCAACGTCACTTTCCTGCTCGCTATCCAGAATAGAGAACAGGGTCTGGCAGGCCGCCATACCGCGCTGGAACTGGGCATTAACGTTAGTCAGCGACTTGAGCGGACGCATCAGCGCCACCATGGATGAAAAGACCACGGTGATAGTACCGGCACTCAGCGTATCCATCACGCTGGGGAAACTGGCGGCATACAGCACAAAAGCCAGTGCCAGTGAGGCAATCAGCTGAATAATCGGATCAGAGATAGAGGAGGCAGAAACCAGTTTCATCCCCTGCTGACGCATGCGATTACTGACCTTGTTAAAGCGCTCACTTTCGATTTGCTGACCACCAAAAATCAACACTTCTTTGTGCCCTTTCAGCATCTGCTCGGCACTGGTGGTCACCTGCCCCATGGTGTTCTGCATACTTTTGCTGATGCGACGAAAACGTTTGGACACGCTGCGAATGGCAAAGGAAACTACCGGGGCCAGTACAATCAGGATAACGGAAAGCTGCCAGCTGTAATAAAACATCATCACAAACAGGCCAATAATTGATGCCCCTTCACGTACCACGGTAACCAGCGCACTGGACGACGAAGACGCCACCTGTTCAGAATCATAGGTAATACGCGACAACAGGGTGCCGGTAGATTGCTGATCAAAAAAGGTGACTGGCATTCCCATCATATGGCGGAACAGGTTACGGCGCATACTCATCACCACATTGCCCGAAACCCAGGAGATACAGTAACTTGAGATATAACTGGTGATACCACGTATCAGCATTAATCCAATAACGGCCAGTGGCATCCATACCAGCACAGAAGAATTTGCTTTCCCAAAGCCATCATCAAGTAAAGGTTTCAGCAGTGACAGCATCAGAGTATCGCCTGCCGCGTTTAATACCAGCGCGACCGCAGCCACAATCAGTCCCGTCCGGTATGGCACAATCATCGGCCACAAACGTCGGAATGTCTGCCAGGTAGAAAGATCTTTATCCGGATGCATTATTTAACCAGCTTCAATTGAAATAGCCGCTTATTCTACCTGGAATCCCTGGCTACGCCAAACCACTGATGATACCAACGGGGCTGAATTTGTTGTCTTAACCCCATTATTTTCCAGCTATCATCAGAGAAAATAGCGGTTAACTGACCTGAAAGTGCCGTATCGTGCCATTCAATATTATTTTCAGCGTAGCGCTGGATCACTGAAGATGACGGTAATCGCCAGCGACTGTAGCGGGCGGCAGAGGCCAGAGCATGGTCTGCGCCAACCGCACGCAACAGCATGGCGGTGGAAGAAGTACGACTGCCATGATGCGGCACCTGCAATAGATCCGCTGCCAGCAACGTACGCTGCTGCGCCACCAGTTGCCGTTCAGCCTCACGCTCAATATCCCCGGTTAGCAGGACACGCCAGCGGGCATCGCTCACTGCGACCACGCAGGATTGATTATTCCCCTCTCCCTGCATCCCCGGCGGCGGCCACAGTGCCATAAAATGCAGTCCCTGCCACTGCCAGCGATCGCCCTGCCGGCAGGGAATATCGGCAAGATTTTTTACCGCGCTGCGAATTTTCACCTGAGGAAAAACCTGACGGAGGCTGTTAATCCCGCCGGTATGGTCAAGGTGATTATGGCTGATAATTATTTCTTTAACCCTCAGCCCCTGCCAGGCCAGCCAGGGCAAAATATGGCTTCGCGCGCTGTCACCCCCTGGCCAGCGATTACCGGTGTCATACAGTACCGCTTCACCATTACGTGAAATGACCACCGCCAGCCCGTGTCCAATATCCAGCATATCCAGCCGCCAGCCAGCTTTACCTCCACCGTTGCCGCCAAACCACAACAGCAGCGACAGACTCAGTAATGTAAACGGTGAGCTGCGCCACCAGGCAAAACGCAGGCTGAGCAGAAGCAGCCCACAGAGTAACGGGCGCAGGGACTGTTCAGCGCTCAGCGTCAGCCAGCCCGATGGCAACTGCTGCAACGGGTTAAATAGCAGCGTCAGGGTGCTGTCAGCCAGCGACCACAACAGCGTGCCAACCCCGGGAATATTGCGAAATAGCAGTGCCAGCAAAATCAGCGGCACGGTAAGCAGTGAAATGATCGGCACTGCCCAAATATTGGCCAGCAACGCACTCAGGCTGAAGCCATGAAACAACCAGACCTGTAACGGCATCAGCAGCAACATCATTCCCAGCTGCAAATGTAGCAGACGCAATGGCAGCCAGTACCAATCGCGCAGGAAACGCGCCGGTAAGGGAAAGCTGTGATACCACAACAGCAGAGCCGCTACCGCCACCGCAGACAGCCACAGGCTGGCTGACAGTATGCTTAGCGGATCGAACAGCAGGATTAGCGCTATACAAAATAACCAGACCTGCCAGTTGCTGCATTTTACCCCTGAAAGGCGCAAAGCGCTCCAGATGAACAATGCCAGCAGGGCACGTAATGCAGGCGGATCGCCACCGGACAGCCAGCAGTAAATCAGTGCTACCAGCAGGCTGCAGTACAGTGGGAAGCGATAGCCAATACCTGCAGCCGGAAGCGGAAGCTGCAGTAAACGCGCCATAAGCCAGCCGAACAGAGCCGCCAGGCCGATATGCATCCCGGATATCGCCATCAGATGGGCGGTGCCCGTCTCACGCAGCAACTGCGAGATCTGAGGGCTGACTTCACCCCGTTCACCAAATGCCAGCGCGGTAATCAGCGCCGCCCAGGGAAGTGACCGATAATCCGCCTGTGCGGCAGCCATCAGGGTTGCCCGCCAGCTGCAGCGTGCAGAACTTAGCGAGGCGCTCAGGGCTTTGCCGGTGAGTGGTTGTGCATTTGCCACAGCGAAACGCTGGAGATCGAAGCCACCCTGATTAAGCTGCGCATGCACCGGGCGCAGTCTGAGGGTCATCAGCCAGTGCTGTCCCGCACACCATTGCTGCACCGCTGGCGGCAGGATAATGCGCGCATACAGTGGCGGGTAGATCCAGCGCCCATGATGGCGCAACAGACGTACCCGAGCGCTGTTGCCATCCGGGTGCAACCTGTCCACTACCACTTCCACCGTTACCGGTTCCCGGGTCAGCATCGTTGCCTGGTCCAGCATGCTGCGCCCGGCATTAACCGACCAGACGGAAAACAGCAGAGTCAGCACCAGCAGTTGGCAGACTGGCCTGCGAACAGCTGTCAGCACCAGTAACGCTGGTATTGTCAGCAGATCGAACCCGGCTCCAGGCAGCCGGGGCAGAACCAACAATGGTAAGGTACCGGCAACCACACACCCTGCCAGCCGGGTAAGAGTTATTGCCATCGTTTCTCCCTGCTCTGACCGGCATTCTGCCCGACTTATCACCTGCTGGCAGCAGAGAATAAACCGCTTTCAGATACACCACGCAAAGAAAAATCACTTATTGCGGCACTATTGCAAAATGCTGCGTAACTGATTGTGTTTCTTGAATAAGAAATACACGCGATAATCTGCACAACTCCTGCCAGTATCCTGTCGTCAGTTGGTGACAAACCACGCTCAGTTCCGGTTACACAATCTGATACGGCATCGACAGCAGCCACATCACGTCCACCATTTATCGGCAGTTATGCACTTTTAATCCTTACAGAGTAAGAGCATAATTCCGCCACAACAGGGAAACACTCGCATGGATTACTACGAGTTTGTTGAAACAACCGTCTTTACCCGGGACATTAAGCACCTGCTGAGTGATGATGAATATGCTGCATTTCAATTATTCCTGACAGAAGACCCTCAAGCCGGCGACCTGATCCGGGGCACTGGCGGCTGTCGTAAAATCCGCTGGGCGCGCTCAGGAAGCGGTAAACGTTCAGGTGTGAGGGTTATTTGTTATTTCTGTACGCCCGCAGCAAAAATTTATATGTTGCTGATTTACAGAAAGAATGAAAAAGACAGTTGACCCCAGCCGAAAAAAGCCAGCTTAAATCAGTGGTAGCTGGCTTTCGCCAACAGGAGAGTTATTACTATGCGTAAAGCACTTTTCGACGATTTGATCGCTTCTGCACGTGAGGCAGTTGAAATTCACCAGGGGCTGCGGTTGCCTGCGCGAGTTACCCGTGTTGAATGCCCGGACGTCAGGGCTATCCGGGCAAAGGCGAAACTGAAACAGGATGATTTTGCTACCCTGCTCGGCGTCAGTTCGGCTCTGGTGCAGGCATGGGAACAAGGTCGCAGGCACCCTGCCGGAGCGGCCTTAAAACTGCTGCGTCTGATTGAACATCAACCTGACTTTATCCACCAACTGCGCGAAGCATAACGGCCATTGACTTTGACCTGGCCTTAAAACGCAAAAAAAAAACGACACCGAAGTGTCGTTTATTTTATTCGCTGAATTGCCTGTCAGTAACAGACAACTCCGTCAACCGCCATGGATATTGGCACGGTCACGCAACTCTTTGCCCGGCTTAAAGTGGGGAACGTATTTACCTTCCAGTTCCACTTTCTCACCCGTTTTGGGGTTTCGCCCGGTGCGCGGTGCGCGGTAATGCAAAGAGAAGCTGCCAAAGCCCCGGATTTCAATACGCTCGCCCTGTGACAAGGTCATTGCCATATGTTCAAGCATCTCTTTTACCGCATCCTCAACGACTTTCGCCGGGATATGGGATTGCTGGCTGGCAAGTCTTTCAATCAGTTCTGACTTGGTCATAAAACCTCCGGTTAATCCCTCTTAGGAAAAGTTCTGACAGTGAATGACGGAACGGGGCAGCTTACGCTGCCCCGAAGCGAATAATTACTCGCCTTTAGCGGCTTTGAAAGCTTCCGCCATAGCGTTAGAGAAGTTGCCTTCTTCCTGTTTGGTGTTAACAGTGTTGATGGCTTCTTTCTCGTCAGCCTGATCTTTTGCACGAACAGACAGGCTCACTACGCGGTTTTTACGATCAACGCCGGTGAATTTGGCTTCAACATCGTCACCAACATTCAGTACCAGAGTTGCGTCTTCAACGCGATCCAGGGAAGCTTCTGAAGCGCGCAGGTAACCTTCAACGCCGTCAGCTAATTCAACTGTAGCACCTTTCGCGTCAACTGCTGTCACTTTACCGTTAACAATTGCACCTTTCTTATTCAGAGCGATGTAGTTGTTGAACGGATCTTCTGCCAGCTGCTTAACGCCCAGAGAGATACGCTCGCGTTCTGCGTCAACCTGCAGAACCACAGCCGCGATTTCGTCGCCTTTCTTGTATTCACGCACTGCTTCTTCTCCGGTCGCGTTCCAGGAGATGTCAGACAGGTGAACCAGGCCGTCGATACCGCCGTCCAGGCCGATGAAGATGCCGAAGTCAGTGATAGACTTGATTTTACCTTCAACGCGGTCGCCCTTGTTGTGGGTTTCTGCGAACTGCTGCCATGGGTTAGATTTGCACTGCTTCAGACCCAGGGAGATACGACGACGTTCTTCGTCGATGTCCAGAACCATAACTTCCACAACGTCACCGACGTTAACCACTTTAGATGGGTGGATGTTTTTATTGGTCCAGTCCATTTCAGAAACGTGTACCAGGCCTTCAACGCCTTCTTCGATTTCCACGAAGCAGCCGTAATCAGTCAGGTTGGTAACACGACCAGTCAGGCGGGTACCTTCAGGATAACGCTTAGCGATAGCTACCCATGGATCTTCGCCCAGCTGCTTCAGACCCAGAGAAACACGGGTGCGCTCGCGGTCGAATTTCAGCACTTTCACGTTGATTTCGTCGCCAACATTGACGATTTCACTCGGATGCTTAACGCGTTTCCACGCCATATCAGTAATGTGCAGCAGGCCGTCAACGCCGCCCAGATCAACGAATGCACCGTAGTCAGTGAGGTTCTTAACGATACCTTTAACTTCCATGCCTTCCTGCAGGTTTTCCAGCAGCTGATCGCGCTCTGCGCTGTTTTCGGATTCGATAACCGCACGACGTGAAACCACCACGTTGTTACGTTTCTGATCCAGCTTGATGACTTTGAACTCAAGCTCTTTGCCTTCCAGATGCAGGGTATCGCGCACCGGGCGCACATCTACCAGTGAACCTGGCAGGAACGCACGAATACCGTTCAGCTCAACAGTGAAGCCACCTTTAACTTTGCCGTTAATAACACCGGTAACAGTTTCAGCGTCTTCGTAAGCTTTTTCCAGAGTGATCCAGGCTTCGTGACGTTTCGCTTTTTCGCGAGACAGCAGGGTCTCACCAAAGCCGTCTTCTACTGCATCCAGTGCAACGTCAACTTCGTCACCTACCTGGATTTCCAGTTCGCCGGCTGCGTTTTTGAACTGCTCTGCAGGGATTGCAGATTCAGATTTCAGGCCCGCATCAACCAGAACAACGTCTTTGTCAATAGCAACAACAACGCCACGAACGATGGAACCCGGACGGGTTTCGATAGTTTTAAGGGATTCTTCAAATAGTTGAGCAAAAGATTCAGTCATATTGATAATCTTCGGATTCTTCAATTTAACGTCCACCTGACATCCTGACGGGTGGGGTTGTTTCACATGCCCCATAACATCCATATCACAGGGTTAAAAAATCGGTTTCTGCCGGCGTCACATGCCTGGCATCAGGCCATTGAGAGCTTTTCTTTTGCGTAATTCAACGCAATTTCAATCACCTGCTCAACAGTCATGCTGGTAGAGTCGAGGAGCAGTGCGTCCTCTGCGGCCACCAGCGGCGCAACCGCACGGGTGCGATCGCGGTCGTCGCGCTCTTTTATCTCAGATAAAAGGCGCTCAAAGTTAACACTAAAGCCCATTGCCTGCAACTGTAGCATCCGCCGGTTTGCCCGTTCTTCGGCACTGGCATCGAGAAAGATTTTTACCGGTGCATCTGGAAATACCACGGTGCCCATATCGCGTCCATCAGCAATCAGACCGGGCGCTTCGCGGAAACCACGCTGGCGACGCAGCAGGGCTTCACGCACGCGCGGGAACGCAGCCACCCGCGAAGCGGTATCACTCACTTCCTGAGTACGGATTTCGCTGGTGACGTCCTCACCTTCCAGAATGACCTGCAGTTCACCGTTACGGGATACAAAGCGCACATCAAGATGGGCGGCGACCGGTACCAGCGCTTCTTCAGAAGTAATATCCAGCTGATGATGGAGTGCAGCCAGCGCCAGCACGCGATAAATCGCGCCTGAATCCAGCAGATGCCACTGCAATGCTTCCGCCATCGCTTTACACAATGTGCCTTTACCTGCACCACCTGGGCCATCAATGGTGATAACTGGGGCTGCCGTCATCTCGTTCTCCTGTCGGTGGAATATCCGGTCAACCGGTGCCCGGATAATATCGACGCGCATTATACCCTGCATGTTCCAGGCTGCAACCGTCGCCGTTATCGGCTCAGGCTGATCTGTGCTAACCGGGAAAAATAGTCCGGAAAGGTTTTCGCCGTACAGCCAGGGTCAAGAATAGTAACTGGCGTATCAGAGAGTGCCACCAGAGAAAAACACATCGCCATACGATGATCATTATAGGTACCAATTTCCGCCGGGTGCAGTTGAGCAGGTGGCGTGATGCGAATAAAGTCATTGCCTTCTTCCACTTCAGCCCCCACTTTACGCAATTCGGTCGCCATCGCCGCCAGACGGTCGGTTTCCTTGACCCGCCAGTTATAAATATTGCGCAGCACCGTGGTGCCTTTGGCGAACAGCGCGGTCGTGGCGATGGTCATCGCCGCATCGGGAATATGGTTCATATCCAGATCGACGGCGTTCAGTTCGCCCCGGGTGCAGGCAATATAATCGTCACCCCACTCGATCTGTGCGCCCATTTTTTCCAGCACGTCGGCAAAACGAATATCACCCTGCATACTGTTACGGCTGATACCGGTGACTTTTACCGTACCGCCGCGGATCGCCGCCGCCGCAAGGAAATAGGAAGCGGATGAAGCATCACCTTCCACCAGATACTCACCCGGTGCCTGATACTGCTGGCGTCCGGTGATACGGAACTGGCGGTAATTATCGTTTTCTACTTTTACGCCGAAGGTGGCCATCATATTCAGCGTGATATCAATATAAGGTTTAGAAACCAGTTCACCGTCGATATTGATCACCGTGTCCTGCGCCGCCAGCGGTGCCGTCATCAGTAACGCAGTGAGGAACTGGCTGGAAACGCTGCCATCCACCGCCACTTCGCCACCTCGAAAACCGCCTTTCAGACGCAGCGGCGGATAATCTTCCTGTTCCAGGCAGATAATATCCGCACCGCCCTGGCGCAGCGCACTTACCAGATGACCGATAGGACGCTCTCTCATCCGCGGCTCACCGGTCAGGACAATATTGTTGTGTCCCAGACAGAGAGCAGCAGCCAGGGGACGCATGGCGGTACCGGCATTGCCGAGGAACAACTCAATTTCGCCTTCAGCCTGCAGCGCTTTGCCCTTGCCGGTCACTTCGCAGACCGTGCGATCGTCAGACAGCGTGTAAACCACGCCCAGTTGCTGCAGTGCATTCAGCATATGGCGCACGTCATCGCTGTCGAGCAGGTTGGTCAGCCGGGTGGTTCCCCGGGCCAGCGCGGCCAGCAGTAAGGCGCGGTTAGAGACACTTTTTGATCCTGGCAGGTTAACAGTACCGTTAACCAAAGCGATGGGGTTTAACGTCAGGGAATCCTGCATTTGAAACCTGTTCTCCGTATCTAATTATAATAAAACCCCGCTGAGCGACGGGGTTTTGCTGTCAAAACCGGCGTTTCGCGGCGGTTAGCCGTGACGGCGCTCGAAATCGATCATAAAGTCGGTCAGCGCTTTCACGCCAGCCAGCGGCATTGCATTATAAATCGAGGCACGCATGCCCCCTACTGCGCGGTGCCCTTTCAGGGCATGCAGGCCGGCAGCCAGCGACTCTTCCAGGAACAGCTTATCCAGCGCGGCATCTGCGAGCTGGAAAGGCACGTTCATCCGTGAGCGGTTGGCAACCGCCACACCGTTACGATAAAAGTCACTGTTATCAATGGTGCTGTACAGCAGGTCGGCTTTTGCCTGATTACGCTTGTCGAGTTCCGACACGCCACCCTGCTCTTTCAGCCATTTGAATACCAGGCCGGATAAATACCAGGCGAAGGTTGGCGGGGTGTTAAACATCGAGTCGCTTTCGGCCAGCACGTTGTAATCCAGCACCGATGGCACCTGCTGACTCGCCTGCCCCAGCAGGTCTTCGCGCACAATCACCAGCGTCAGTCCGGCAGGGCCAATGTTTTTCTGGGCACCGGCGTAGATCACGCCATAGCGGCTGACATCAATAGGTTTCGAGAGAATGGCTGAGGAGAGGTCTGCCACCACCACTTGATCGCCAAAATCCGGCTCTTCGTTAAGCGCGGTGCCATCAATGGTTTCATTCGGGCAGTAGTGCAAATAGGCCGCATTATCAGATAATTTCCAACTCGCCATCGGCGCGATGCCGCGCAGGCCGTCAACCGTGGTTTTGGCATCGATCACATTGGGCTGGCAGTACTTGTGTGCTTCTTTTATTGCACTTGCCGCCCAGTAGCCACCATCAACGTAGTCTGCGCTGCTGTGCTGCCCCAGCAGATTCAGCGGTACGGCGGCAAACTGCCCGCGACCACCGCCGTGGCAAAACAACACTTTATAATTCGCCGGCACTTTCAGCAGATCGCGAAAATCCTGTTCGGCTTCGGCCGCAACCTGCATAAATTCTTTACTGCGATGGCTGATTTCCATTACCGAGGTGCCCAGCCCCTGCCAGTTACAGAGTTCCTGCTCTGCCCGACGCAACACTTCTACCGGCATCATGGCCGGACCGGCGCTAAAATTGAAAACCTGACTCATTTCACCTCACCATTCTTTGATCGATCGGTTTGTTTGCCCTATCGGTTTTATCATTGCCATCCGGTGGCTGCAATAAATTATCCATTTCACCGTGACTTTCCTGCATGAGGGAAATATCCTGAGCGAGGAAGATAGCGCCCCCGCCTGAAAACCCGTATCATTGCGCGCTTTACGCACAACCTGAATCGAGTGGCAAAATGACGCAAACGTATATCCCTGGCAAAGACGCGGCACTGGAAGATTCCATCGCCCGCTTTCAGCAAAAACTGCAGGATCTGGGCTTCAATATTGAAGAAGCCTCCTGGCTGAATCCTGTTCCTAACGTCTGGTCAGTGCATATCCGCGATCGTGACTGCCCACTGTGCTTTACCAACGGTAAAGGCGCCAGCAAAAAAGCCGCGCTGGCTTCCGCGCTGGGTGAATATTTCGAGCGCCTGTCAACCAACTACTTCTTTGCTGACTTCTGGCTGGGCAACCGCATCGCTAACGGTGAGTTTGTTCACTATCCCAATGAAAAGTGGTTCCCGCTGCCGGACGACGACCAGCTGCCGCAAGGTATTCTGGATGAGCGTCTGCATCAGTTTTACAACCCGGAGAATGAGCTGGCTGCCGGCGATCTGATCGATCTGCAGTCCGGTAATGCCACCCGCGGGATCTGCGCCCTGCCGTTTACCCGCCAGTCTGATTTGCAGACGGTGTATATTCCGATGAATATCATCGGCAACCTGTACGTGTCGAACGGCATGTCCGCCGGCAATACCGCCAACGAGGCGCGGGTCCAGGGGCTGTCAGAAGTGTTCGAGCGTTACATTAAAAACCGCATTATTGCCGAGTCCATCAGCCTGCCAGAAATCCCGCAGGCGGTGCTGGATCGCTATCCGGGGGTGGTGGAAGCCATCGCTACGCTGGAAGCGGAAGGTTTCCCGATCTTCAGCTATGACGCCTCACTGGGCGGTAAATATCCGGTGATCTGCGTAGTGCTGTTTAACCCGGCGAATGGCACCTGCTTTGCTTCCTTTGGCGCTCACCCGGACTTTGGCGTGGCGCTGGAGCGTACCGTGACCGAACTGCTGCAGGGGCGTGGTCTGAAAGACCTGGATGTGTTTACGCCTCCCACCTTCGATGATGAAGAAGTGGCCGAGCACGCTAATCTGGAAACCCACTTTATTGATTCAAGCGGCCTGATCTCCTGGGATATGTTTAAACAGGACGCCGACTACCCGTTTGCCGACTGGAGCTTTAAAGGCACCACCGAAGAAGAGTTCACCACCCTGATGAACATCTTTAAGGCTGAAGATCAGGAAGTATATATCGCTGATTATCAGCATCTGGATGTGTATGCCTGTCGCATTATTGTACCTGGCATGTCCGATATCTATCCGGCAGAAGATCTGCTGCTGGCGAATAACAGCATGGGCGCGTATCTGCGTGATACCCTGCTGGGGCTACCGGACAGTCAGTGGGATAAAGCACAGTATCTGGCGCTGCTGGAGCAGCTGGATGAAGACGGGCACGATGATTTCACCCGGGTGCGCGAGCTGCTGGGTCTGGCAACCGGCAAAGATAACGGCTGGTACACCCTGCGTATCGGTGAACTGAAGGCGATGCTGGCTCTGGCTGCCGGTGATATCGAGCAGGCGCTGATCTGGACCGAATGGACCATCGAATTTAACCAGTCGGTGTTCAGTCCGGAGCGCGCCAACTACTACCGCTGTCTGCATACCCTGCTGCTGTTAAGCCAGGAAGAGGAGCGCGATCCGCTGCAGTACCATCATGCCTTTGTGCGTATGTACGGTGCAGAGGCGGTGGAAGCCGCGTCCGCGGCGATCAGCGGCGAAGCGCCTTTCTATGGTCTGCAAAATGTCGATACGGATCTGCTGGCTTTTCCGGCGCATCAGTCACTGCTGGCCGCTTATGAAAAGCTGCAGGCAGCTAAACGCCGCTACTGGAAGTAAATTTTTTCACTGCAAAAAGGGCTGCCGTCTGGCAGACCTTCACACTGCTGACGCACTTGTACAGGTGCGTTTTATTAGAATTGATAATTTTTGTAGAAAGTAATTCTTTCACTATAACCTTTAATCAGACATACATTTCTATCTGTATGAAACGCAAAACTGTCATTTTCATCCAGATATGCCTGAGCCAGACACTCTTCTTTTATGTAAGAATCCCAATTCTTCTTGGAGGATTTTATTGATTTCATAAACTCATTATAGTTATGAAATTCATTTTTAGATTCTTGAGCTTTCTTCACCAAAAGCTTAAATTCTTTTTCATAATCCTGTTTTTTCTTGTCAGAGAGATAAATCATACAATTCTGAACTGCTGGTGACATTCTTTTATTGTAGCAAGTTTCCAACGTCTCGTTTTTAAAAAACGTTATATCATTATCAGCAAGAGCATTTCCTGAAAAAATAAAAATAAGTGCTGCCATTATTAAGACTTTCATTTCATGTACCTCTCAATATAAGGTATTCGTTGCCTTGCGCTCTCATCGCTGGAAAGTTTCATGTTTTTCCTGATGAGGTCTATAACAGCTTTCTTATCATTTTTACCGAAAATGGGGATCATGCTGATTTCTAATCTCCCCTGGTATTTCATGTCTACCAAAACATCTTTTAATGGTTGCTTTAACTTTTCCCAAGGTAATGAATCTGTCTTTTTGTATTTATTATAAAATCGGGCAGAATCATTGACGTACTTTGCATATGTTTTTTCAAAAAGTTTAACTTGCTGAACTTCTGTTATCTCACCAATGAGTTCTCTATTACCCCTGACGAAATCACTTGCACTACAATGGCTTTTTTTGGAACCTTCAGAGATTTTTTTTGCTTTTTTGATTGGGATACCTGAATATGTCAAGTCACTAACTATTTCGTTCTCCGAACGATACTTCAAATCATATCCACGTCCAATAGTCACACCTGAACCAAGTTTTTTACATTGTTTGGAATTACCAGGTCAGTGAATTTTTCTCGAATAATATTGGCTGCCTGGTATATTATTCCCTTCAGCTCTGAAAGTGAGCAACCCTTACTTTGGTTCGATATTTTCCTTTCTCCATAACTGCACAGGTATAAAAAACTTATACGCCGACTATATTATCAAAAAAATGACAGATACAACTGCGCAGCACTTCAGCCCGTTTACCATCAGGCATGTGCCACCGGCGTGGCATGGTGATCCGCCTTGCGCAGTAACATCATCAGGTAAATCAGCGCCACTGCTGCAATCATCACAAACAGCACCCGGTCGGAATACTGCTGCATCAGCAGCGAGGTCATCGTCGGGCCTGCCAGGCTGCCGACGGTATAACTGAGTAACAGTGCCTGGTTCATTGCCACCAGCTCATGATGAGCCACTTTTTCACAGGCCCAGGCCATGGCTACCGGATAAAGGGTAAATCCGGCGCAGCCGAGAATAAACAGCGCCGGACCCAGCGCCGCGCCGCTGAGCATCGCCAGCGAGGCGAGGATCACCATAAACACCTGCACCCGCAGTACCAGCAGGCGGCCAAAGCGGTCAGCCAGACGCCCTGCCGGCCACTGTCCGATAATTCCGGCACTCACCAGCAGCGCCATCCAGTAACCCACCATGCCGTCACTGACGCCCTGATGCGAGAGGTAAAGCGGCATCAGACCGTAGAGTGAACCCAGCACAATGCCGGAAATCACGCAGCCATTAACCCCGAGACGCGCACCGCGATGACGCAGCATTGGCCACAGCCTGCCGGTTTCCGGCTCGCCGTCACCGGCCCGGGTGGTCACTTTATTAAACACCAGCGGCAGTACACCAGCCATAATCAGCGCGCTGAGCCAGGCCAGTACCTGCAGCAATTCGGTTGAGACTTTACTGACCAGCAGCTGGCCAATCACCGTCGCCAGATAATAAACAATCATATAAGCCGCCAGCAGGCGACCGCGGTTGCGCACCGTGCCGTTACACATCAGCGCACTTTCCACTACCACCCAGAGCAGCGCACAGCCTACCCCGGCGACAAAACGCCACAGGCTCCAGCTGATAAAGCCGGTGCCCACACCCAGCGCCACGGTACCAACGGCAAACAGCAGCGACGCCAGATAGTAACTGCGGTTAAAGCCGAGGCGCTTAATCACCAGACCGGCAATCAGCGTACCCAGCAGATTTCCGCCGTAATAAGAAGATCCTACTATGCCAATCTGCCAGGTCGGCAGCGTCTCGTGCGTCAGCCAGAGAGGAACCAGAGTATTAAGCACAGCAATAGCAACCGTCAGCAACAGTAAGCCGCACAGCAGCACGATAACTGAACGAGACCAGATGGACATAGTAGTGAGAAACCAGAAAAGGGGTAAGATTTTGCGCGCATCATGCCACCAGTTTTCAGTACGGAAAAGCACCTTTCCGCACGAATCGCACGATTTGCTGTAGGACGATAATCTTTTTTTATCGCGGGGCCTCAGCACCGGATAAGGGTAATGCTAAAGTGGCCAATAAATCATAAGATTACTGTTTTTACCCTGGCGCCAGCGCGTAACATCGATAAAAAAAACAACGCCACAAATAAAAACGCCACGCAGAGCGTGGCGTTGAGAGGCAGGGTTAACGGCTCAGCCGATAAACTCCAGCCCTTTCATATAAGGACGCAGCACTTCCGGCACCGCAATGCGGCCATCTGCCTGCTGGTAGTTTTCCAGCACCGCCACCAGCGTACGCCCGACCGCCAGACCGGAACCGTTCAGGGTATGCACCAGGCGCGGTTTTTTCTCGGTTTTGGTACGGCAGCGTGCCTGCATACGACGCGCCTGGAAATCAACCATATTTGAGCAGGATGAAATCTCACGGTAGGTATCCTGCGCTGGCAGCCAGACTTCCAGATCGTAGGTTTTGGCTGAACCAAAGCCCATATCACCGGTACACAGCAGCACCTTGCGGTACGGCAGATTCAGCAGCTGCAGCACTTTCTCCGCATGGCCCACCAGTTCTTCCAGCGCGTTCATTGAGTCTTCCGGACGGGTGATCTGCACCATTTCCACTTTATCGAACTGATGCATACGGATCAGACCACGGGTATCGCGACCATAAGCACCGGCTTCGGAACGGAAGCACGGGGTATGGGCGGTCATTTTCAGCGGCAGAGATTCTTCTTCCAGAATTTCATCGCGCACCAGATTGGTTAGCGGCACTTCTGCCGTTGGGATCAGCGCATAATCGCTGCTGGAGGCTTCTTCTTCCAGCGGGCGGGTATGGAACAGATCTTCGCCGAATTTTGGCAGCTGACCGGTGCCGTACAGGCTGGTATGGTTCACCAGGTAAGGCACGTAAGTTTCCAGATAACCGTGCTGTTCGGTGTGCAGATCGAGCATAAACTGGCTCAACGCGCGGTGCATCAGGGCAATCTGCCCTTTCATCACGATAAAACGTGAGCCGGTCAGCTTAACCGCCGCGGAAAAATCCAGTCCGGCGGCCATTTCACCCAGCTCAACGTGGTCACGCACCGGGAAATTATATTTGCGCGGTTCACCCCAGCGGCTGATTTCCAGATTTTCGCTGTCATCTTTACCCAATGGCACCGCATCGTCCGGCAGATTAGGAATGGCCAGCGCGAAATTACGAATATTGGTTTGCAGTGCGTCCAGCTCAGCCTTGGCGGCATCCAGGCGTTCACCCAGTTCATTCACCTGCTGGCGCAATGGCTCGATATCTTCCCCACGTCCCTTCGCCTGACCGATGGATTTGGATCGTGCGTTACGCTCAGCCTGCAGGTTTTCGGTTTCTACCTGCAGCACTTTACGGCGCTCTTCAAAAGCGCGTAACGTTTCAACATCCAGCTTATAGCCCCGGCGTGCCAGTTTTTCAGCGACTGCGTCTGGCTCATTACGCAGCAGATTGGGATCGAGCATGCTTGTCCTGTGCTTATTATGTGTAATTGGAAGGAGGTACTCAGCGCATCACTGCGCTGAATTGCCTGACAACCTTACCGCAACGGGCGTATTAGCGGTAGCGTTTTGTCGGGCTATTTTGATCCTGTTCAGCCAGCCAGTTCAGCTTTTCTGCAATCTTCGTTTCCAGTCCGCGCGAAACCGGCTGATAGTAGCGGGTTGCCGCCATCTCCGGCGGGAAATAGTTCTCTCCGGCAGCATAGGCGTTGTCTTCATGATGGGCATAGCGGTATTCCGCCCCCAGCCCCATCTCTTTCATTAATTTGGTCGGCGCATTGCGCAGATGTTCCGGCACATCATAATCCGGCTTATCGCGGGCATCGCTCATCGCCGCCTTAAAAGCGGTGTAGACCGCATTACTTTTCGGCGCACAGGCGAGGTAAACAATGGCCTGAGCAATCGCCCGCTCACCTTCCGCCGGGCCAACGCGGGTAAAGCAGTCCCAGGCCGCGATTGCCACCTGCATACCGCGCGGATCGGCGTTACCGACATCTTCCGAAGCAATTGCCAGCAAACGGCGCGCCACATACAGCGGATCGCCGCCGGCAGTGATAATGCGCGCATACCAGTACAGTGCCGCATCCGGTGCCGAGCCGCGTACCGACTTATGCAGGGCAGAAATCAGGTCGTAAAAGCGGTCGCCTTTATTATCAAAACGCGCGCTGCGTTCACCCGCCAGCTCTTTTAACAGTTCCGGCGTCAGTTCGCGCTGCCCTTTGGCGTTAACTTCCGCCATATCCGCCATCATTTCCAGGGTATTCAGCGCCCGCCGCGCATCACCATTAACCAGTTCAGCAATATGCTGGCGGGTCTGCGCTGGCAGGATAATATTCTCACTGCCATAGCCGCGTTCTTTATCCTTCATCGCCTGATCCAGCACCAGCCCGATATCATCGCTGGTCAGGGATTTCAGCAGATAAACCCGCGCCCGCGACAGCAGTGCAGAATTCAGCTCAAAAGAGGGGTTTTCGGTGGTCGCGCCGATAAAAGTGATGGTGCCGTCTTCAATATGGGGTAAAAAAGCATCCTGCTGGCTTTTATTGAAGCGATGGACTTCATCGACAAACAGGATGGTGCGATGTCCGGCATTGCGGCTCTGCTTCGCACGTTCAATGGCCTCACGGATATCTTTCACCCCGGAGGTGACCGCTGACAGCCGCTCCACATCCGCATTGCCATAATGACCAATGATTTCCGCCAGGGTGGTTTTGCCGGTGCCCGGCGGTCCCCATAAAATCATCGAGTGCAGCTGGCCGGCCAGAATCGCTCTTGGCAGCGGTTTTTCCGCCGCCAGCAGATGCTGCTGACCGATATATTCGTTCAGGGTGCGTGGCCGCATACGCGCGGCCAGAGGCTGAAACTGATTTTGGGAGAAGTCGAGCGACAAATTATTACTCACTGCAACCTCAGCGACGCTGGTCGTCCAGGGTCACGCCTTTTGGCGGCGTAAAGGTAAATTTATCCGCGCTGACAGACCCGTTTTGCTGACTTTCCAGGGTATAAGCGCTGCGCTGACCGTCCTGCTCAACCGCACTGAACTGATTGATGGTGCCGTTAGCAGCAACATTAATATCAAACTGTTTCAGGTTACCGTCAGCCGATTTTGGCGTTAAGGAGAAACTGTCGCCGGAACGGGAGACATTATATTTTTGCCAGTCGCTGGCCTTATTACGGGCAATCAGCATAAACGGCGTATTGCCGGTAGCATCTTTCAACAGGCTGACGCTAACCTGCTCAACAAACGGATTGTAGAACCACAGGTTTTTACCGTCAGATACCAGCACGCTTTCATCCGGTGCCGTCATATGCCAGTTAAACAGATTCGGGCGCTGCACCCACATCTCACCTTCGCCGTCCTGCACCGAGGCGCCGCTGGCATCGGTTACCTTCTGGCTGAAAGTGGCATGGAAGCTTTTGACTTTATCCAGGCGCTGCTGCAGATCGCCGGCGGCATCCGCATATGCCCCTACGGAAGTCAGGGCTGCCAGCAGGCAGCAGGAGATAACGATATTTTTCATTAAGACTTCCTTTTACTGTGACCGGCTGATCCCAACGAAGCAGCCGCTGATTACATTTCGTGTGGCGGCGGTGCCAACACTTCACGGTTACCGTTGTGACCCGGTGAAGACACAATGCCCTGCGCTTCCATCTGCTCAATAATGCGCGCTGCGCGGTTGTAGCCAATGCGGAACTGACGCTGTACCCCGGAAATCGAGGCGCGGCGCTTATCCACCACAAAGGCAACTGCCTGGTCGAACAGCTGATCCAGCTCTTCATCACCGTCCAGGCCTCCGCCTGGTGCATCGCCGTCTTCACCGCCGCTGAGAATACCCTCTTTGTACTGTGGCCGCTCGCGCGCTTTCCAGTCTTTCACCACCGCATGCACTTCCTGGTCGCGCACAAAAGCCCCGTGGACACGCACCGGAATCGAGGAGTTAGGGGCCAGATACAGCATATCCCCCATTCCCAGCAACGATTCCGCGCCCCCCTGGTCAAGGATGGTGCGCGAGTCAATTTTACTTGACACCGTAAAGGCGATACGGGTCGGAATATTGGCTTTAATCAGACCGGTGATAACATCCACCGACGGACGCTGGGTTGCCAGCACCAGGTGGATACCCGCCGCACGCGCTTTCTGCGCCAGACGCGCAATCAGCTCTTCAACTTTTTTACCGACCGTCATAATCAGGTCAGCAAACTCATCCACCATCACCACAATGTACGGCTCTTTCTCCAGTACCGGTGGCGTGGTATCCATGCTGTCGGTCGGCTTCCAGAATGGATCGGGGATCGGACGCCCCATTTCTTCCGCCAGATCGACTTTTTCGTTGTAGCCGGCAATATTACGCACGCCCAGCGCTGACATCAGCTTATAGCGCCGCTCCATTTCCACCACGCACCAGCGCAGCGCGTTGGCCGCATCTTTCATATCAGTGACCACATCAGTCAGCAAATGCGGAATGCCTTCATACACCGACAGCTCAAGCATTTTCGGGTCGATCATAATAAAGCGCACTTCTTTTGGCGTGGCTTTATACAAAATACTGAGGATCATCGCATTGACCCCCACCGATTTACCCGAACCGGTGGTCCCCGCAACCAGCAGATGCGGCATTTTGCCTAAATCGGCCACCACCGGCTCACCGGAAATATCTTTACCCAGTACGATAGTTAGCGGAGACGGATTATCACGGAATGCCGGGCAGTCGAGCACTTCGCGCAGGTAGACCGTCTGACGGTGCTGATTAGGCAACTCCAGTCCGACATAAGGGCGACCGGGAATAACTTCAACCACACGCACCGCTACCGCAGACAGCGAACGCGCCAGATCGCGTGACAGATTGGAAATACGCGCAGCTTTCACGCCTGGTGCCAGATCCAGCTCAAAGCGGGTGATCACCGGGCCGGGTGAACTGCCGACCACTTCCGCCTTGACGCGATAATCCGCCAGACGGGCCTCAATCAGGCGTGAGGTCTGCTCAAGGGCAAAGTGATCGACCGGTTCTGTTTCTGAAGGTGGCGACGCCAGCAGATCGAGGGTCGGCAGCGGCGTCGTCGGTTTATGGGTTGGCTGCTCATGACGCATCAGAAAAGGGTGGATCAGACTGTCCATATCCGGTTCCGGCTGTGCCGGGGCAGGTGCAGGTTGCCACGACGGCTGAGCTGGCGCAGGCTGAGAGGCAGGTGGGGGACTCTGCGCTGGCTGTGGCGTCATACCATAATGGCTGTCGGCACTGTCTGGCTGTGGCACCTGAGAGGCTTCCGGGGTGGCTGATAACGTAAACAGCGGTTCACCTGGCCCCTCGTCCACCAGATCGTCCATCGGGGAGAAATCGAAAATCCCGGCGGTATCCAGCGGCGCGGCAGGGGCAGGTTGCACCGGTTGCGGCGCGTAACGCTGCTGCTGCTGTTGCGCAAACTGTTGTGACAACTGCGCCTGATGCTGCGCGTCTTCATCTGCTTCGTCTACGGTGAACTGCTCACCATAGCGCTGCTGTTCACGAGCCAGAAACGCGGCGCGCAAATGTTCATCGCTCTCTTCCTGCTGCGGTTCAGCCACATTGATACTGGCCTGCTGCTGGCGCTCTTCCTGCCTCGCTTTTTCTTCCGCCATACGTTGCGAAGGCAGTTTAATACCCCAGGACGCCCGTTCACGACGGGTTGGCAGTTTAACCGGATTCGGGCGCGGCAGTTCAGGGCCAATCCCCTGTTTCACTTGAGGATTACTCCCTTCATCACGCGTTGCGCTGAAGCCCGGCATAAACAGGGCGCTGCTGGCGGCAGACGGCGCCCCGGTTACCGCAGAGAAGGCCGCCGCCGCCGCTGCCGTGGTGGCAGCAGAAGAAACATCCGGTGCGGAGAAATCAAACGGTGAATGGCTGGCTTCACGCCAGTTAGCCACCGGGGGTTCAGCATCCTGGCGCAGGGTTTGTTGAAGTGCAGCTGATGCTACCGGCTTCTCCTGCGGGATCTCAAAATGATACAGCGGCGGCTGCGCTGTCATCGTCACCTCAGGTTCCGGCTCAGCGGCCATTGCCTGCGGTGGTGCCACTGCGGGCTGCTGCTGAAAGTCTTCTGGCGTCAGCGGCGCTGACGGCGTCTGAGCCGGAGCAGCAGAAAGATTCACCACAGGCGCAGCATCAATACTGTCCGCACGCTGCGTCGACGCTGCTGGCAAAGTATCTGTAACCACTGGTGGGGCAGTAATCGGAGCAGACGGTTGCTCAGCCACTTTCTGCGGTGAACGGAGTAACACATCATGCAGATCGTCCTGCTCATGGTATTTCACCGATGGCAGAGGCTCGCCGTTATCATCTTCATAGTCAGGTTCATCGTCATGCCACTCTTCATCATGACGCGAACGGTTGCGTGTAAAAGTCAGGATCCCCATCACCCCACCGCCGATTTTCTCCGCGATGGTCAACCATGACCAGCCGGTGTAAAGCGTCAGTCCGGCTGCCCAGATACACAGCAGGGTCAAGGTGCCCCCTGCCCCGTTGAACCAGGGCGACATAGCATTACTCAGCAGGCTGCCAATTACGCCACCAGAGGCGAAGTACCAGATATCATCGGCATTAATTGCCGCCAGACCGCAGGAGGTGACCACCAGTGCCAGTACGCCTATCAGACGCAGCGCCACCGCGAAATAATCGATGTAGTCCTGTTGACGACGCTGACGCAGGGCGATCCAGCACAGTCCGAGGATCACCGGGGGGATAACGTAGGCCATAACGCCAAAGATAAAAAACAGCGTATCTGCCAGCCAGGCACCCGGACCACCGCCGAGGTTATGAATAGGCTTACGCCAGGCCGTTTGCGACCAGCTGGGGTCGGAGGGATCAAAGCTGAACAGTGCAACCATCAGGTAGACAGCAAACAATGCAACGACGATCAGTAGCGCCTCGAGCAGACGACGTCCACTGCTCAGAGGATGTAACAGAACTTCTTTATCTTCTGTATATTCCTGGCTCAAGAGTGCTCTCCAGGTGCCTGTAAATTAGGAAGGCAACAGCATCGGGCATTCCCGACGCTGCCCCTGTATGAATTCACAGGAGTGTAACGAAAACTCTCAGGTTTTGCACCTGTCCTGTGTTACCGCGTTTTAATCACTAAACGACTGCTCTGTTTTACTTCTTCCATTACCACGTAAGTGCGCGTGTCATTCACACCAGGCAGGCGCAGCAGGGTTTCCCCCAGCAGCTTACGGTAGGCTGACATATCCGGCACGCGGGTTTTCAACAGATAGTCGAAATCACCGGAAACCAGGTGACATTCCTGAGTTTCCTCAAGTTTTTGCACCGCGGCGTTAAACTGCTCAAACACATCCGGCGCACCACGATTCAGAGTAATCTCAACAAATACCAGCAGTGAGGCATCGAGATAATGCGGATTTAGCTGTGCAGTATAGCCTAAAATAAAGCCCTGACGTTCCAGGCGGCGAACACGCTCCAGACAGGGAGTCGGTGACAGCCCCACACGTTTAGAAAGTTCAACGTTTGAAATACGGCCATCTTTTTGCAACTCGTTCAGAATATTACGGTCGATTCTGTCGAGGTCTTTGCCCGGTCGTTTTTTATTATCCACCATATTGTCTCTCTTAATTCCTTACCATTGCCCACCATCCCCTGCCTGACGCATCAGTACAGGGTTGCCTGAATGAAGTCGGAGTCTGGCGCACATATCCTGTGACATAGTCTGACCGTCCCCTGATTGATACTTACTGCCAGAGTATTTCTGCCAGTCAGAAATTAGTGAGGGAAACACCGTCTTTGCGTTAAAACTCTGCTACTTCAAACAATGTTTTCGCAAATGCTTAGCCGATTGTCAAAGTAAAACAAATAAAATCAGTAGAACGTGCCAAATCATTTCCTGCCGCGCTGTTTTCAAATGACAATTTCTCTCTCAGGTGGTGAAGAAAACGCCAACATTGCTACTCCGCAGGGATTGCGCAGAAAAGCTAATTGGAAAAACCTGTTTAATTAATCGTTAACAAAATCGCAGACCCCTTTTGTTGCACCGGTAAATTCCCTACAATCCATTGTCAGAGTTGCCAGTTAAATAATGAGGGTTTCATGAGCGAGGCGAAACATAGTAAGTTACTGATTCTGGGTTCCGGTCCGGCTGGCTATACCGCCGCGGTTTACGCGGCGCGCGCCAACCTGAATCCGGTGATGATTACCGGCCTGGAAAAAGGCGGTCAGCTGACCACTACTACAGACGTTGAAAACTGGCCTGGTGATGCCAACGAGCTGACTGGCCCGCTATTAATGGAACGTATGCATGAGCATGCGCTGAAATTTAATACCGAAATTATTTTCGACCATATTCATACTGTCGATTTGCAAAATCGCCCGTTTCGTCTGACCGGTGACAGCGGTGAATATACGGCTGACGCCTTAATTATTGCTACTGGTGCCTCCGCGCGTTATCTCGGTCTGCCGTCGGAAGAAGCTTTTAAAGGACGCGGCGTCTCTGCCTGTGCCACCTGCGACGGTTTCTTTTACCGTAACCAGAAAGTAGCGGTGATTGGCGGCGGTAATACCGCAGTAGAAGAAGCGCTCTACCTGGCGAATATCGCCAGCGAAGTGCATCTTATCCATCGTCGCGACAACTTTCGCGCGGAGAAAATCCTGATTGATCGTCTGATGGATAAAGTGAAAAACGGCAATATTGTGCTGCACACTGACCGCACGCTGGATGAAGTGATGGGCGACCAGATGGGCGTCAGCAGCTTGCGTCTGCGTTCGGTACTGGATGAACAGCAAACCGAAGAGCTGGAAGTGACCGGGCTGTTTGTTGCTATTGGACACAGTCCAAATACCGCCATTTTCAACGGCCAGCTGGCGCTGGAAAATGGGTATATCAAAGTGCAGTCTGGCATTCAGGGTAATGCCACTCAGACCAGTGTTCCGGGTGTGTTCGCCGCCGGCGATGTGATGGATCATATTTATCGTCAGGCAATTACTTCAGCAGGTACCGGATGTATGGCGGCGCTGGATGCGGAGCGTTATCTGGATGGGTTGGTTAGCGAGGCCAAGTAATCGCTGGCCGATTACCTGGCTGATGGATGGAGCCTGCATCGTTTGATGTGGGTTTTTTTTTGTTCTGGTGTCCAGCCAAAAGCCAGATTAACTACCAGATCAGGGTCATAAGCTGGGGGACGGGTCGCCAGTTATTAACTTTTTGTCCGGCGTTAACGGCAAAATCCAGTCAGCAGGCATTCATCAGGTAATTTGTTGCGTTATAGTTGTGATCATAAATATCACTGAGCCTGGTAACGATGCGCCTGTTTCAACTTTCTCTGCATTCGCTGAACTTTCCCGCGCCTGAAATGGCGTGCAAAGAACCTAACGGTCTGCTGGCAATGGGCGGCGATCTCAGCTCTGCCCGCCTGCTTCATGCCTATCATCAGGGAATTTTTCCCTGGTTTTCCATCGGCGACCCCATTTTGTGGTGGAGCCCGGACCCACGGGCAGTGCTGTTCCCGGACTGCTTTCATCTCAGTCGCAGTATGAAGCGCTTTCATCAGCGATCGCCTTACCAGGTCAGCGTTAACCACGACTTCCGCCAGGTGATTGAAGGCTGTGCCAGTGAGCGTCATGAAGGCACCTGGATTACTCCCCAGGTGTGCCATGCCTGGCAACGGCTGCATCAGCTGGGTCATGCGCACTCGGTGGAGGTCTGGCAGGACGGTACGCTGGTCGGTGGGCTGTATGGTATGAGTCTGGGTCAGGTGTTCTGTGGCGAATCCATGTTCAGCCGCCGGGAAAATGCGTCTAAAACCGCCCTGTTCGTCTTTTCCAACTACTTTCGTCAACTCGGCGGCAAACTGATTGACTGTCAGGTGCTGAATCCCCATACCACATCATTAGGAGCCGTGGAAATCCCACGCGCGGATTATCTGGAATATCTGAAAAAAACTATCAGTCAGCCTCTCCCCGTTCGCAGCTGGCAGCCACAGCAACTGTTTTAGCCATTCCGCCTGATGTTTTCTGCACACCGCTGCCGGAACAGTGATATAATGCGCGCCTTTGTTATTCCGTCCACCTTTATTGCACTAAGTTGCGGACGGTAGAATACCGGGTTGGAAAGCAGTGCACTGTTGAGAACAGTTGGTTAATCAAAGACCTGGCAACACTTTGCCCCTGTTCTTGTATCCGCTTTCCCCCACGCTGAGGCGTTAAGCCTGTCAATTCAGCATCCGACTCGTCAAAGGTTACGCTTGACCCGGAAAGAGTAAGGAACCATGCCATCGTCGTTCTGTGCCTGGTTTCTGCGCGCCGCTTCCGTTATTAATGGTCAGTACCGTACCAGACAGGACGGCGTTTTATTCGTGATCGTTCTGCGCACTTGATGCGCCGGAAGGATTGATGTGGGTGAATTTATCCACAATTCTTTACTTAATACGTGAAATTCGGCATTATCTTGCCGGTTCAAACTAAGGTAGTCCACCAGAGGATTCGATGGCCAAAGAAGACAATATTGAAATGCAGGGTACCGTACTTGATACGTTACCTAACACCATGTTCCGCGTTGAATTGGAAAACGGTCACGTGGTTACCGCTCATATCTCCGGTAAAATGCGTAAAAACTATATCCGTATTCTGACGGGCGACAAAGTCACTGTAGAGCTGACCCCGTACGACCTGAGCAAAGGCCGCATTGTCTTCCGTAGTCGCTAATTTGCCCCCTGTTCACGCGCTGCTGTAGCGTTACGTTTCGGCAGAGCAAAAGAAAGGCCAGATATTGCTATCCGGCCTTTTTTTTCATCAGGTGCCATTCAGCAACACCGTCTCAGTTTAATGCAGTGAATCTTCCATTTTGCGCTGTTCTGCGCTGATAAACTGGTATTCCAGCTGATTTTTTTCTTTATTCAGTGTTACCGATACCGAGCCACCATCCACCAGTGAACCAAACAGCAGTTCGTTAGCCAGCGGCTTCTTCAGGTTTTCCTGCACGGTACGCGCCATAGGTCGTGCGCCCATCGACTTGTCATAGCCTTTTACTGCCAGCCATGCGCGCGCATCGTCGCTAACTTCCAGCGATACCCCTTTGGCATCCAGCTGCGCCTGTAGCTCAACAATAAATTTATCCACCACCTGATGAATAACCTGCTGGTCGAGATGTTTGAACCAGATAATATTGTCAAGACGGTTACGGAATTCCGGAGTAAAGATTTTTTTAATTTCTTCCATAGCATCGGTGCTGTTATCCTGCTGGATCAGACCGATGGATTTGCGCTCCGTTTCCCGAACTCCGGCATTGGTTGTCATCACCAGGACTACATTGCGGAAATCGGCTTTGCGGCCATTATTATCGGTCAGCATACCGTTATCCATCACCTGCAACAGCAGGTTAAAGACGTCCGGATGGGCTTTCTCAATTTCATCCAGTAACACCACCGAATGCGGATGTTTAATCACCGCTTCCGTTAGCAGGCCGCCCTGATCAAAACCCACGTACCCCGGAGGTGCCCCGATCAGGCGACTGACCGTGTGCCGCTCCATATACTCAGACATATCAAAACGCAGCAGTTCGATACCCAGCGCTTTCGCCAGCTGAACGGTGACTTCGGTTTTACCCACCCCGGTCGGCCCGGCGAACAGGAATGAGCCAACGGGCTTACGGTCCTGACCCAGCCCGGCCCGGCTCATTTTAATCGCCTCGGTTAAGGCTTCAATGGCGTTATCCTGACCAAACACCAGCATTTTCAGGCGATCGCTGAGGGTTTTCAGCGTATCGCGGTCACTGGCAGAGACGCTCTTTTCAGGGATACGCGCAATACGCGCCACAATGCTTTCGATATCCGCTACGTTAACAGTTTTCTTGCGTTTACTGACCGGCAGTAAGCGCGCCCGCGCCCCGGCTTCGTCGATCACATCGATCGCCTTATCCGGTAAGTGACGATCGTTAATGTACTTCACCGCCAACTCGACCGCCGCACGCAGGGCTTTGGCGGTGTAGCGTACGCTGTGGTGCAGTTCATATTTCGATTTCAGGCCATTGAGGATCTGGATGGTTTCGTCCACAGACGGCTCAGTTACATCAATTTTCTGGAAACGCCGCGCCAAAGCGCGATCTTTCTCAAAAATATTGCTGAATTCCTGATAGGTGGTCGATCCCATCACCCGAATTTTTCCGCCGGACAGCAAGGGTTTAATCAGATTAGCGGCATCAACCTGGCCACCTGATGCCGCGCCGGCACCAATAATGGTATGAATTTCATCAATAAACAGGATGCTGCTGGTATCCTGTTCCAGCTGCTTCAGCAGACCCTTAAAGCGTTTTTCAAAATCACCACGGTATTTGGTCCCGGCCAGCAGCGAGCCGATATCCAGCGAATAAATGGTGCACCCTTTCATCACATCCGGGACATCGCCCTGTACAATGCGCCAGGCCAGCCCTTCTGCAATGGCGGTTTTCCCCACTCCGGACTCACCCACCAGCAGCGGGTTATTTTTACGCCGACGGCACAGTACCTGAATGGTGCGTTCCAGCTCACTGTTACGCCCTATCAGCGGATCAATGCCACCTACCCGTGCCAGCTGATTCAGATTGGTGGTAAAGCTCTCCATACGATCTTCGCCGCTGGTCTGCTCGTCACTGACCGGATTTTCTGCGGCGGAAGAGGATTCCGACTCATCTTTGCGCGTACCGTGGGAGATAAAGTTAACCACATCCAGCCGGCTAACATCGTGCTTACGCAGCAGATACGCCGCCTGTGACTCCTGCTCGCTAAAGATCGCCACCAGCACGTTAGCCCCTGCCACTTCGCTGCGACCGGAAGACTGTACGTGAAACACAGCACGTTGCAGCACACGCTGAAAGCTGAGCGTAGGCTGCGTGTCGCGCTCGTCTTCGCTCACCGGCAGTACCGGGGTGGTTTGTTCGATAAACGCTTCCAGTTCCTGACGCAGCACGACAATATCGACCTTGCAGGCTTCCAGGGCTTCTCTGGCCGACGGGTTACTCAGCAACGCCAGTAGCAGATGCTCGACGGTCATAAACTCGTGACGGTGCTCACGCGCCCTGGCGAAAGCCATATTTAAACTGATTTCCAGTTCTTGATTGAGCATAAACACCTCCCCCAATAGATCGCCCGTGTCAGGCTTTTTCCAGCGTACAAAGCAACGGATGCTCGTTTTCTCTGGCGTAGCGGTTTACCTGGTCAGCCTTGGTTTCCGCGACTTCCGCCGTAAAGACGCCGCAAATTGCCTTTCCCTGATAATGCACAGCGAGCATCAATTGCGTTGCACGTTCAACATCATAAGAAAAGAACTTTTGAACAACGTCAATAACAAATTCCATTGGCGTGTAGTCATCATTATTCAGAATGACTTTATACATAGAGGGGGGCTTCAGCGCTTCACGCACTTTCTCGTCCGCATGCTGTGGTGCATTCAGCCCGTCATTTATATTTCCCATAACCCTTCCGGTGCTCTAAGTGTGACTTACTTTTCTCAGATTATCATCTTTTTGGCGCCAGTCAGTATAAGCGAATTGACCGGACTGGAGTCAGCTGGTCAGCGACAGTTGACGGTCATAACCGTCTGATAGCGTAACTTGCCTCAAATTTCGGTCATTATAGCGCTATCCTGAGCGTTCCGACTCTTGACCCGCTATGCTAATTCCTTACAGTACCGGATGGTTAAGTGTTTTAACCCACTGACGAACATCGGTTCGCTCAGCCCCAATTTTGAGTGTCCTTACAGAGGGATTTAACAGCATGGAGATGGGTACTGTTAAATGGTTTAATAATGCCAAAGGTTTCGGCTTTATCTGTCCGGTTAGCGGTGGCGATGATATCTTCGCACATTACTCTACCATCCAGATGGATGGTTACCGAACGCTTAAAGCCGGTCAGCGGGTCCAGTTTGAACTGCATGAAGGCCCTAAAGGAAGTCACGCCAGTCTGATAGTCCTGGTTGACAACCCACCATCAGACCTCAGTCAGCCATAAACGACAGCTGAATTATCTGAATTTGAAATGCCAGCCGATAACGCTGGCATTTTTCTGCACGTATGAACGTCAGTCCGGTTTTCCCCGCGCCAGCCCCTGCACCTGAGCGAACATACGCCGCAGAGCCTGTGGGATGGCCTGCGGCCCGCGCCCAGCCGCTTCCGCCGCCACTGCTATCGCCAGTTCCGGTTTGGATGACTGATGTAATGCGCGGTTGATCGCCCGTCTGGGGTTCATTGACACCCCGGCAGGCAGTCGTGCAACGCGTCGATAGACATCAGCAAAGCCCTGTTTATACAAAAAGTGTTCCATGTCCTGGGCGGGTAACTCGGTAAGATGAGCCTGCTCGCTGCCCTCAGCATGGCGTAACAGCCCACGCGTTGTGGCGGCATACTTTTGCCCGGCAGCATCACCATCGGTTAACACATACCAGGCAATGCCCATATTTTGCGCGAAGGTCACCAGCGGGCGCAGCCCTACCTGGGCAAATTCAATTACCCGGATCCCCTCAGCAGCGAAATGATAACCACACTGACTGGCCAGCTCATTAATTACCCAAACTTCGGTTTCACCTTCCACCAGCAACCAGCATCGGGCAAACAGCGACGATGGCCGGTTAAAGCGGATATGAAAGGCGATTTTGCGGCTGTCTTCCGCGCTCATGTTTTCCGGATGCGCGCGCCAGACCGTGATACGCTGAGGCTCGCGCACCAGACGGCGTAACTGCTCAGTAGGCACCTGCGCCAGTAGCTCGCTGGAGTTGGTGGTAACAATTTTTTGTAATGGCAGCAGCGACAGTAGTCCCCAGGCCACGGCCAGCATAATCGGGTGCAGGCGGGTTTCCGGATCTTCCACCAGCAGCAGCGGCCGGGCATCAGCATCCAGCTGATAGCTGCCGCGTACCTGGATCAGCAGGGCAAACATGCGCATCAGAATCAGCCGGCGGCTGTGGCGATCGGCTTCCGCAATCAACTGACTGATACTGGCAAGGTAGCGCCAGCCATGTTGTGACGCCAGGCGATGCGCCGTCTGCCCACTTTGTGAGGTACTGGTAGTGTGCTGAAGTGAGAAATAGTGTTCCAGCAGTTGCTGCATGGTGCGTAATCCCTGATGAATGGCCTTATCCGTCAGTAAGTTCGGACGGGAATCCAGTTCACGAGTCAGTTCGTCGATCTGTGCCGCCAGGCGCTGAAAACCGATATCGTCTTCCGTCACCGCCGGCAACGGGTGCAGATGGCGGTTAAAACGAGCATCGTGCAGGCGCAGAACCGGATGCAAACGGGTTAACGCCTTTACCTGCTCTGCACCACCAGCAGCCAGCGGCTGCCCCTGTAGCGAGATAAACTGGTGCCGGGTGACAACGTTTTCCCCACCCTGGTGTTCGCCGCTGACCTGATAAATCAGTTTACGCTGCTGTCCGGCGGCTCCCTGCCATAAACCAGCAAAGGTGCGGTAGCGGACGCTGTCTCCCTCGCCGCTTTCCGACTCATGAAATACCAGCCGGATACGGATTAATTGCGAAGCCGGGAGCTGGCCGGCGACGGGAGAGTGAAAGTCACGCAGGGTAAACTGGCAGGTTTCGTTGCCTGGCGTCAGTAACAGAGTTAAAACATCCAGCAGACTGGATTTCCCCCAGGCGTTTTCACCAATCAGCACATTGTCCTGTTCCAGCGACAGCGAAAGCTGGCTGAGCCCCCGGAAACCGGAAACATCAATCTGCTGCAGGATCATTGCGCACCTCCGGATGAATTTTTTACTCAGCATGGCTGGCATCATCCGGCCGGTCAAGTAAGGTCACGCATATTACATCAAGAGAAAATTAAAGGAGTCGTCTATGCTTTTTCTCGTTAAACGGATATTTACACTCGGGAGAGAACATGAAGCAAAGCGTAGCAGCAGTGGTAGCCAAAACCCTTGAAAGTGCAGGTGTTAAACGGATCTGGGGCGTCACTGGCGATTCCCTGAACGGACTGAGTGACAGCCTTAACCGTATGGGGACCATTCGCTGGATGCCAACCCGTCACGAAGAGGTAGCAGCCTTTGCCGCCGGAGCAGAAGCACAAATCAGCGGTGAACTGGCGGTTTGCGCCGGCTCCTGTGGGCCAGGTAATCTGCATCTGATTAACGGTCTGTTTGACTGCCACCGCAATCAGGTGCCGGTACTGGCAATTGCGGCACATATTCCCTCGAGTGAAATTGGCAGCGGCTACTTTCAGGAAACTCATCCTCAGGAGCTGTTTCGTGAATGCAGTCACTACTGTGAGCTGGTATCAAATCCGGAACAGCTTCCACAGGTGCTAGCGATTGCGATGCGCAAAGCGATCCTGAATCGCGGCGTATCCGTGGTGGTGCTGCCGGGCGATATTGCGCTGCAGGCCGCGCCAAAGGAGTGCAGCACTGGATGGTATCCGGTGCAGCGCCCGCTGATCCAGCCCACCGCCAGCGAACTGGAGAAACTGGCTGCCCAGTTAAATGCGGCGAAGAACATCACCCTGATGTGCGGCAGCGGCTGTGCCGGAGCGCATGATGAAGTGGTGAAACTGGCGGAAACCCTGAAAGCCCCGGTTGTTCATGCACTGCGCGGCAAAGAGTATATTGAATACGATAATCCTTATGATGTCGGCATGACCGGGTTGATAGGCTTCTCTTCCGGTTATCACGCGATGATGAATGCCGATACTCTGGTGATCCTCGGCAGCCGCTTCCCTTACCGCGCCTTCTATCCGGCAGATGCCAACATTATTCAGATTGATATTGACGCCGGCAGCCTCGGCAGTCATACCCGGGTTGATACCGCGCTGGTAGGTGATATTAAGACCACGCTCACCGCGCTGCTGCCTGCCCTTACGGTAAAAACCAATCGCGATTTTCTTGATAGCGCGCTGAAACACTACCACAAAGCACGCGGCGATCTGGATGGTCTGGCGGTGGCCAATGATAATCAGCGCATCCACCCGCAGTATCTGGCTCAGCAGTTAAGTTTGCACGCCAGTGAAGATGCCATTTTCAGCTGTGATGTTGGCACACCCACCGTCTGGGCGGCGCGTTACCTGAAAATGAACGGCAAACGCCGCCTGCTGGGATCTTTTAACCACGGCTCAATGGCCAATGCCATGCCGCAGGCGCTGGGGGCACAGGCGCTTGATCCTGACCGCCAGGTGATCGCGATGTGCGGCGACGGCGGCTTCAGCATGCTGATGGGGGATTTCCTGTCGCTGGCGCAGTTAAAGCTGCCGGTAAAAATTGTGGTATTCAACAACAGCGTGCTGGGCTTTGTGGCGATGGAAATGAAAGCGGGCGGTTATCTGACCGATGGCACCGCGCTTGAGAACCCCAACTTCGCGGAGATTGCCAACGCCTGCGGCGTCAAAGGCATTCGGGTGGAACAGGCTTCACAGCTGGAGGGTGCCCTGCAGGAAGCGCTGGCCTATAACGGCCCGGTACTGGTGGATGTGGTGACCGCCGGTGATGAACTGGTGATGCCACCGGAAATCAAGCTGGAACAGGCCAAAGGCTTCAGTATTTATATGCTGCGGGCGATCATCAATGGCCGTGGAGATGAAATCGTCAACCTGGCAAAAACCAACTGGCTGCGCTAATCCCCAACAGCCTTTGCCCTTGACCTGGCCTTTAGCTTTTGACCTGGCAGTTGCCGTTGACCTTCAGGCGGCATCAGGAACGGAGCCGAGGACAGGCCGGTTTCCAGGACAAGCCGCCACGGACGGCGGCGCGAGGCGTGCTGAGCCGGGATGGCGAATCACGCCGTTCCGCCAGAAGACGGCATGGCCGAGGGCACCCGCTTTAGCGGGCGACGTGATGCCGCAAGCCCGGGTGCAGGGCGGCGGCGACTGGCCGCCCTGCTTGCCAGTCCGCGCAGCGGAATGGTGATACGTGGTTGACCTGGCAGTTGCCCTGGCTCTGGCTTTTATCTTTTGATCTGGCTTTAAGCTTTCACCAGTTCAAGCTGGAAAAAAACCAGGCTCAAGCCAGCGCAGCGGCCTAACAACGCGATAACTTTACCGCCGTCCCACTCACACTCACCATCAACATACTGCCGTCCTTCCCCACCGTTTCATAATCAATATCAATCCCCACCACCGCATCAGCCCCCAGTGCTTCAGCCTGTTCCCCCAACTCTTTGAAAGCAATATGACGCGCTTTGTTCAACTCCTTTTCATACGCGCCCACCCGACCGCCAACAATATCGCGGATACCGGCAAAAAAATCGCGGAACACATTGGCACCAAGAATGGCTTCACCGGTGACAACCCCGCAATAATCCACAATCGGATGACCTTCCAGCGTTGGCGTAGTAGAAAATTTCATCTGCAGCTCCTTTTCAAAAGGCGGCTCGCTGGCCGCCAGATCGGGTGAGTCCGGTATTAAAACCAGACAAAATGGATTTGACTATCAAATACTGATTACAGCCGGAAATATTAACGCAGTTTGATTGCATAAGTATTCTACTAACGGTACTATCCTTGCCATTAATCGCTATTCACTTTTTACGCATGAGTATTCAATTAAACGGTATTAACTGCTTCTACGGTGCCCATCAGGCGCTTTACGACATTCAGCTCAGCTGCCCGGAAGGGGAAACCCTTGTATTATTGGGACCGAGCGGTGCCGGTAAAAGTTCGCTACTGCGGGTACTTAACCTGCTGGAAACCCCGGTTTCCGGGACGCTGGCGATTGCCGGTAATCATTTTGATTTCAGTAAAGCCCCGTCAGCCTCTGCCATCCGTGAACTGCGTCAGAACGTGGGGATGGTGTTCCAACAGTATAATCTGTGGCCACACTTAACGGTGATGCAGAATCTGCTGGAAGCACCGCGCCGGGTACTGGGTCTGAATAAAGCTCAGGCGTCACAGCGGGCTGAAAAACTGCTGAAACGTCTGCAGTTGATCGCTTTTGCTGATCGTTATCCACTGCACCTTTCCGGCGGACAGCAGCAGCGTGTGGCTATCGCCCGGGCACTGATGATGGAACCGGCGGTACTGCTGTTTGATGAACCCACCGCGGCACTGGATCCGGAAATCACCGCTCAGGTGGTCAGCATTATCCGCGAACTGGCCGAAACCAATATTACTCAGGTTATCGTCACCCATGAAGTCGATGTGGCACGAAAAACCGCCAGTCGCGTGGTGTACATGGAAAACGGCTATATTGTAGAACAGGGTGACGCCAGCTGCTTTACCCAGCCACAAACCGACGCCTTTTCGCACTATCTTTCGCACTGATAACAGGATAAATAATGATGAAAAAATTGGTCTTTGCCACACTGTTAACCAGCATTACTCTGAGCGCCAGCGCGGCACAAACTATCCGTTTTGCTGCGGAAGCCTCCTACCCGCCGTTTGAATTTATGGATGCGCAGAATAAGATTCAGGGCTTCGATGTTGACCTGGCCAATGCGCTCTGTAAGCAGATGCCGGCTGAGTGCACCTTTACCAATCAGCAGTTTGACAGCCTGATCCCCAGTCTGAAATTCCGCCGTTTTGACGCCATTATGTCCGGGATGGATATTACCCCCGAGCGCGAGAAGCAGGTACTGTTCAGCCAGCCTTATTATGATAATTCGGCGCTGTTTGTGGTCAGAAAAGGAAAAGCCGACAGCGTTGCCAGCCTGAAAGGCAAACGCGTGGGCGTGCAGAACGGCACCACCCATCAGAAATACCTTGCTGACCGCATGAGCGATGTCACCGTGGTACCTTATGACAGCTACCAGAACGCGATCCTCGATCTGAAAAATGGCCGCATTGATGCGGTATTTGGTGATACTGCGGTGGTGAATGAGTCGCTGAAGAAAAACCCTGAACTGTCGCCACTGGGTGACAAAGTGACCGATAAAGCCTATTTCGGCAACGGACTGGGCATCGCGGTACGTCTGGGTAATAGCGCGTTACAGGCTAAGTTCAATGCGGCATTGGATAAAGTTAAGGCCGACGGAACTTATAAAACTATTTACGACAAGTGGTTTCAGCAGTAATTAATGAACGAACTCTATCCTCTGGCAAGCGCCGCCGGGCTGACCGTCGGCCTTGCCCTGTGTGCGCTGGTGGTGGGGCTACTGCTGGCGATGATTTTCGCGGTGTGGGAAACCTCCCGCTGGCGGCTGCTGGCGTGGAGTGGCACCACGCTGGTGGCACTGATCCGTGGCCTGCCGGAAATTCTGGTGGTGCTGTGTATCTACTTTGGCGCTTCCCAACTGCTGCTGCTCCTCTCCGATGGCTTTAACGTTAATCTGGGAATAATCCGTATACCGGTGCAGGTCACGGTGGAAAATTTCGATGTCAGCCCGTTTTTATGCGGCACCCTGGCGCTGGCGTTGCTGTATGCCTCCTATGCCTCACAAACCCTGCGCGGTGCACTGAAAGCGGTGCCCGCTGGCCAGTGGGAATCCGGTCAGGCGCTGGGCATGAAAAGCAGCGCGATTTTCATTCGGCTGATCGTACCGCAAATGTGGCGTCATGCGCTGCCGGGGCTGGGTAATCAGTGGCTGGTCCTGTTGAAAGATACCGCACTGGTTTCGCTGATTTCGGTCAACGAGCTGATGCTGCAAACCAAAAGTATTGCGATCCGCACTCAGCAGCCGTTTACCTGGTATCTGACAGCGGCGGCGATCTATCTGGTGATTACCCTTATCAGCCAGCAGCTGCTGAAACGGATTGAGCATCGTGTGATGCACTTTGAACGTGGTGATGCCTGATGCTGAGCTATTTTTCTGAATTGTTTAAAGGGTTGCATACCAGCCTGACACTAACAGCAGCCTCGCTGGTTCTCGCTCTGCTGCTGGCGCTGGTGTTTACCGTGATCCTGACGCTGAAAGTTCCGCTGCTGAACCTGCTGACCCGCGGCTATATCACGCTGTTTACCGGTACGCCGCTGCTGGTACAAATCTTTCTGATTTACTACGGGCCAGGGCAGTTCCCCGCCATCAGGCATATTCCCTGGCTGTGGGAGCTGTTAAGTCAGCCCTGGCTGTGTGCTTTACTGGCGCTGTCTCTAAACAGTGCCGCATATACCACTCAGCTGTTTTACGGTGCGGTACGAGCTATCCCTGGCGGACAGTGGCAAAGTTGTGCGGCGCTGGGAATGGATCGGTACAGTACCCTGCGCGTCCTGCTGCCCTACGCACTGAAACGCGCGCTGTCGTCCTATTCCAACGAAGTGGTGCTGGTGTTTAAAAGCACCTCACTGGCGTACACCATCACCCTGATGGATCTGATGGGACACGGTCAGCTGCTGTACGGTAATACCTATGATGTGACGGTGTTTGCCGCTGCGGGCGTGATCTATCTCTGCGTCAACGGACTGTTAACCCTGTTGATGCGCCTGATTGAACGCCGGGCGCTGGTATTCGAGCAGAGGTAATCAGAATGGGAACAGGCAAAACCTGCCCCGTCAGGCTTCATGGTTGAAGTGAAATGGACAGGTTTTAGTGCAGGTGGGGATAACTCATCACCGGGGCCACACACTCTTCATCTTCAGCGGGCATCAGCAGATTATTAGCCGCCGCTTCCATCACGATCATGGAAATCTGCTCTTCGCTCTGCTTCATAAAGTGGATGAACTGATTACAGGTCAAACCGGCACTGACGCTCACCGACTGGCAGACAATCAGCTTCGGCAGATTATCGTCCTGAATATCAAGGAAGGCTTTTACCGTCAGGGAACTGGCATTGATCTGTGACAGATCGGCAGATACGGCAATCAGGGCACTGGGTTTGACCTCGGCGAGTGCCGAGAACAAAATCACGTTATCCACCAGATCAATTTTGGCATCAAATACGCCATCAAAATTCTGCATATGCGGCAGATGTAGCGCCAGGCAGGAGTCACATTCAAACCAGGTAATGCTGTTCTGATCCAGCCAACGTCGTAATACGTCGAAATCCGGAACGACGAGTGAATCCATAGTAATACTCTCTTGCCACAATAAAATTGCGCCCTAGCTTACGTAAAAACGCCATAAAAAACTACGTTTTCAGCGTAAAATATAGCCAGAGCGACGCTTAACGCAGTGAGGTAACGGGTTTAGCGGGTTGCCCATCCCTGCTGATGCAAATAATCGAGAATAAATGGGCGATTCTCTTTAATAATGTTTTTCTTAATCTGCTCGCTCCAGTTTTCGCTACGCTGATGACTGCCACGATGCTGATAGTAGTCTTCCAGCTGGCGATCGTACTGCGCCAGCAACTGCGGATTAAGCGGCTGATAGCTATTTTCATGCACCAGCATTGCTGCAGGCATGCGAGGTTTTCGGTCAGGATCCTGCGCAGGCTCTCCCAGACAGAGGCCAAACAGTGGCAGCACATACTGTGGCAGCGCCAGCAGTTCGGTCACCTTAGCAATATGGTTACGGATACCGCCAATATACACCCCACCCAGCCCCATTGACTCCGCCGCCACTATCGCATTCTGCGCCATCATCGCTGTATCGACGCAGCCCAGAAGTAATTGCTCTGCCAGCCCCAGTTCGGCCTGCGGGCAAATCTGTAAGTGACGGTTAAAATCGGCGCAAAACACCCAAAATTCCGCTGCGGTTGCCACATATTTCTGACCACCGCTTAGGGTAACCAGTGCCTGACGTTTATCCTGGTCAGTAATACGGATAATCGAGCTACACTGCAAAAAACTGGAGGTTGATGCTGACTGGGCTGCAGAGATAATTGCTGTACGCTGCGCTTCGGTAACCGGATTATCGCTAAACGCGCGGATGGAACGGTGGGAACAGAGTAATTCAATCGTTGGTGTCATCAGACTCTCCTGGCTATAACATTCCGTGCCTTATTAAAGCACAGTTTCAGCCCACCCGACGCCGCAACCCGTCAATGGCCTTTTGCACTGGCAAGCATTGAGCGCCACAGCATGACAATCATGGTGCCCAAGCCACACCAGAACACTGCGCTACTGATTAACGCGATTTCCTGCCACAGGCCAACGCTTTTGAACACCGTAAACTGCATCAGAATGAGACAGGGCGGCGAAGCAAACAGCATGGCCAATAGCATCACGGTTAGCGGGTTATTTTTTGACATTTGCGCAGCCAGCGCACCGGGCACTAAAAACAGCAGTAAGCCATACTGTGCATGGGGTGAGTGGCCGGCGACCAGCTGATAACGCACCACCATAAAAATTATTCCGTGGAGCAAACTGCAACAGAGTAGTCCGGGCCAGTTGATACCTTTGCTGCTCATAGAATCTTCCTTTGACTTCCGGAATGCACCCGCAGGGGTTAATTATCTTCGACAGAAATAAATTCTGCTGCTACTGGTCGTTAAGTAACAGAGCGACTAAAATGGCGCAGACTTTAATCAGCCGGAAATACTGGCTGACGGCACTCAGGCCGTGCAAATGTGGCTGGCGCTAAAAATTTAGCGTACAAACACAAGTTAATCAACAGCTTACTGGTAAAAAAGAAGTTAAATCGTGAATATAAACGTCGCAGATTTGTTAAGTGGTAATTACATTCTGTTGTTATTTGTGGTGCTCGCTCTGGGATTATGTCTGGGCAAACTACGTCTTGGCTCAATACAACTGGGTAATTCTATTGGCGTTTTAGTGGTCTCGCTGATTCTGGGCCAGCAACATTTTTCTATCAATACTGAAGCGCTAAATCTGGGCTTTATGTTGTTTATTTTTTGCGTAGGTGTGGAAGCCGGCCCCAACTTTTTCTCTATTTTCTTTCGTGACGGAAAAAACTATCTGTTACTGGCAGTGGTGCTGGTCAGCAGCGCCATGGTGATTGCCCTTGGCCTGGGCAAACTGCTGGGCTGGGATATCGGCCTGACTGCCGGGATGCTGGCAGGGTCGATGACCTCAACACCGGTGCTGGTGGGTGCCGGTGACACGTTGCGACAGCGCATGACCGATGGCAGCAGCTTGAGCCTTGCTCAGGATCACCTCAGTCTCGGCTATGCCCTGACCTACCTGATTGGCCTGGTCAGCTTGATTGTTGCCGCACGCTATCTGCCGAAACTGCAGCATCAGGATCTCTCCACCAGTGCCCAGCAAATTGCCCGTGAGCGTGGGTTGGATCCCGACAGCAAACGTAAAGTCTATCTGCCGGTGATCCGCGCCTATCGCGTTGGCCCTGAACTGGTGGCCTGGACCGATGGCAAAAATCTTCGCGAACTGGGCATTTACCGCCAGACCGGTTGTTATATCGAGCGTATCCGGCGCAATGGCATTCTGGCTAACCCTGATGGCGATGCCATTCTGCAGCCTGGTGATGAAATCTCTCTGGTGGGCTACCCGGATGCGCACTCACGCCTTGATCCCAGCTTTCGTAACGGGAAAGAGGTGTTTGACCGCGATCTGCTGGATATGCGCATCGTTAATGAAGAGATCGTGGTTAAAAACAACAATGCGGTCAACAGACGCCTCAGCCATTTGAAACTGACCGACCACGGCTGCTTCCTGAATCGGGTGATCCGCAACCAGATTGAAATGCCGATTGATGACAACGTTATTCTGAATAAAGGCGATGTGCTGCATATCAGCGGTGAAGCCCGCCGGGTGAAAACCGTTGCTGACCGCATTGGCTTTATTTCTATCCACAGCCAGGTGACCGACCTGCTGGCATTTTGCGCCTTTTTCATTATCGGGCTAATGACTGGTATGGTGACGTTCCAGTTCAGCAGCTTTAATTTCAGCATTGGTAACGCAGCCGGATTGCTGTTCTCCGGCATTATGCTCGGCTTCCTGCGCGCCAACCACCCTACCTTTGGTTATATCCCGCAGGGGGCATTAACCATGGTCAAAGAGTTCGGGCTGATGGTCTTTATGGCCGGGGTGGGCCTGAGTGCAGGTAGCGGGATCAATAATGGCCTGGGAGGCACCGGTCTGCTGATGCTGGGTGCCGGTCTGATTGTCAGCCTGCTGCCGGTGGTGATTTGCTTCCTGTTTGGTGTCTGGGTGCTGAAAATGAACCGCGCCCTGCTATTTGGTGCCATTATGGGCGCGCGCACCTGTGCGCCGGCCATGGAAATTATCAGCGATACCGCCCGCAGTAATATCCCGGCACTCGGTTATGCCGGCACCTACGCAATTGCCAACGTTCTGCTGACGCTGGCCGGTACGCTGATCGTGATTATCTGGCCGGGGAGCGGCTGATAAAATATTTCTCATCTGCGGCGAACTTTCTGCACTGACAGAAGTCTGAATTAGTGCCACTGCTTTTCTTTGAAACCCGAAATTGAGGTACCCGTTGAACCTGTGTTCAGCGGGTTTTTTTCGTTTTATACCGCTACTCCCGCATCTGATAACCACTTTTTAAATTTTGTTGAGGAATAATTAAGAGCCTGTCCCATCAGGTGCCATTGTTGAAGTGAGTTTGAACACAGACAGCGTTCAGCAACCGCAGCGTACGTGAGGATTCTGAGCACTGCCCGGGTTCAAAATAACTAATAAAATAACTAATGGGCCAGGCATTAAGAGTGCTTACCTTTACCTCTCTCTGATCCCCTTCTATGATGAACAATTCGTGCTTTTCACAGGTCGGATCCCAGGAGATATCTGCAGAGCGACCGTAAGCGCACCCGTTGCACAGCATCTGTTTGTTTATCCCTCTGAGGAAGCGAAAACTATGGTTGAAGCGTTAAACCGCACCCTGTTTCTCTGGATTAATGCCAGCAATAATTCCCCTGAATGGCTAATCGATTTGGCCATGTTTTTTGCCCGTGATTTAATTGCTATCGTTCCGCTGTTAATCGTCGCTCTGTGGCTGTGGGCACCGCGCGATCAGGTTAACTCACAGCGGGTGCTGGTGTTGAAAAGTGGTATGGCACTGCTGTATGGCCTGATGATTTCCTGGTGTCTGGCGCAGCTGTACCCACATCCGCGCCCGTTTGCCATTGGTCTGGGCCATCAGTATCTGTCACATGCGCCTGATGGCTCCTACCCCAGCGATCATGGTACGGTGATTTTCACCTTTGCCCTGGCGTTTATCTGCTGGCATCGCCTGTGGTCGGGGATAGTGTTACTGCTGACGGGTGCAGCCATTGCCTGGTCACGGGTTTACCTCGGAGTACACTGGCCGATTGATATGTTGGGCGGTCTGCTGACCGGTTCTCTGGCCTGCCTGTTATCACAGGGTAGCTGGCGCTGGTATGGCGAAGCATTATTGCCGCGCCTATCCTCCTGCTATCGCATTCTGTTTGCTTTTCCTATCACTAAGGGCTGGGTGCGCGGATAATCCGCTGCCGGGGCTGTTACTGGCAGCGCGGCCCCGCTTTAGCCTGCAGCACTTTGTATTTTTTGACAGTTACCTGTAACACTGTTTAGCAGGTAATTATCTTCCCGGCTGTGATAAACCGTTCAAGTGCCTGTAATACTCACCACCCCCCCGCTGAAAAAAGATAACCACCTGATTTTAATACAGATAGAAAACCAGACTGTTGATAGAAAATGCAAGAAATTTATCTTCATCAGGAAATACCCCATCAATCTTTATTGTAAAAAAAATGCATTATCAGGAGTAAATACCTTTCCCGACGCTAAAAATAATTTATTTACCCGCATTGTTATCTGAAAAGGTAAAAAAATGTGATTCCCGTCACCCGTTGTGGCTTAATCAATGCTTTCATCTGGCCGTTCTGATGTTAGAGTGTGCGCCAATAAATTCAGAATAATTACTTTGCGCGTCAGCGACGCTGCGGCTGGCGCGATAACAGCAGATTTGCATAATTAATTTTCGACCTGGAGAAAGTAATGGAAACATCCCAAACGGCGGTGCTAACCCCCGAGGCGGCCGATAAGGCCAGTGCCTGGAATAAAAGCGACACTATGTGGATGCTGGGGTTATACGGGACGGCAATTGGTGCCGGGGTCCTGTTCCTGCCAATCAACGCCGGTATCGGTGGTCTGATCCCGCTGATCATTATGGCCGTACTGGCTTTTCCGATGACTTTCTTTGCTCACCGAGGCCTGTGCCGCTTTGTACTGTCAGGCAGTAAACCCGGCGAAGATATTACCGAAGTGGTAGAAGAACACTTTGGCGTCGGTGCCGGTAAACTAATCACCCTGCTCTATTTCTTTGCCATTTATCCGATTCTGCTGGTGTACAGCGTGGCGATCACCAATACCGTTGAAAGTTTCATCACTCATCAGCTGCAAATGCAGGCTCCGCCGCGTGCCATGCTGGCCCTGGTTCTGATTGCCGGTCTGATGACGATTGTGCGTTTCGGCAAGGAGATGATCGTGAAAACCATGAGCATCCTGGTGTATCCGTTCGTCATGGTGCTGATCGCACTGGCCATTTATTTGATCCCTCACTGGAGCACCGCAATTTTCCGGCAGGCCAGCCTGAGCGGCAGCGGCCAGGGATTACTGATGACCCTGTGGTTGGCGATCCCGGTGATGGTCTTTTCCTTCAACCATTCGCCGATTATTTCCGCCTTTGCGGTTTCGCGCCGTAATGAATATGGTGATATGGCCGAGCAGAAGTGCTCTAAAATTCTGTCACGCAGCCATATTATGATGGTGGTGACGGTGATGTTCTTCGTCTTCAGCTGCGTACTGAGCCTGTCACCGGAGCACCTTGCGGAAGCCAAAGCGCAGAATATTACAATTCTGTCGTACCTGGCTAACCATTTTAATACCCCGCTGATCGCCTGGATGGCACCGATCGTTGCGATGGTGGCGATTACAAAATCTTTCCTCGGTCACTACCTGGGGGCGCGTGAAGGCTTCAACGGCACGGTCAATAAAATGCTGCGCAGCCGTGGCAAATCCATCGCTGAACACAAGCTTAATCGCTTTACCGCGCTGTTTATGCTGGTGACGGCCTGGGCAGTAGCGACCCTGGACCCAAGTATTCTTGGCCTGATTGAAAGCCTGGGCGGCCCAATTATCGCCGTACTGCTGTTCCTGATGCCAATGTACGCGATTAATAAGGTTCCGGCGATGCGTCAGTATAGCGGTAAGCTGAGCAACGTCTTTGTAGTGGCGATTGGTCTGGTGGCCATTTCCGCCGTAGCATACGAACTGATTTAACTACTCCGCTTTGCCGGCAGCCCGTCAAATGACGGGCTACCGTTTCTCGCTCAGTTAAGCCACTTGCCAAACCATTGATGGAACTGCAGCAACACATGCTCCCAGGTCCGGCGGAAAAAGCCTGCCTGCTTAACCTCTTCCAATACTACCAGCGGTTTACTGGCTACGACTTTGCCATCCAGCTCAAAGTTGATGGTGCCGACCACCTGATCTTTGGCCAGCGGTGCCAGCAGCTGCTGGCGAATTAAGAATAAAACGGGTTTGCAAATTTTTAGCCTGACCGCGCACCACGGTTATCGCTGTATCCTGCGCCACGCCCAGCCCCACCTCTTTATCATCCCCCAGCCACACCCGCTGGCGAATCACTTCTGCCTGCGGTTTAAACGGCGTCAGGGTTTCAAAAGAATGGAAGCCCCAGGTCAGTAATTTTTCGCTCTCACGGGTGCGCAGTGCATCCGTTGCCGCTCCCAGCACCACCGAGATAAGGCGCATATTGCCATTGACCGCAGAGGCCACCAGGTTATTCCCGGCTCCACTGGTATGCCCGGTTTTAATGCCATCGACCTGCAGGTGAGAACTCCACAGCAGACGATTACGGTTGTACTGGCGAATATTATTAAAGGTGAACTCTTTCTCTTTATGCAGCGCGTACTCAGCCGGAACATCGCGGATTAACGCCTGACCAATCAGCGCCATATCCCGCGCCGTGCTGTACTGTCCCTCTGAATCCAGCCCGTGCACCGTCTTAAAGTGGGTATTTTTCAGCCCCAGTTTCTGCACGTAGCCATTCATGAGATCCACAAAGGCACCCTGACTGCCGGCGACAAAATCGGCGAGCGCAATACTGGCATCGTTACCCGACTGGATGACAATTCCCTTATTCAGCTCCGACACCGGAATACGGTCACCGGGTTTCAGAAACATCAGCGACGATCCCTGCAACAACGGATTACCGGTCGCCCAGGCATCACTGCCCACAATCACCATATCATCGTTACGGATCCTGCCGGATTTGATTGCCTGCCCGATAACATAGCTGGCCATCATTTTTGTCAGGCTGGCCGGATCAAGGCGTGCGTCTGCGTCAGATTCCGCCAGCACCTGACCACTGTTATAGTCCATCAGGATCCAGGCTTTTGCCGCCAGCTGAGGCGCGCCGGGAGCAAGTTCAGCCCGGGCAGACATCAGCAGCAGCGCACAGCCGCTCAGGGCATAAACAGCAGCAGAGAAAGCGGTTTTATTCATGGCAGGCTCCGGTATCCATTTGAATGACAAAAATCCAGGCATCATCGCAAGTCAGCACCTTACACTACAAGGCTGACGGCTGGAAAAAAAACCCTTAAAGGTAAAGTTTTGCGCACTCATTAAGATTATGGTCAGCCTTTTGTCAGATATCCTCGGGGGTAAATCCTAATTTTTTTTCCCGACTGTTAACGGTGACCTGGCAAATATGGCAGGCTGATAAAAACTCGTCTCGGAGAAACCCTCATGGATTTGGCTCTGTTTGATCTGGATGAAACGCTGATTTGTGAAGACAGCACCGGACTGTGGCTGCGCTGGCTAATTTCACAGGGTTTTGCCCCGCCCAGCCTGCTCGCCAGGGAAGAGGCGTTAATGGCGCAGTATCATCAGGGCACGCTGTCAATTAGCGATTATATGGCACTGACGCTTTCCCCACTGGAAGGGCTGCATACTGTCACCGTTGCCGGCTGGATACGCCGCTTTATCCAGCGTGATATCCTGCCACGGGTCTACCCGGCCGCCCGCGAACGCCCTGGCTGGCACCAGCAGCGCGGTGACCGGATAGTGGTGATTTCTGCCAGCGGTGAGCATCTGGTTAAACCGATTGCGCGTCTGCTGGGTGCCGATGATGCTCTGGCGATTGGCGTGGAAATTATTGATAACCGCTACAGCGGTAACACTCACGGCGTGATGAGCTACCGTGAGGGTAAGGTCGCGCGCCTGCAGCACTGGATAAATGAGCAGGCGCCATTCGCCTTTGAGCACAGCTGGGCCTACAGTGATTCCCTTAACAACCTGCCGTTGCTGGAATATGTCAGCCATGCGGCGGTGATCAATCCCGGCGACGAATTACGTCAACTGGCACAGCAGCGCAACTGGTCCATCTGCCACTGGCAACGTTAATCGCCACCGTTAAGAGGGTAATTTAGGATCGAGCGCATCACGCAGGCCGTCTCCCAACAGGTTAAACGCCAGCACGGTAAGGAAAATCGCCAGTACCGGAAACAGCGCCACATGGGGTGACAACACCATATCCGCCCGGGCTTCATTCAGCATCGCACCCCATTCCGGGGTGGGCGGCTGCGCCCCGAGACCAAGAAACGACAGGCTGGCGGCCGAGATAATCGCCGTGCCAATGCGCATGGTAAAATAGACCACAATTGATGACAGCGTGCCTGGCAGAATATGACGTAAAATAATCGTCGCATCGCTGGCACCAATACTGCGGGCAGATTCAATATAAGGCAGCTGCTTTAAAACCAGGGTATTGCCGCGCACCAGGCGGGCAAACGCCGGCACGGTAAATATCGCCACGGCAACAATCACATTGGCCATGCCGCTACCCATAATCGCCACGATGGCAATAGCCAGTAAAATTCCGGGAAAGGCAAACAGCAGATCGCACAGCCGCATAATCAGACGATCCCACCATCCCTGATAATATCCCGCTACCAGGCCCAGCAGGGTGCCGATGACCGCCCCCACCGCCACTGAAACAAATCCGGCAATCAGCGACAGCCGGGTGCCGAGAATAATACGGCTGAAAATATCCCGTCCCAGGGCATCCACACCAAACCAGTGAAGCGCGGATGGCCCCTCATTCAGCCGGTCATAGTCAAAATAATTCTCTGCATCAAAGGGAGCCAGCTGAGGCGCAAACAGTGCTACCAGAATCAGCAAAAGCACAAAAATGCCGGCCACCAGCGCCAGATGCTGCTGACGAAAACGGCGACAAAACGCACGCCATGGGGTACGCCGGTGGGGATGTTGCAGGCCGGGCAGTGCAGAAAGCGCCGCCTGACGTCGCCAGTTGATCATTACCACTCCTTACTGATAACGAATAGCCGGATTGATCGCTGCGTACAGCACATCCACCAGGAGGTTAATCAGGATAAATTCCAGCGAAAACAGCAGCACTTCAGCCTGGATCACCGGATAGTCACGCATTTCCACCGCATCAACCAGCAGCCTGCCCAACCCCGGCCAGTTAAATACCACTTCCACCACGATTGAACCGCCCAGCAAAAAGCCAAATTGCAGCCCCATCATGGTCACCACCGGGATCAGCGCATTACGCAGTCCGTGGCGGGTGATCACCCGAAACTCATTGACCCCTTTCGCGCGCGCAGTACGCATATAATCTTCCTGCATCACCTCAATAAAAGAGGCGCGGGTAAAGCGAGCCATGACCGCCGCCACCGCGGATCCCAGCGTCAGCGAGGGCAGAATATAGTGCTGCCAGCTTTCCGCGCCCACGCTGGGCAGCCAGCCGAGGCTGACGGAGAAAATCTGCATCAACAGGATCCCCAGCGCAAACGCCGGAAATGAGATACCTGAGACCGCGAGGGTCATTGTCAGCCGGTCAGGCCAGCGGTTACGCCAGACGGCGGAGATAATGCCCATCGCCATGCCGGCAATCACCGCCCAGGCCATACTGCATAGCGTAAGAGTCAGCGTCGGCATAAAGCGCTGGGCGATCTCCTGCGATACCGGCCGCTTTGACACCATCGACTGACCAAAATCGCCCTGCACAATATGCGTCAGGTAATGCCAAAACTGCTGTGGTAATGGTAAATCCAGCCCCAGTTGCTGCCGCACCAGCGCCACCACCGTAGCGTCAGCATCACGCCCGGCAATCAGTCGTGCCGGATCGCCCGGTAACAGATGTACGAACATAAAAACCAGGATCGCCACCAGCAGCAGCGTTGGCAGCAGACCCAGCAAACGTTTTAAAAAATAGTTAAGCATGATTATCCTGACCGCCTTTTCTGACCGGGATCAGAAAAGGCGGATGCCCGGTTATTTCAAATCGGCATCGTCAAAACTGAACGAAGTATCCGGCATCACGTAAAAACCGGTAAGATTTTTGGTATTGGCTGACACCAGTTTTTCCACCACCAGCGGTGCCCACGGCTGATCGAGCCAGATACGGGTCTGCGCATCTTTATACAGTGCCGCTTTACGGGCACTGTCACTGGTCAGCAGCGCATCGTTTAAATCTTTATCCACCGCCGGATTGCTGTAGAACGCGGTATTGAAAATCGCCGGTGGCCAGGACTGGGTGGCAAACAGCGGCGTCAGCGCCCAGTTGGCTTCACCGGTAGAGGCGGTCCAGCCGGTATAAAACAATCTGACGTTGCTCTCTTTCTGCCCTTTTTCTTCCACCTGCGCGGCCCGTTGGCCGGCATCCATCGCGGTCACCTGAACTTTAATTCCCACCTGCGCCAGCTGCTGCTGAGTGAACTGCAGCACTTTTTGCGCGGTACTGTGGTTATGTGATGACCATAAGGTGGTGGTGAAACCGTTGGGATACCCCGCCTCTTTCAGCAGTTCACGCGCCTTTGCCGGATTATATTCCACTGCCGGGAAGCTTGCGGCGTACTGAATGGTCGGCGGTACAATACCGGTGGCCGGCACGGCATAACCGGCAAACGCCACTTTCACCAGCGCCTGACGGTTAATGGCGTAATTGATGGCCGCCCGGACTTTCGGGTTATCGAACGGTTTCTGCGTCACGTTAAAGCTGATGTAACGCTGCATAATCGATGGTGAGGCCACCAGATCCAGCTTACTGTCTTTTTCCAGCAGCTTTGCCTGTTCAAACGGAATCGGGTAAGCGAAATTGGCTTCACCGGTTTGCAGCATGGCGGAACGGGTATTGTTATCCGCTACCGGACGCCAGGTAATGGTATCCAGTTTCGGATAACCCGGCTGCCAGTAACCGGCAAATTTCTTCACCTTAACGAAATCGGTCTGATTCCACTGTTCCAGCTGATACGGCCCGGTGCCCATCGGATGAAAGGCGATGTCTTTACCGTATTTCTTCAGAGCTGCAGGGGAAATCATCACCGCCGCCGGGCTGGCCAGGGTGTCAATAAACGCCGAGAAAGGCTGCTTCAGAATAATTTTCACCGTTAGCGGATCAACCACTTCCGTACCGGCGATATTTTTAAACAGATTGTAGCGTTTCAGATGGTTATCCGGATTGCTGGCACGGTCAAAGTTCACTTTCACCGCCTCGGCGTCAAACGCCGTCCCATCCTGAAACTTCACGCCGGGACGCAGCTTAACGGTATAGTTCAGGCCGTCGGCGCTGACCTGATAACTTTCTGCCAGCACATTGACCCGTTTCAGGTTGCGGTCAAAGCCAAACAGCCCCTGATAGAAGGATTTCGCCACGGCCTGCGACAGCGTATCGTTGGCGTCATACGGGTCCAGCGTCGTGAAATTCGAGCCCACCGCCACGGTGACATCTTTGGTCGCCCTGGCAGGAACCGCCGCTACTGCGGACAGCAGGCTGGCAGTTAACAGCAGCTTTGATCCGGATACCATCATCTTTGTGTTCCCCTGTTGTGAGAAGCGCTATTACAGTTGATAAGTGGCGTGCTGTGCCACAAAGTGTCCGGGGGCAACCTCCACCAGCGCGTTGACCTGGGGTTCATCACCAGGCCTGCGCACCGGGTTTGGCAGCTCTCCGGTTAATAAAGGTCGTCGGGTGTGACGCGACGGTGCTGCCGCCACCGGAACCGCCGCCATCAGTCGCCGGGTATAAGGGTGCACAGGCTGTTCAAATACCGCCTGGCGCGGCCCCATTTCAACAATCTGCCCCAGATACATTACCGCTACCCGGTGGCTGATACGTTCAACCACCGCCATATCATGAGAAATAAACAGCAGTGCAATGCCGTATTCGCGTTGCAAATCAAGCAGCAGATTAATGATTTGCGCCTGCACGGAGACGTCCAGTACCGATACCGCTTCATCCGCAATAATCGCTTTCGGTTTCAGCGCCAGCGCGCGCGCGATGCAAATCCGCTGACGCTGACCGCCGGAAAACTCATGGGGAAAGCGCCCGGCATGTTCCGGTTGCAACCCGACCCGGGTTAACAACGCCGCCGCCTGCGCTTCGGCCTCTTCCCGGCTGGCCAGCTTATGCACCAGCAGCGGCTGCATAATGGAGTAGCCCACCGTCAGGCGCGGATCGAGCGACGCGTACGGATCCTGAAACACGCACTGAATATCCCGGCGCAGCGCGTTAAGCGTTTTTCCCTGACTGCGCTCAATACGCTGACCATTAAAGGTGATGGTACCGCTCTGACTGTCGAGCAGTCTCAGCAGCGCCCGCCCGGTGGTAGATTTTCCACTGCCGGACTCCCCCACCAGCCCCAGGGTTTCCCCGGCACGCAGGTCAAAACTGATCTTCTCCACCGCATGCACTCGTTGAGTAACGCGATTAAGTAAACCACCACGGCGCTCAAAGCGCACCACCAGATCGCGCACCTGCAGCAACGGTGGCGCTGCGCGATCGACGGTATCCTGCACCTGCTGCGCGTCATCAGCCTGCTGAGGGTGCTCATCTGGTCGGGGAAATTTCTGGGGGAATGGACGCCCGCGCATGGCACCGAGACGGGGAACCGCCGCCAGCAGCGCACGGGTATAAGCCTGAGCAGGCTGACGGAACAGCTGTTCGGTGCTGCCGGTTTCAATCACTTCACCGCGATACATCACCTGTACCCGATCGGCCATTTCGGCCACCACCCCCATATCGTGAGTGATAAAGATTACCGCCATCTGCATTTCCGCCTGTAATTCGCGGATCAGTTGCAGGATCTGGGCCTGAATAGTGACATCCAGCGCGGTGGTGGGCTCGTCTGCGATTAACAGCGCCGGGCGGCAGGAGAGCGCCATGGCAATCATTACCCGCTGGCGCATACCTCCCGACAACTGATGCGGATAGAGTTTCAGTGCATTTGCGGCATCGGCAATGCGCACACGCTCCAGCATGCGCTGCACTTCCTGACGGGCTTCAGCGTGGCTTTTGCCCTGATGCAGGCGCACAGACTCGGCAATCTGCTCACCCACGGTAAACACCGGATTCAGTGAAGTCATCGGTTCCTGGAAAATCATCGCCATATCGGCACCGCGAATGCGGCCGACCCCGGGCTGGGTCAGCGTTGCCAGGTTTACCTGCTGACCATTGCGCTGCTGCAGCCAGATTTCACCGCTGTCGATGCGGCCACGACTTTGCTCTATCAGGCGCATAATCGCCAGCGAGGTGACCGATTTACCGGAACCTGACTCCCCCACCAGCGCCAGAGTTTCGCCGCGCGCCACGCTCAGGGAAAGGTTTTTGACTACCTGAATCCGCTGGCCGGATTGCGGAAAACTGATGCTCAAATTACTTACCGTCAGCACCTGCTGACGATTTTTTTCCTGGTTCATCCGGCTTCCTTATAATTAATTAACCAGCGTCTCAGGATCTAAATTTCTCCGCGGCTGTCAGCCGGAATAATCGGGATCGCCGGCATCAGTACCTGATTTTAAGCGGTGAATAATGATGAAAAACACCGTGTTAGATACCTCTGCTACCTTCGGGAACCTTTGAATATAGGTAGGCTGTATAAATATGTAAAGCACAAACCTGATAACCGACTTATAACATATTTTTCTATCTTTAGATTTCCCCGCCCGCCATACTTAACCGGACAGAATAAACATAGCCTGGAGACACTATGGAAGCCTTTACAAACGGGCTAATCTCTCTTGAAGACGCTCTGCGTACTATGCTGGCTCGCATCCAGCCGGTTGCAGAAAGCGAAACGCTGCCGCTCCCAAAAGCCGCAGGGCGCATCTGCGCCGAAGACATTACCTCGCCGGTGGATGTTCCACCCTTTGCCAATTCCGCGATGGATGGCTACGCCGTCAGGCTGAGCGATCTGGCTGCCGGTCAGCCCTTAGCGGTTGCCGGTAAAGCATTTGCCGGTAATCCGTTTAGCGGCGCATGGCCGGCGGGGAGCTGCATCCGCATTATGACCGGTGCGCCGGTGCCCACAGGCTGTGATGCGGTGGTGATGCAGGAACAGTGTCAGCCGGAAAACGGCGCAGTACGCATTAATGCTGAGGTCACTGCCGGACAAAATATTCGCCTGGCGGGTGAAGATATCAGCCGCGGCAGCGCGGTTTTGTCAGCCGGAACCCGTACCGGTACTGCGGCACTGCCTCTGCTGGCCTCACTGGGGATCGATCGTATTAGCGTGCGCCGCCAGCTGCGGGTGGCGGTGTTTTCCACTGGCGATGAACTGCAAACCCCCGGCCAGCCGCTGGCACCGGGTCAGATTTACGATACCAACCGCTTTGCCGTCACCCTGATGTTGAACAAACTCGGCTGTCAGGTAATCGATTTGGGAATTATCCCCGACGATCCCGAGGCGCTACGCGCTGCCTTTATTCAGGCAGATAACAGTGCCGATGTGGTGATCAGCAGCGGCGGCGTGTCGGTAGGCGAAGCGGATTACACCAAAACCATTCTCGATGAACTGGGGGAAATCGGCTTCTGGAAACTGGCGATAAAGCCCGGCAAGCCTTTTGCCTTTGGCCGTCTGGCAAACAGCTGGTTCTGTGGCCTGCCCGGTAATCCGGTTTCTGCGCTGGTGACCTTCTATCAGCTGGTACAGCCGCTGCTGGCAAAACTGAGCGGTCAGCAGCATCCGGCGCTGCCTCCGCGCCAGCGGGTGCGCACGGCCACCGCGTTAAAAAAATCACCGGGGCGTCTCGATTTTCAGCGCGGTATTCTGACCCGCAACGACAGTGGTGAACTCAGCGTCAGCACTACCGGCCATCAGGGATCGCATATCTTCAGCTCTTTTCAGCAGGCTAACTGCTTTATTGTGCTGGAAGCCGATCGCGGCCATGTACAAGCCGGTGAATGGGTGGTAGTTGAACCCTTTAACCCACTGCTGGAGGAATAATGTCCGCACCGCTCAGTGACAGTGAACAGCTGCGCTATCATCGCCAGATCGCGCTGCGCGGCTTTGATTTTGAAGGCCAGGAAAAGCTGAAAGCCGCCCGGGTGCTGATCATTGGCCTGGGTGGGCTGGGTTGTGCCGCCAGCCAGTATCTGGCAGCCGCCGGCGTTGGACACCTGACGTTGGTGGATTTTGATCGGGTGGAACTGAGCAATCTGCACCGCCAGGTTTTGCACGGTGAAGATCAGCTGGGGGGCGCTAAAGTAGAGTCAGCCCGTCAGCGTCTGCAGACACTTAACTCGCTAACCAGCATTGCCACGCTTAATGCCCGTCCGGACGATGCGGAAATGGCCGCACTGGTGACGCAGCATCAGCTGGTGGTGGACTGCTGCGATAATCTGGCAACCCGTGAACAGCTCAACCGGCTGTGCTTTGCCAGCAGAACGCCGCTGGTTTCCGCGGCAGCGATCAGGATGGAAGCCCAGCTCAGCGTCTTCCGCTGGGGGGCAGATGAACCCTGTTACCACTGTATCAGTCGACTGACCGGCAACGCGAATCTGAGTTGTGCCGAAACCGGCGTGATGAGTCCGCTGGTGGGGGTTACCGGCGCATTACAGGCGATGGAAGCGATTCGCTGTCTGAGCGGGTATGGCGCGCCACAGCCGGGTAAACTGCTGCTGTATGACGCCATGACGCTGGAATTCCGAACCCTGAAGGTGGCGAAGGATGCCCGCTGTGAGGTGTGTGGCGGCAAATCCTGAATCCGGGCCGCCGCTGGCGACCCGGCTTATCATCAGAAAATGCCTTTACTGCGCAGATAATCTTCGTAGTTACCGCTGAAGTCGTTCACTTTGCCTGGGGTCATTTCAATCACCCGGGTGGCCAGCGAGCTGACGAACTCACGGTCGTGGGAAACAAAGATCAGGGTGCCCTGATACATTTCCAGCGCCATATTCAGCGCTTCAATGGATTCCATATCCAGATGGTTGGTCGGCTCATCCATAATCAGGATATTCGGTTTCTGCATCATCAGCTTACCGAACAGCATCCGCCCTTTCTCACCGCCGGAGAGCACTTTCGCCGGCTTTTTGATATCGTCCTGACTGAACAGTAAACGCCCGAGGATGCTGCGTACCGCCTGCTCATCATCACCCTGCTGTTTCCACTGGCTCATCCAGTCAAACACCGTCAGATCCTCAGTGAAGTCTGCCGCATGATCCTGCGCATAATAGCCAATCGCGGCATTTTCTGACCACTTCACCGTACCGCTGTCCGGGGTCAAATCGCCCACCAGGGTTTTCAGCAGCGTGGTTTTGCCGATACCGTTAGGACCGATAATCGCCAGCTTTTCTCCTACTTCCAGCAGCAGGTTCAGTTTGTTAAACAGTATCCCCTGATCAAACCCTTTGGACACATCTTCCAGCGCCAGCGCATTACGGAACAGCTTTTTATCCTGCTCAAAGCGGATAAACGGGTTCTGCCGGCTGGAGGCTTTTACCTCTTCCAGCTTGATTTTATCAATCTGCTTCGCGCGTGAGGTAGCCTGACGGGATTTTGAGGCGTTAGCGCTGAAGCGGCTGACAAAGGATTGCAGTTCGTTAATCTGCGCTTTCTTCTTGGCGTTATCCGCCAGCAGACGCTCGCGTGCCTGGGTAGCCGCCGTCATATACTCATCGTAGTTACCCGGATAAACCCGCAGCTCACCGTAATCCAGATCGGCCATATGGGTGCAGACCATATTCAGGAAGTGACGGTCATGGGAGATGATGATCATGGTGCTGTTACGTTCATTCAGCACCTGCTCCAGCCAGCGAATAGTATCAATATCGAGGTTGTTGGTCGGTTCATCCAGCAGCAGAATATCGGGATCGGAGAACAGCGCCTGCGCCAGCAGAACACGCAGCTTCCAGCCGGGTGCCACTTCGCTCATCGGGCCATAATGCTGCTCCAGCGGAATACCCACGCCAAGCAGCAGTTCACCGGCACGAGCTTCGGCGGTATAACCGTCCATCTCACCGTATTTAACTTCCAGATCGGCCACGCGGTAACCATCTTTTTCGCTCATTTCCGGCAGTGCATAGATGCGGTCACGCTCCTCTTTCACCTGCCACAGCTCAACGTGCCCCATGATCACGGTATCCAACACGGAATACTGCTCAAAGGCGAACTGATCCTGACGTAGCTTACCGATACGTTCATTGGGATCCAGCGACACGTTACCGGCGCTGGGCACCAGATCGCCTCCCAGGATCTTCATAAACGTGGATTTACCGCTGCCGTTGGCACCGATCAGACCGTAGCGGTTGCCACCGCCGAATTTGACAGAGATATTTTCAAACAGCGGCTTGCTGCCAAACTGCATGGTGACGTTGCTGGAAACTAGCACAGGATAGCCTTTAATTAACGATGTGGTTGTGTGAGTCAGTGCGCATTATGCCAAAAAAAAGGAGCAGCGAATACAGCCCCGACCGCCGGGTGGCTAAGGTAGTTAATTTTCGCCTTCATAAAACTGTTTGAATACTTTGAGCGTTTCCTCACTGACATGATGCTCGATGCCTTCGGCATCACGTCGCGCAGTGTCAGGACTGATGCCCAGCGCCAGCAAAAAGCGCTCAACAACGTGATGCCGCTCGCGGCTCTCTTCCGCCAGCTGTTCACCTTCCGCGGTCAGAAATACGCCGCGATACGGTACCTGTTCAACCAGACCCGCCGTCGCCAAACGTTTCAACATCTTGGCCACCGTGGGCTGAGATACCCCAAGACGCGCGGCCATATCCACCTGACGGGCTTCACCAAACTCACGGATAAGATCGGAAATCAGCTCAACATAGTCATCAATCAGCTCACGACGATGGGCTTCGCGTACCTGACGAAAGCCTTCTACATGCTCTTCAATCTCTTTCAGTGGCGCGGGCACTGTACTACTGATACGACGACTCATTCCGCTTCCTCTAATTATTAGCCGGTGACTAAACGCTTCACCGGTCTGAAGATGACACAGTGTAAACGAAGCCGAAAAAAGCACAAAATACTGCGCTTTAGCACTGGCTAATAAGTATAGCTCATGCTATAAATAAGGTTAAATCGTACACAAATTATATTTTGCGGGAGGCGTTACAGATGAAAGCACCCTTACTGTTCAGGCTGTTCTGCCGTTCGCCTTTCAGCCTGCGGCTAATGCTGCTGGAAATGCTGACGGCACCTAAGCCCGGTTCCCGGGCTTAACCTGCGTACCATACTCACGCCGTGCCCCCTCTGTCGCAGTTAATAAAATAACTTACATCAGATGTCCCCACTGGTCTGATAGATTTGGCTGATGCCATGTCTGCGTATTCTGCCGGTTTAAAGAAAAAAAAATCCGCCCGGTGGGCGGATTACAGACTGTTGGCTCACAGAAGGAGCAGCAGCGGGTGAAACTTAGAAGCTGTAGCCTACGCCAGCAGTCCAGGTTCCAACGTCTATGCTGCGGATACGGTTCTGTTCGTAACCCACATCCAGCGCGATGTTTTCGTACGGATTGAACTGCAGGCCAGCACCGTAAGCGAAACCTACGTCACTCTTGTGCTCATAACCTTCACGGTCCGCTCCACGCGCAGTGAATTTACCGTAACCGATACCAACCATACCGTAGATGCTTGCCCAGTCGTTCAGACGGTAAGCAGGGCCACCGGTAACACCGTAGTATTGACCTTTATTGTAGGCGCCAGACTCAGTACGGTCTTTCTCAGTATAGGTAAATGAACCAATCCAGCTCAGCGGATCGTTGCCGTTTTCATAACGATATTTAAGGTTAAAGCCATTTGCTTTGTTAGCGAAGCCCTGGAAATCGCTCTGAGCATAACCCGCGCTAACGGTGCTTTTTGCCATTGCGGAACCGGCAGATACGGCCAGAATACAAGCCAGTGCTGAAAGACATGCAATTTTTTTCATAACCACCTCAAATGTGAAAATACTTATCTCCTGACAACAATAAAAATATAACAAAAATCAGGCAGAAACTCTGCCCCGATTTTGTTGTCTAACAGAGAGTTCGTGTAACAGAAAGTTAATGAAAAAACCTATCTCTCTGTTTTTCTTAGTAATAAACCTGCCGAAACAGGTGATTTATCTTTGTAAAAAAAGGTTCATTAAGATAAATCCTAATTGAAATTGACAATTCTTTACTCAGATTAGCTACTTTTACCGCTCAAAACGATTTTTTTTTCACCGCCCTGATGGGTTCAGTACGCTCTTACAGTAGACTATAAAGACATAAAATGCGTAAACGGAATTAAAAGGCTGAGTATTCGGATGTCTTTTGTAAATGTAAAACACGCCCGCTGGTTACCGATTCTGGTTCTGATCATTTCCATGACTTCCATTCAGAGCGGTGCGGCACTGGCAAAAACCATCTTCCCGCAAATTGGTGCCCCCGGCATTACCGCACTGCGTCTGACCCTGGGGACGCTGATCCTTGCACTTATCTTTAAGCCCTGGCGGTTGCGCTTCCAGCCCAGCGAGCGCGTCCCACTGATCCTCTACGGATTGGCGCTGGGGGGGATGAACTACCTGTTTTATCTTTCACTGCGTACCGTACCTTTAGGTGTTGCTGTTGCCCTGGAATTTACCGGTCCGCTGGTACTGGCGCTAATTGGCTCGCGGCGACCTATGGATTTTGTCTGGGTGGTGCTGGCGGTAGCCGGCCTGTTCTTTCTGTTACCGTTACGCACCGGGCTGACGGATGTTGATCCCCTGGGTGCCTGTCTGGCACTGGGTGCCGGCGCACTGTGGGCGCTGTATATTCTTACCGGCCAGCGCGCGGGCAGCCAGCATGGCCCGGCTACCGTAGCCATGGGGTCACTGATTGGTGCACTGGTGTTTGTTCCACTGGGCGTAGCCTTCACTGACAGCAGTGCCTGGAGCCTGTCGTTAATTCCGGTCGGTCTGGCGATTGCGGTGCTCTCTACCGCGCTGCCCTATTCACTGGAAATGATTGCCTTAACCCGCCTGCCTGCGCGCACCTTCGGCACGCTGATGAGCCTGGAACCTGCGGCGGCGGCCATTTCGGGAATGTTATTTCTTGGGGAAGTGCTCTCGCTGGAGCAGACGCTGGCGCTGCTGGCCATCATTATCGCCTCTGCCGGTTCAACCCTGACCATGCGCCCGAAAAAAAATACCCTGACCCGCATTAAAAAGACGAAAAAGAAGCGCGTTCGGGCGTAATCTGCGGATCAGCAACAGACTGTCGCTATACGACTGATAGGTGTTGCCTTCCCTGCAAACTCAGAATCAAGTGCTATAATTTGCGTTATCGTTTTCAGGACAACTAAAGACAAAGAGGACAGTAATGATGAGCACCGCTAAACTGGTTAAAACCAATGCTTCTGATCTTATTTATACACGCAATGACGTATCAGATGGGGACAAGAAAGCAACTATCGAAGTCCTCAATCGTTCAGTCATTCAATTTATTGACCTGTCTTTGATCACCAAACAGGCCCACTGGAATATGCGTGGCGCTAACTTTATTGGCGTTCATGAAATGCTGGACGGTTTCCGCACTACTATCACCGATCACCTTGATACCATTGCAGAGCGTGCGGTACAGCTGGGCGGCGTTGCACTGGGTACCACGCAGACCGTGCATGCCGGTACACCGCTGAAGAGTTATCCGCTGAATATTCACAGCGTGCAGGATCACCTGAAAGCGCTGGCTGAGCGTTATGCCATCGTGGCAAATGAAACCCGTAAGGCAATCAGCGAAGTGCCTGACGAAGATACCGCCGATATTTTTACCGCGGCTTCGCGCGACCTGGATAAATTCCTGTGGTTTATCGAATCTAATATCGAATGACCGGCTTATGGCAACCACTAATGTGGGTGCCATCGCGTTTACCGGGCAGCAGATAGCACAATTATCTGCTGCTTTTTTATGGGGAAATAATTATGGCCAGTGGCTGGGCACATGACGATGCCGTGCAGGAACAGATTGATTCCACCGTTGATGACGCCGTCGCGCGCGCCAGGCGTGGACTGTATCAGGGTGAAAGCGCTGAATACTGTGAAGAATGTGGCGACCCAATACCTCAGGGTCGCCGTGACGCGTTGCCTGGCGTTAAATACTGCCTGGCCTGCCAGCAGCAGCATGATGAGCAGCAATCTGCCGCACTGTATAACCGCCGGGGGAGTAAAGACAGCCAGCTACGCTAACTGTCGGTTATCCACGCACTGCTTCCTGCTTATCCTGCCAACCCGGCAACCCTGGCCGCACTGGTAAGGAAGAAGCTGATTAGCGCGTTATCGGGGGTGGTTTGCTCCGCTGATCTTGTACGGTGCTGATTAGGATTATAATAACCGGTCAGCGTATCAAACCGTCTTTTCAACGCCATATCCCTGATGTAGAAACTGAACGTATCGGCATTATGTAACATCATATTAATTTGCAGCACCAGATCGTTACGCAACATATCCATGGCAACATCAATAGTTAAACGCCCTCTCCTGCCAATATACTTATATGCACGTCGCAGGAACTGTTTTGCATACGGTCGGTAAACGATTTCCCCCTTATGCACTTTTTTATAGAAGGTGCGTAACAGTTTGTTGGCATTGATATAACGGTCATTCAACTCGCGGCGGTAATAGAAATCTTCCGTGTCAGCCACCAGATGCGAAGCTTCATATAGAAAAGTGTCAGTCGCATCGCGAAAATAGCCGCTGGAATCAGACTTACCGGGAAGATTGTTGGCGCCTCTCAGGGAATATACATCACTAAAAATCATGATGCGCTTTAACGGATCGCCTTTGGCGACAAAGGCAATTGGAATGCGTGGCCGGTTAGCATCACTTATTGTGTTTCCAATATTGGGTAAACCTTCAAAAAAAGAATAAAAAAAAACCCTCAGAAATGTATTTTACTTACTCACTATTATTGAGTGATATTATTCCGTGCAGGGATAAAAAACCCCGGGACGCTTCCCGGGCCCCCTGTATTTAATAAGTTTTATTTCTTTTTGCGCTTTCAGACTCCATTTACCGGGGGGAATGTCAGCGCGGTTTATCGCATCACACATCCTTCTGCTAATACTTGTCTGCCTATTATATAAGCATCACCAATTTTTTTTGGAGTCACCGTCTTGCAGACCATAATTTCATCATAACCTGTGATAACGATCGCTGTGACATTGGCAAAACCAGTGTTTTGTCACTGTTTCTCCTGACCGCCATTTGCTACAACATCTTCTGCACCATTTTGGCGTCACGCCCCATGATGGCGCCCCAAAATAAGGCATTCCATCCCAATCCGCGTCCGCTGCGGTTTATCCCTCACCGATAAACGGGCCGGGTCACGCTTTCGAACGTTTTTTGATGATTAATGCCATCCTGGCATAAATCTTTCATCTGTTAGCGGGCATTGATTTGGGAAACCCGTTTCCGATAAGCAATAAGGATAAATAATGAAATCAATTTTCAGGTGTTCACTTGCCGCACTCACCCTGGCGTTTGCCGTGACGGCCAGCGCAGCAGACAAAAAGCTGGTGGTCGCCACCGATACCGCGTTTGTGCCATTTGAGTTTAAACAGGGGGATAAATATGTCGGTTTTGATGTGGATTTATGGGATGCCATCGCCCGGCAACTGCATCTTGATTACACCCTGAAACCGATGGATTTCAGCGGCATTATTCCGGCACTGCAAACCCATAACGTCGATTTGGCGCTGGCCGGTATCACCATTACCGATGAACGTAAAAAAGCTATCGAGTTCTCTGACGGTTATTACACCAGCGGACTACTGGTAATGGTGAAGTCCGGTAATGACAGCATTCACAGCGTCAGTGATTTGAATGGCAAAGTGCTGGCAGTGAAGAGCGGCACCGGCTCAGTAAACTATGCCAAAGCGCATATTAAAACCAAAGATCTGCGCCAGTTCCCGAATATCGATAACGCCTATATGGAGTTGGCTACCGGCCGCGCCGATGCGGTACTGCACGATACGCCAAATATTCTGTATTTCATCAAAACTGCAGGACAAGGAAAGTTTAAAGCCGTAGGAGACTCCGTTGAAGGTCAGCAGTACGGTGTTGCCTTCCCGAAAGGCAGCGATGCGCTGCGTGAAAAGGTCAATGCTGCGCTGAAAACCCTGCGTGAAAACGGTACCTACAATCAGCTGTACAAAAAATGGTTCGGCACTGAACCGAAATAATTCCGTGACAGCATTGCTATTCCGGGGGTGCGCTGGCATCCCCGTTTTGCGTTGTTAACAGCGCTATTTTTACCGGAGACAGAACATGCAGTTTGACTGGAGCGCCATCTGGCCTGCTATTCCTCTTTTGCTTGAAGGTGCCAGACTGACCCTGTGGATTTCGATTCTCGGTCTGTTAGGTGGCGTAGTAATTGGCCTGGTGGCCGGTTTTGCCCGTGCTTATGGTGGTTGGCTGGCGCGCAATATTGCGTTGGTATTTATTGAGCTTATCCGCGGCACCCCGATTGTGGTGCAGGTGATGTTTATCTACTTTGCCCTGCCGCTGATGTTTACCGATTTGCGTATTGAGCCGCTTACCGCCGCCGTGGTGACCATTATGATCAATTCCGGGGCCTATATTGCGGAAATTACCCGTGGCGCGGTGCTGTCGGTTAATCGTGGCTTTCGTGAAGCCGGGCTGGCGCTGGGGCTTTCACGCCGTGCCACCCTGCGTTATGTGATTATGCCGCTGGCGCTGCGCCGCATGCTGCCGGCACTGGGTAACCAGTGGATTGTCAGCATTAAGGATACCTCGCTGTTTATTGTCATTGGCGTGGCAGAACTGACCCGTCAGGGGCAGGAAATTATTGCCGGTAACTTTCGCGCGCTGGAAATCTGGAGCGCGGTGGCGGTTATCTATCTGATTATTACCCTGGCGTTAAGCTTTGTGCTGCGTCATCTGGAAAGAAGGATGAAAATCCTGTGATTGAATTTAAAAATGTCTCCAAGCACTTCGGTGCCACCCAGGTGCTGCATAATATCGACCTGAAAATCGCGGCGGGTGAAGTGGTGGTGATTATCGGCCCGTCCGGCTCCGGCAAATCTACCCTGCTGCGCTGCATTAACAAGCTGGAAGAGATCACCAGCGGTGAGCTGATTGTTGACGGACTGAAAGTCAATGATGCGAAAACCGACGAGCGGCTGATCCGTCAGGAAGCCGGGATGGTATTTCAGCAGTTTCATCTGTTCCCACAAATGAGTGCGCTGGAAAACGTGGCCTTTGGGCCGGTACGGGTGCGTGGAGCCAGTAAACCAGCAGCACATCAGCTGGCACGTGAACTGCTGGGCAAAGTAGGCCTGGCGGAAAGAGCTGACCATTATCCGTATGAGCTGTCCGGCGGCCAGCAGCAGCGCGTTGCCATCGCCCGTGCGCTGGCGGTAAAGCCTAAAATGATGCTGTTTGATGAGCCGACCTCGGCACTGGATCCTGAACTGCGCCATGAGGTGCTAAAAGTGATGCAGGATCTGGCAGAAGAAGGCATGACCATGGTGATTGTCACCCATGAGATTGGCTTTGCTCACAAGGTGGCATCACGACTGATCTTTATTGATAAAGGGCGAATTGCCGCCGATGGTCATCCCGATGAATTGATCACCAGGCCACCGGATGCCCGCCTGCAGGAATTTTTACAACACGTATCCTGACCGACTGACGCGGGGCAGGTGCCAGCCTGCCCCGCTACTCATTACACACTCAGCAGCTTTGCGCGCTGAGCCGCGGGCATAAAGCTCCAGGCGATAAACCGGCTCTGTTTCTGCCCCTGAGCCATATCAATGGTACGCACCACCAGCGCCCCGGCCTGCTCCAGCGCACGCCACAGGTGCGGCAGATTTTCCTTACGTGATACCAGAGAGGTAAACCAGACGCACTGACGGGCATAGCGGGTACTTTCATCAATCATCCGGCTGACAAAGGCCAACTCGCCCCCTTCACACCACAATTCATCCTGCTGACCGCCAAAATTAAGCGGAGACTGTTTATCCAACCCCAGATTTTTCAATTTCCGTTCGCTGCCCTGACGGGCGGCCTCCGCAGAGGCATGGAATGGCGGATTACAGAGCGTGGCATGATACAGCTCATTTTTATGGATAATGCCATTAAAGATCGCCTGGCTATGCTTCTGACGGCGCAGGCGGATGGCGCGACTTAACTGCGGGTTGGCGCGGATAATCTCCCCGGCGGCAGTCATTGCCTGTGGATTAACCTCACTGCCGGTAAACCGCCACTGGTATTCACTGTGACCAATCAGCGGATAAATCAGATTGGCCCCGCAGCCGATATCCAGCAGGTTAATATTACGCGGTACGCGCTGCTGATGATCTCCCGCCAGCAGGTCAGCCAGGTGATGAATGTAGTCTGCCCGTCCCGGCACCGGCGGGCAGAGAAAGCCCTGCGGAATATCCCAGTGCTCCACCTGATAAAAATGACGCAGCAGCGCCTGATTCAGGGTTTTCACCGCCAGCGGATCCGAGAAGTCAATGGAGGCATTCCCCCACTGATTCAGCGCAACAAAAGCGGCCAGGGGCGTGTGACTGGCAACCAGCGCATCAAGATCATAACGTCCGTGGTGGCGATTTCGCGGGTGCAGCAGCATTTTTTCAGCAGGGATGGTTTTCATCAGTTACTCTCTTGTCAGCAGGCGCGTAAGATACCTGCTGTAATAATAATGGTAAACCTCCGGCAGGCGATTTCCTGCTATCAGCACAGCCTGACGGGTCAGGCACGTCATATAAGGAGTTTTCCCGGTGCAGGCACGCTACTCTTATCAGCCACAGCAGGGGCACGGTTTGCCCCACGATCCGCTTAACGCCATTATTGGCCCACGCCCCATCGGCTGGATCAGTTCTCAAAATACCGACGGTCAGCGTAACCTGGCTCCCTATAGCTTCTTTAACTGCTTCAGCTATCAGCCGCCGATCATTGGCTTTGCCAGCAGCGGCTGGAAAGACAGCGTGGCCAATATCAGCGCCACCGGCGAGTTTGTCTGGAATCTGGCCACCCGCCCGCTGGCGCAGGCCATGAATCAAAGTTCCGCCGCCCTGGCACCGCATGAGGATGAGTTTAACTTTGCCGGGCTGACGCCGCTGGCAGCTGAGCATATTAATGTCAGTATGGTGGCGGAAAGCCCGGTAAATTTTGAATGCCGCTTAACCCAGTGCATACGCTTACATAATGCCGCCGGAGAGCAGCTGTCCAGCTGGCTGGTTCTGGGCGAAGTGATCGCGGTACATATTGCTCCGACGCTGCTGGAGGAGGGGATTTACCAGACCGCGCGCGCCGAGCCGATCCTGCGTGCCGGTGGTCCGTCAGCGTACTACGGTATCAGTGAAGAGCAGCGCTTTGATCTGCTGCGGCCGTAAGGCTGCCAGGCTTCCCCCGTCCGCTGGCGCTTTTTTTGTTATCATCGCCCAACCGTTAACTATTATCACGGAGTGATTGTGAAACGTATTGCAATTGATATGGATGAAGTCATTGCTGACTTTCACCCAAAACTGGTGGAGTTGTGGAATCAGCATTTTGCTGAGCAACTGACTACGGAAGAGCTAAACCTGTTTGATCTGCAGCAGCACGATCCTAAAAAGCTGGCCGATATTTTCCGGCTGGTTGATGAAATCGACTTTTTTGCCGATCTGCCGGTGATAGCCGACAGCCAGCAGGTAATTGCGCGTCTGAGTGAGCATTACGAAATTTTCATCACCACTGCGGCCATGCTGCTGCCCAGTTCCTTCCACGCCAAATATAACTGGATGCGCCGCCATTTTCCCACCATCCAGCCCGATCATATCGTGTTTTGCGGCAATAAAAGCATTATTAATGCCGACTATATGATTGATGATAATGCGGTTAATTTTGTTAATTTCTGCGGCGAAGGTCTGCTGTTCACTGCGCCGCATAATCGCCATGTTACCGGCTATCGTCGGGTGAACAGCTGGCAGGATGTCGCTACTCTGCTGCTGTAATTGCCCTTGACGGACGGAGCCGTCGCTGGGTCACTACAACACCATTGCCGCCGCCCAGCCAAACAGCAGCAGCGGCAGATTAAAGTGAATAAAGGTTGGCACTACCGTCTGCCAGATATGATCATGCTGACCGTCAATATTCAGCCCGGCAGTTGGCCCCAGGGTAGAATCCGACACCGGTGACCCGGCATCCCCCAGCGCGGCCGCGGTACCTACCAGCGCAATAATCGCCAGCGTGGAAAAGCCAAAGCTGACCGCCATAGGCACATAAATTGCTGCCAGAATCGGCACCGTTGAGAATGACGACCCAATTCCCAGGGTGATCAGTAACCCGACCACCAGCATTACCAGCGCCGCCAGCGCGCGGTTATCGCCAATCAGCTCCAGCGAGGCGGCCACCAGGCTGTCGATCTGCCCGGTGGCTTTCATCACGGCAGCGAAGCCGGAGGCGGAGATCATAATGAAACCCACCATCGCCATCATACGCATCCCCTGCACAAAAACCGTATCCTGCTCGCGCCAGTTAATCACACCGCTCAGCGACACCAGCGAGAACCCCATCAGGCCACCAAACACCATCGAGCCGGTCATCAGCTGCACAGTCAGTGCGAGGATCAGCGCCAGCACAATCATCAGCTGCTGACGGCGTGTCAGCCTGGCCGCAACCTGTCCACTTTCCTGCGCATCCTGCGCCTCATCGCTGGCATAGTGCCGTTTTTTGCGATAGCTGATTAACAGCGCAATCACCAGGCCAGCCACCATCCCCAGCGCCGGGATCAGCATCGCTTTCGACGTCATCTCGCGCGTCAGCGGCTCTGCCCCCTCACCCAGCGCCAGGTTGATATTCACCAGCAAAATATCGTTAAGAAACACTGCGCCAAAGCCGAGCGGCACCGCCATATAGGTAACGGTTATCGAGAAGGTGATGGCACAGGCAACGGCGCGGCGGTCAAGCTGCAGCCGGTTCATCACCTGCACCAGCGGCGGCACCAGCACCGGAATAAAGGCGATATGCACCGGGATCAGCGTTTGTGACGCCAGCCCGGACAGGATCAATGCCGCCAACAGCGACCATTTCACCAGCCGCAGCTGACCGCTGCCGCTGGCATCATGCCGGATATACTCGACAATTCGCCCCGACAGGCGCTGGGAAATCCCGGTGCGTGACAGTGCCACCGCAAACGCCCCCAGCGTAGCGTAAGCCAGGGCCACCGGTGCCCCGCCGCCGAGGCCATCGTTAAACACTTTAATCACTACCGTCACCGGTAAACCAGCGTACAGGCCACCAACGATGGCAGAAACAATCAGCGCAAACACCACGGCGACCCGCAGGGTACTCAGTACCATCATCACGATTACGGCCAGAACCACTGCGTTCATAACAATCTCCTTCTGTTGATGACGATCCCTCGACGCAAACCTGATTACGCGCCTGCCCCGGCAGCGAGCAGCGTGCTAATCACCTGTTTCAACACCGCCTGAAGCTTTACAGCCCGATCCTGACGCCAGTGAAACGGCGGCAGCTGTTGCATATAGTTATGCTGTGCCAGCTCAAGCTGGACAGCATGCTGATTTTCCGCAGGATTGCCGTAAGCTCGGGTGATATAACCGCCCTTAAAGCGGCCATTCAACACCCAGCTGTAGCTGTGCTGCCCCGCGCTGAGCGCACACAGCCGTTGGCTAATCGCCGCACTGCAGCTGGCACCATTAAACGTGCCCCAGTTGAAATCCGGTAGCGGGCCATTAAACAGACGCGGTACGCGGGTGGCGATGGAGTGCGCATCAAGCAGTAACGCATAACCAAACTGCGCTTTAATTCGCGCCAGTTCCTGTCCCAGCTGCCGGTGCCACGGGTGCCAGATGGTGCGCATATAATGCTGGCGTTGCGCATTGGTGGGTGTCTTGCCCGGCAAAAAGGTCGGGCTGCCGTCAAACAGCGTCTCCGGAAACAGGCCGGTAGTGGCGCTGGAATAGAGTGCCTGGTTGTCAGCCGGACGGTTTAAATCCACCACCAGCCGCGAATAGTTACCCACCAGTACGCTGACACCCAGTGCGCTGACAAATTGATACAACTGCGGCAGATGCCAGTCAGTATCAGCCAGCAGGCGCGCGCGCGGCGTCAGGCCGGCTTCGACTTCCGCCGTCAGCCGGGTACTGGCGTGAGGTATGGTGACCAGCAGCGGCAGCGTACCGCGCTGAAAGGTGAACGCGTTCATCGTTCTGTCCCCCGGAAAATGACCCGGCAGGGCAACTGCCCCCCCAGCCAGTACGCCAGCTCAGCCGGACGCGCCAGCGGCCAGTGTACAAAATCCGCCAGTTTGCCCGCCTCCAGCGATCCCAGACTGTCAGCCAGCCCCAGCGCGCACGCCGCGTGCAGCGTCACGCCCGCCAGCGCTTCTTCCGGCGTCAGCCGCAACAGCGTACAGGCCATATTCAGCATCAGACGCAGAGAAAGTACCGGCGAGGTGCCAGGATTGGCATCGCTGGCGACAGCCATCGGCACGCCATAGCGACGAAAAAGATCGACCGGTGGACGTTGTTTTTCATTCAGCAGATAAAAAGCACCGGGTAGTAATACCGCCACGGTGCCGTGCCGGGCCATCTCTGCCACATCACTTTCCGTGGCATATTCCAGATGGTCGGCAGATAACGCCTTAAACTGCGCGGCCAGCGCACTGCCGCCGAGGGAAGAAAGCTGCTCCGCATGGATTTTCACCGGCAGGCCGAGGCGCTGAGCGCTGCGAAACAGCTGTGCCACCTGCATCGGGGTAAACGCCAGGTGCTCGCAGAAGGCGTCCACCGCATCTGCCAGCTGGCGATCGACTACCCGCGGCAGCAGGCGATGGCAGACAATATCGATCCAGTCATCGGCACACTTACTGAACTCCGGCGGCACCGCATGAGCAGCCAGGCAGGTAGCTTCGATTTGCGCCGGAACCTCGCCCCCCAACTGGCGGATCGCCTGTAACAGGCGGATTTCGCTGTCGAGATCCAGCCCGTAACCTGATTTGATTTCAAGGGTAGTGACCCCTTCTGCCAGCAGTGGCTGCAGACGCTGGCGCGCGCTGCTTACCAGCTCATCCTGCGAAGCCTGGCGCGTGGCGCGCACCGTGGAAAGAATGCCCCCCCCCTGTGCGGCGATTTGCTGATAGCTGGCTCCCACCAGTCGCTGTTCATATTCATCGCTGCGGTCGCCGGCAAACATCAGATGGGTATGACAGTCCACCAGGCCGGGGGTGACAATGCCACCGCCAAGATCAGTGCGCTGCCCGGCCTGAATCGCACTGGCCTCACGGCGGCTGCCAATCCAGGCAATACGCCGATTGGATACTGCAATTGCCCCCTGTTTAATCAGGTTGTAACGTCCGTTTTGCATCGTGACCAGATCGGCTCCGTACCATAAATGATCGTAGTAAAGTTGCTGTTGCATCCTGTTTCCCCCGTATCCACGCTTTACGGCTAACGATGAAGTATGTATATGTATATACAACCACACTATGCAGGAAGCAATCCATGACTCGCTATTTTGCGCCCCGTGCCCTGCTGGCCGATGGCTGGCAGCATAACGTTGTGATAGAAATCGATCGCTATGGTTTTATCGCCTCAATACGCGCCGGTACCGATGCCGGTGACGCCCTGGCGCTGACAGGCAGCGTCATCCCCTCACAGGCCAACCTTCACTCACATGCCTTTCAGCGCGCCATGGCGGGTCTGACGGAAGTGGCGCAGCATCCGCAGGACAGCTTCTGGAGCTGGCGCGAGCAGATGTACCGCATGGTGCAGCAACTCACGCCAGCACAGCTGAAGGCCATCGCCAGCGCACTCTACATCGAGATGCTGAAAGGTGGCTATACCCAGGTGGCGGAGTTTCACTATCTGCATCATCAACCGAACGGTGAACCTTACTCAGATGATGACATGCTGCTGGCGCTGATCGACGCCGCTGAAATCAGCGGCATTGGTCAAACCCTGTTGCCGGTGCTGTACAGTTACAGCAGCTTTGGCAGCCAGCCCGCCGGGCCACTGCAGCGGCGCTTTATTCAGGACAGCAGCGGTTATCTGGCGCAGCAACAGCGTCTGACGCAGCTAACTGCCGGACGCCCGCTGCTGAATCAGGGACTGTGCTTTCACTCCCTGCGCGCGGTCAGCCCGCAGCAAATACAGCAGGTGCTGGATAACAGCCCGACGCATCTGCCGGTGCATATCCACATAGCCGAACAGCAGCAGGAAGTGAATGACTGTCTGGCCTGGAGCGGTGAAAGACCGGTCAGCTGGCTGCTCAATCATTTCCGGCTGGATCGTCGCTGGTGCCTGGTACATGCCACTCATCTCGATCCATCAGAGATCGTTCGTCTGGCCGCCAGCCAGGTAGTGGTCGGGCTTTGCCCCAGTACCGAAGCCAATCTGGGGGACGGGATTTTCCCGACCGCGGCGTTTGTCGCCCGGGGCGGACGCCTCGGAATTGGCTCAGACAGCCAGGTATCGCTGGATGTGGTGGAGGAACTGCGCTGGCTGGAATATGCCCAGCGCTTACAGCAGCAGCGGCGCAACCGGATTGTTACCCCGACAGAACCTGCGCCGGGGTCGCTGCTGTACCAGCTGGCACTGGCGGGAGGCGCTCAGGCCTGCGGCGTGAAAACCGGTTCACTGCAGCCCGGCTATCGCGCCGACTGGCTGGTGCTGGCGGACGATGCGCTGCTGGGCAGCACGCCCGACCATGCCCTGTTAAATCGCTGGCTGTTTGCCGGAAACCGCGAGCACATCCGCCAGGTGTTCGTTGCCGGGCAGGCGCGCATCCGTGACGGTCGCCATGCCCGTCAGCAGGAAGTGGATCAGGCATTTCGTCAGGCGCTGGAGGCACTCAAATGATCTGTTTTTATCAGGCTGCCAGCCTGGCTCCCACCCGCTGGCACAACGGTGGCGGGATCACCCGGGAAATTATCAGCTTCCCGCCGCATCAGGCGGCATTTGATTTTCGTTTCAGCATTGCCACGCTCAGTGGCGACGGGGATTTTTCCCGCTTTCCCGGGGTGGATCGCACCATTACGTTATTACGCGGCGATGGCGTGACGCTGCATCTTAACCGTCACACCTTAAAGACCTTGCAACCTGGCATTCCCTTTTACTTTCCCGGCGAGCAGGCAGTGCGGGTAACGCTGAGTGAATCCGACAGCGACGATTTTAATATTATGGTACGCCGCGACCGTTACCGCGCCACTGCCGGCACCAGCCAGAGCGCACACTGCCTGAAAAACAGCCTGGCGGGCGTGGTGTATGTACTCAGCGGTCAGTGGCACGATGGCCGCCAGGCACTGAACCCCGGCGAGGGAGTCTGGTGGCATCAGCAGGTGGGTAATGTTATTCCGCTGACCTCCGATGCCCACCTGCTGTGGGGAAGCGTCAACCGTAATTTTTAAAATGTCCTAACAGTTTATAGCGCGATCCCGGATACAGCAGGCGGGCGTAGGTGACAATATTGCTGTCACTCCAGGTCTGGCGGCGGATCAGCAGGCAGGGCTCCTCGGGATAAATCGCCAGATGGCGACACTGCTGTGCATCCGGCAGTACCGCTTCAACAATATGCTCACCCGCCGTTAACGGTGCCACACGCATCAGATAGGTGTAGGGTGTTTGTTGCAGGTAGTCCTGATTCAGATAATCCGGCGCCAGTTGCGGATTCACCAGCCGGTCTTCCAGCTGTACCGGCAGATCATTTTCATAATGAACCAGCAGCGAACGATACAGCGGTTGTCCGCTGGATATGCCTAACATCGCCGCCTGCTCGAGATCGGCCCGGCTCTCCTTTAGTAGCAGGATCTTACAGCTGTGATGGTGGCCGCGTTGGGCAATTTCGTCCGCAATATTATGGACTTCCAACATCGCCGTATAGCCTTTCACTTCTGCAACAAAAGTGCCCACCCCCTGCATTCTGACCAGAAAACCTTCGCTGGTCAGCTCACGCAGCGCGCGGTTAATGGTCATGCGGCTGACGCCCAGTTCCTTAACCAGTTCACTTTCGGAGGGAACGCGCTGATTCGCCAGCCAAATACCTTCACGGATCTGGCGGATAATCGCCTGCTTAACCCGTTGATAAATCGGCGCGGGACGCTCACTAATCGCCGCGGAAAGTTGAGAAATGGCTGTCTGCTCCGCCATACAGGATCCTTAGCGCCTGGCCCGATAGCGGCGCAATAACAGTAAATTTTATAGTTTAGCGTCCGCAATCTTATCTGTATAGACAGGAAATGTGTACTGAGCTGCCCTCCTCTAATCAAGTCTCAACTGGCGTAATGCTCCCGGATTTAATTTACCCACTGCCGGATTGTGTGATCGTTACTGCATATTAAAATATACCTGTATAGACAAGTATCAGACCAGCATGATTCACTCAGCGCTGATGCTTGGTGCTGCCGGGCATCCTCACGGTTAACGACCCGCTGATGCGGTTTATTCACGCTGTCGCTACAGGAGCGCACTATGACTGTCTGCATACTGACACCCGGCCAGGTCAGATTAAATACCCTGAAAATCCTCTGCTACCAGCCCGTAGAGCTGGCGCTGGATCCCGCCGCGTATACCGCCATCCGTGCGGCTCAGAAAACAGTGGCTACCCTGGTCAGCCAGGGCGAGGTGGCCTATGGCATTAACACCGGCTTTGGCAGGCTGGCACAAACTCTGATCCCCGCTGACCGGCTGGCCGAACTGCAACGAAATCTGGTGTTGTCGCACAGCGTTGGCGTGGGTGACTGGCTGCCGGATACGGTGGTACGCCTGATTATGGTGACCAAAATCACCAGTCTGGCACGCGGCCATTCCGGCATTCGCCCTGAACTGATTAATGCGCTGATTGCGCTGTTTAATGCGGGCGTGATGCCCTGCATTCCGGCCAAAGGCTCGGTGGGTGCATCGGGCGACCTGGCTCCGCTGGCACATCTGTCGCTGATGCTGATTGGCGAAGGCCAGGTGCGGCTTGACGGACAGCTGGTGGCTGCGAGGGAAGGCCTGGCGCGGGCCGGATTACAGCCACTGGCACTGGGGCCAAAAGAGGGGCTGGCGCTGCTGAACGGCACCCAGGTTTCTACCGCGCTGGCGCTGTTCGGACTGTTTGAAGCGGAAAAGGTATTTGCCGCAGCCACCGTCGCCGGAGCGCTGTCGCTTGAGGCGATCAAAGGCTCGCGTAAACCTTTTGATGCAAGGATCCATCAGGCCCGGGGTCAGCACGGACAAATCGCTGTCGCCGCAGCAATGACTACGCTGCTGGCGGACAGTGGCATTATCGATTCTCACACTCACTGCCAGCGGGTGCAGGATCCCTACTCCATCCGCTGCATTCCTCAGGTGATGGGCGCCTGCCTGGATAACCTCCACCATGCGGCCAGAGTTCTGCAAACAGAAGCCAATGCCGCCTCGGATAATCCGCTGGTGTTTGCCGACAGCCACGAAGTGATCTCCGGCGGCAATTTCCATGCCGAACCGGTAGCCTTTGCCGCCGATATTATCGCGCTGGCGCTGGCAGAAATCGGAGCGATAGCAGAACGTCGCCTGGCTCTGCTGCTGGACAGCAGCCTGTCGGCCCTGCCGCCCTTCCTGGTGGCCGATGGCGGCATTAACTCAGGCTTTATGATTGCTCAGGTTACCGCCGCCGCGCTGGCATCGGAGAACAAATCGCTGGCTCATCCCGCCAGCGTTGACAGCTTGCCCACTTCAGCCAACCAGGAAGATCACGTCTCGATGGCCGCCTGGGCCGGGCGACGGCTGACAGAAATGAGTTTTAACAGCGCGGTCATTGTCGGCATTGAGGCGATGGCTGCCGCTCAGGGGATTGATTTTCATCGTCCACTCACCAGCTCTGTGCTGCTGGAACAGGCGCTGGGCGCTATCCGTCAGCATGTGGCCTTTCTCAGTAGAGACCGCCTGCTGGCACCGGATATTGCACAGATGCGTCAGTGGGTCAGTGAACACCACTGGCCACAGGCGGTGACGGATCTTCTGCCTTCTTTCACAACCTGCGGGGAAACCTTATGACTGAGACGCAAAATACCACAGCAGGCCAGCCGATCCGCGCTCCCCGTGGCAACAGGTTGCACTGCGTAAACTGGCTGACCGAAGCCGCCTGGCGCATGATCCAGAACAATCTGGATCCTGAGGTGGCGGAACATCCGCAACAGCTGGTGGTTTACGGCGGTATTGGTAAAGCCGCGCGTAACTGGGAATGTTATCAGCAGATACTGCGTTCATTGCAGCAACTGCAGGCCGATGAAACTCTGCTGGTCCAGTCCGGAAAACCGGTGGGCGTTTTTCGTACCCACAGCGATGCACCACGGGTGCTGATTGCCAACTCGAACCTGGTGCCGCACTGGGCTACCTGGGATCAGTTCCATCAGTTGGATCAGGCCGGTCTGATGATGTACGGCCAGATGACGGCAGGCTCATGGATCTATATCGGTGCCCAGGGCATTGTGCAGGGCACCTATGAAACCTTTGCTGAGGCCGGACGCCAGCATTATGACGGCGATCTGAGCGGCAAATGGATCCTTACCGCCGGGCTGGGAGGAATGGGCGGCGCGCAGCCGCTGGCGGGCGTGCTGGCCGGTGCCAGCGTTCTGGTGATTGAATGCCAGGCTTCGCGCATTGATTTCCGTTTGCAAACCCGTTATCTGGACTATAAAGCCACCTCACTGGATGAGGCCCTGGCATTGATAGAACAGGCCTGCAACGATAAACGCGCGATCTCCGTGGGTCTGCTGGGCAACGCCGCTGAAATTCTGCCGGAACTGGCACGGCGGGTGAAGAAAGGCGCAATCAGACCGGCGATTGTCACCGACCAGACTTCCGCTCACGATCCCATCAACGGTTACCTGCCACACAGCTGGTCGGTGGAGCGCTGGCAGCGGGAGCGGATCAGCACGCCACAGGCGGTAGAACACGCTGCGCGTCAGTCAATGGCACAGCACGTCAGGGCAATGCTCGATTTCCATCAGATGGGAATACCGGTGGTGGATTACGGCAATAATATTCGTCAGGTGGCGCTGGAGGAAGGGGTGGACAATGCCTTTGCATTCCCTGGCTTCGTGCCGGCCTATATCCGGCCACTGTTCTGTGAAGGCAAAGGGCCATTCCGCTGGGTGGCGCTGTCCGGCGATCCGGCGGATATTTATAAAACCGATGCCCGCTTAAAGCAGCTGTTCCCGGATAACGGCAATCTCCACCGCTGGCTGGATATGGCACAGCAGCGCATTGCTTTCCAGGGACTGCCGGCACGGATCTGCTGGCTGGGTATGGGCGAACGTCATCTCGCGGCGCTGGCGTTTAATGAGATGGTACGCAACGGCGAGCTGGCGGCACCGGTGGTGATTGGCCGCGATCATCTTGACTGCGGATCAGTGGCATCCCCGAATCGTGAAACGGAAGCGATGGCGGACGGTTCTGATGCGGTTTCAGACTGGCCGCTGCTGAATGCGCTGCTGAACACGGCCAGCGGTGCCAGCTGGGTCAGCCTTCACCACGGTGGCGGCGTGGGGATGGGTTTTTCCCAGCATGCGGGAATGGTGATTGTCTGCGATGGCAGTCGCGAAGCGGACGCGCGCCTGCAGCGGGTACTGTGGAACGATCCGGCTACCGGAGTCATGCGCCATGCAGATGCCGGCTACCCGCTGGCCAAAGCCTGTGCCACAAACTATCAACTTAACTTACCGATGTTAAAATAACGCCATACGGAGCCGCCCCACGGCTCCATTCCCCCTTGAGCAAAAATGGCGACCACAGCAGCCAACGCCTCAAAATGTTAATCTTTTGTGTTACTTTGTACAGGCCCCACAGCCCACAGGAGAAGTAACCGATGACGATTCCTCACTCACTGATCGCCAAAGCCAGCGACTGGCGCAGAACGCTACATAGCCATCCTGAGCTGGGCTATCAGGAGCATCAAACCAGTGCTTTTATTGTTAGCCATCTGCAAACCCTGGGCCTTGAAATTCATCAGGGGCTGGCGGAAACCGGGATTGTTGCCACCCTCAGTACCGGCGCAGGCCCGACCATTGGACTACGCGCCGATATGGATGCGCTGCCGATAGGAGAAATCAGCGATATTCCCCACCGCTCGCGGCGACCGGGGGTAATGCATGCCTGCGGTCACGATGGCCACAGCGCCATCCTGCTGGCCACTGCTGAACATCTGACTGCCACCCGCCGCTTTCAGGGAACCGTTCACTTTATCTTCCAGCCGGCGGAAGAAAGCCTGGGCGGCGCGCGGCGCATGATTGCCGAAGGATTATTCGAGCGCTTTCCGATGGACGCAGTGTACGGCATGCATAACTGGCCAGGGCTGCCGCTGGGCGAGCTGGCGGTTAAGGCTGGCGTGGTGATGGCCTCGCTGGATACGTTTGAAATTACCCTGCACGGTCAGGGCTGCCATGCGGCAAAACCGGAAGAAGGTGCCGATCCGGTGGTGGCCGCAGCGCAGCTGATTCTGGCGTTACAAACCATTCCATCCCGCCGCCTCTCGCCGCTGGATTCAGCGGTGGTGAGCATTACCCAACTGAATGGCGGCAAAGCGATTAACGCCATCCCGGAAAAAGTAGTGTTACGCGGCACGTTGCGCTGTCTACAGCCCGATGTGCGCCTGCGGGTAAAAGCAATGATTGAGAGCTTTGTCACCAACTTAACTGCCCCACTGGGCATCCGTGGCTGCATCAGCTGGCTGGGGGATTATCCGGTCACCGTCAATCATCCCGACCATGCGGCGCTGGTGAAAAAATGCGCGCAACACTTACTGCCAGCTGAGCGGGTGCATGACAATCTGAACCCGTCAATGGCCTCCGAGGATTTTGCCTGCATGCTGGAAGTCTGCCCCGGTGCCTATTTCTGGCTGGGGGTTGATGGTGATGAGCAGCCCTCGCTGCCACTACACAATCCCGGTTATGATTTCAATGACGGATTAATCGGCCCGGCGATTGCAATGTGGACTGCACTGGTGGAACAGCAGCTGCCCACCAGCAAAGGATAATCAGTAACCCGCCCGGGCGATATGCGCCAGCCCGTCGTCCAGGCTGCCAGCCCGGCCGCTGGCCAGATAACAGCAGGCGATTTGCAGCCGCAGCGACTGCGGTACCGGCAGCTCATGCGCCAGACAGCGGGCAATCCAGGCTGCGGTGGTGGCGGCATCTTTTGCCTGCGGCAGGGCGTCCGCGCTGAGCACCCGCTCCGGCTGACGCGGCAGCAGCTCCTGCGGCTGTTCACCGGCAATCAGGCTGATGGACGGACAGCGTAACGGGCTGGCGTACACTTCCCCTTCCGTACCGTTCAGCAACAGTGCCCGCCCGCCGGTGGCGCTGAAAAACTGCGCCACGCGCCCGACATATTCCGGGTGTGAAACGCTGGAGAGACGCAGCGCCGCCTGGTCGGCAAACGGCGTAGCCAGTTTAGCCAGGCTGTGCGCACTGTTACGAACGCCCATACGCCAGCGCAGCGCCAGTTGCTGCGCCAGCGGTGCACACAGGCGGTCAATGGTGATAAACGCCAGCTGCCCCTGGTTTATCCGCTGCTGTACCGCCGCCGCCGAATCCTGAGCGGCGATCCCCAGCGCACTGAATACCGCCTCACTGGTCACCCGGGTGGGATCCTGACTGATACCGTGCACCACTACCGGAAAGCCCAGTTTTTCCAGCAGCAGCGCCAGCAGTGGTGTCAGATTGGCCTGACGCCTGGCACCGTTGTAACTGGGGATCACTACCGGCATCGGCCGCCCGGCTGGCACCTCCAGACGCGGCATCATCCCCTGCATCGCCCGGTAAAAGCCCGCCATCTCCGCTTCCGACTCGCCCTTGATACGCAGGGCAATCAGAATGCCGCCCAGCTCCAGTTCCGGCACCTCACCACTCAGTATCCGCTGATACAGCATTTCAGCGGTCTCAGTGTCCAGATCGCGGGCGTGCAGCTTTCCGCGTCCGATCTCTTTGATAACTTTGGTGTATTCCATGCGGTTACTCACTCAGTGCTTACGCCGGCGTGGCGGACGTTTTTTTACCGCAGGCGCAACCGGTGTGGGGAGTTCCCCTTCCGGCATCGGCGGTTGTTCAATGGGAAAAACCGGCAGCGCCCCCAGCAGGCGCGCGCCATAACGTTTACTCAGCAGGCGGCCATCATAAATCACAATTTCACCAAAGCACTGATGACTGCGGATCAGACGCCCCACCTGCTGAATCAGATTAAACGAAGCGCTGGGCAGGCTCTGTACCTCAAACGGATAGCGTTTCAGGCTTTTCAGCCACTCACCCTCGGTTAAAATAACCGGACTGTCCACCGGCGGAAAGGCAATTTTATGAATATGCACCTGCGACAGCAGATCGCCTTTTAGATCCAGCCCTTCGGCAAATGACTGTAATCCCACCAGAATACTTTGTTCACCCTGCGTCACCCGCTTGCGGTGCAGCGCCACCAGCACCGGACGCGGCTTGTCCCCCTGCACCAGCATCGACAGACGTAACTCCGGCAGGCAGGCAATAAACTGCTGCATGGCGCGTCCGCTGGCAAACAGCACCAGAATGCCTTTATGGTCGCCAATACGCTGACGGAAAAAGTGCGCCATCTCCGACAGATGGGGCGCTTCGGTTGCCAGCTGCGGCTCATAGCGCATGCGCGGGATCACCAGTTTGCCCTGGGTGATATGGTTGAACGGCGAATCCAGCGCCACAAAGCGATCGCCCGCTTTTTCACTCAACCCGGCCATTTCCTGCAGGCGCTGGAAACTGTTCAGAGAACGCAGGGTGGCGGAAGTCAGCACCACATGCGGAATTTTGCGCCACAGCAGCTTCTCCAGCTGTTCGCTGACGCGGATCCCGGCACAGTGCAGCAGCAGATGCGCACTGCCTTCGCGCAGCTCGCGCGTTACCCATTTTGATACCGGTGCGCCGGAAGCCTGCTCCATCGACGCCAGCCGCCATAATTTGCTGCCAGCTTCAAACCAGTGTAAGGCGCGGTTAAGCTGCAGCAGGGTGCGGTACAGGCGGGCAACGTCGAACTGACCACTTTTTTCACTCAGATCGTTGACCAGGGCTTCGGCCAGGCCGCGCAGCCCGTCAAACAGCTTAAACAGGCGGCCACACAGGGCCAGAATTTCATCCGGTAAGCGTCCCATTTCAAAGCGGTACTCGCCTTCCTGCGCGGCGGGTGGCAGGTATACGTTCAGGATCTGCGCCAGCATCTGCAGCTGCTCGCGTACCTCCTCACAGTGGGCTTTCAGTCGCTCAGCCTGGCTGAGTGGCGGCGGACGCTTAGGCCGGAACTGTGCCATGCACTGCTCCACCAGGCGGCCAAACAGATCCAGTTGCAGCGTATTCCAGCCGGGAGTGATTTCACCGCTGACTTCCAGCGCATCGCGCGCCACCTCCGGCAGATGATGGCCTTCATCCACCACCAGCAGCAGATTTTTCGCCGCCGGCAGCACCGAGTCACTTTCCAGCGCCGCCATTACCAGCGCGTGATTGGCCACTACCACGTCAGCATGCTCAATTTCACGACGCGCCAGATAAAACGGGCATTCGCGGAACCAGTGGCAGTTGCTGCCAAGGCAGTTCGCCTTATCGGTACTCAGGCGCTGCCACAACGAATCTTCAATATTTTCCGCACTGTGATCGCGCAGCCCATCCCATTGCCCGCGCTTCAGCTGCTTTTCCAGCTGACTGCAGATGGCGCGCTCATCTTTGCTGGCGGTCATGGCATCATCTAGAAACAGCAGCAAATCGCCCTGCTGCTGATTATCGTCGGATAACGCGGACAGATTGCGCGGGCACACGTAACGGCCACGGCCAAAGGCGGCGGTAAACTTCAGATCGGGAATAATTTTGCCCAGCAGCGGTAAATCTTTGCTGTAGATCTGATCCTGCAACGCCACATTGGCGGTACTGATCACCAGCGGCTTTTCTTCTGCACGGCTAACGGCAATACCGGGGATCAGATACGAAAGCGTTTTCCCCACGCCGGTCGGTGCTTCAATCGCCAGATGACGGCCATCATCGCCTGCCAGGATTTTAGCTACCTCGGCAATCATCTGGCGCTGAGGAGCGCGCGGAATAAAATCAGGAACTTGCTGTTGCAGAGCTTTATACCACCCGGCAATTTGCGTTTTTAACGCGGCAGTTAACGCCATACCAACCACTTTATTATCAGACAGGGCTGTATTTTTACACAGTATCGCTGTGGCGTCAGCCTTAACATGTTTCTTCGGGAATGCGCATTGCAGAAGCGATGATAAAAAGCCGCCTTATCGCGCGTAAAGTGCTCAGATGCAACCTGTACACGAATAAATAAATTGTACAACCTGCTATAATTGATTACGGTATGTCAGTGTAGCAGCCAGCACGGAGATAACTTATGGCTTTTTACAGCATCGGCGATGTTGCCGAACGCTCCGGGATCAATCCAGTCACACTGCGCGCTTGGCAGCGCCGCTATGATCTGCTTAAGCCTCAGCGGTCTGAGGGCGGCCATCGTCAGTTTGATGAAAATGATATTTTGCGTATCCAGGAAATTAAACGCTGGGTAGACAGCGGAGTGCCGGTAGGGAAAGTCAAAGCTCTGCTGGATGCGGAAAGTGCCAGTGCCGATGACGGCTGGACCGAACAGCAGGATCAACTGATGCACAGCCTGCGCCCGGTGCAGATTGACAAACTGCGTAGCCAGTTGACGGAGCTGGCCGCGAAGTATCCGGCGGACATACTGATTGATCGGGTACTGGTGCCCCTGAGACAGCGGCTGAATCTTAATCAACATACTGCACGCACCCTGTGCAGCCTGCTGGATGGGATTTTAATAGAACAGGTCAGCTGTACCTTACACCAGACCAACACCACACATCCGACCGATGCCCTGTTGATGGGCTGGGGAACTGAGGATCGCCCGCGTCTGTGGCTGGAAGCCTGGCGACTAAGCCAGCAGCAGAGCTACTGTAACGTACTGGCGGAACCACTGGAGGCACTGCGCCCTGAACTGTTTCCGCAGCAGCGAATTTTCATTTATACCGGTAAAGAACCGACCCGACGTCAGCTGGAGTTGTTAGCAGAGTGGCAACAGCAGGGTTTAACCATACAATTCCACTGTCCGTAGTCTAGTTACCTGCCGCTGGTAAGCTGCGCCAGCAGGATAAAACTTAATTCGCGTCGGCGAAAGCGTTATACTCGTCGCTCTTTTGACTGGACGGGTAACCTGATGAACTGGCGAAAAGTCTGCGTGATTTCTATTTTTCTGATAATGGCGATTGGTGGTATCAGTGGCGTGATGCTGACTGGCTACGCCTTTATCATTCGTTCCTGACAGGCGGATCCCTCAGGGATCCGCCTGCAGAAACTGACTGAATTGCGCCGGAATTCGACTAAACGTATGCAAAAACCACGGCGTAAACCGCTGCGGATAGTCCGCCATCTCGCGCGCAATTTCCGCTAACGATGCGTAACGCCAACCCTCCGCTTCCTGCGGATCCGGCTGCGGTAACCGATCGTCAATCGCAAAGAAAACGTGCCCGTACTCATGCTCTGTCATACCATTGCTCAGCGGCAGGTTGTAACTTAACTCAAATACCGGCGTCAGCGTAGTGCGTATCCCCATCTCTTCAAACAGGCGACGGTGCGCCGCATCCAAACTCGATTCATCAGGATAGGGATGACCACATGTGGTATTACTCCACAAGCTACCACAATGGTACTTATCACTGGCGCGCTGTTGCAGCAGCAGCTGGTGCTGTGAATTAAACAGATAAATGGTAACCGCACGATGCAGCAATCCCTTCTGATGAACTTCCAGCTTCTCCATGCTGCCGACAGGCCGATCCTGCTGATCAACCAGGATAACCTCTATGGCTGGCATATTATCCCCCTCAAAACCATTGGCACTATTCTGGCATATTCTGAGATAAGAACGCATGTTTTACCGTTTGATAATCGGTCAAATGATGGCCTGAAGCTAATGTTTTGCGCGCAACGAGAAGGTAACTGGCGGGGCTGAACGCCCCGCCGCAGGCTTACTGCCAGTTAAACTGTGCCTTCTGGGTATGAACGGAATCCAGTCCGATCATCAGATTGAACTGGCCAGGCTCCACGACCTGCTGCATGGCCGCATTCCAGAAGGTCAGCATCTTTTTATCCACGGCAAAACTGACCTCTTTTGACTCCCCGGCTTTCAGCATAATGCGCTGAAAACCTTTTAATTCCTGCACCGGGCGGCTGATACTGGCGACAGGATCGTTCAGGTACAGCTGCACCACCGTGGCACCATCGCGTTTCCCGCTGTTTTTCACTGTCACACTGGCAGTCAGGGTGCCCTGCGCACTCAGCGTGGTGGCAGAAAGCCTGACCGGTGACACGCTGAAATCGGTATAACTCAGACCATAACCAAACGGATAAAGTGGCCCGTTTGCGTCATCGTAATAATGCGAGTTGTATTTGGCCGGGTGGGTAAAGTCATACGGCCTGCCGGTATTCAGATGGTTGTAATAAATTGGCAGCTGCCCCACCGAACGTGGGAAAGAGACCGGCAGTTTGCCCGATGGGTTATAGTCGCCGAACAGCACATCGGCAATCGCATTGCCCCCTTCGGTGCCACTGTACCAGGTTTCCAGCAGCGCATCCGCCTGCTGGCTCTCGGAAGGAATTGCCAGCGCACGCCCGTTCATCAGCACCACTACCAGCGGTTTACCGGTCGCTTTTATCGCCCGGATTAACGCCTGCTGGCTGGCTGGTAAGGTCAGATCGCTACGGCTGGACGCCTCATGCGCCATACCACGCGCCTCACCCAGCGCCAGTACTACCACATCAGCCCGTTTTGCCGTGGCTACCGCCTCTTCCAGCAGCTGTTGTGGGGTATGACTGTCGGGAATAAACGCTTTTTCATACAGGTTAAGAAACGCCTGAATTCCCGGATGATCGGTGACATTAGCCCCTTTGGCGTACAGCAGCGTGGCTTTACCGGCGGTGGCCGTTTTCATCCCCTGCAACAGCGTCACCGCCTGCTGCGCCACGCCGGAGGCTGACCAGCTGCCCATAATATCCTTCTGGCTGTCGGCCAGCGGGCCGATCAGCGCAATGGTGCCGCTGTTTTTTAACGGTAACAGCTGCAGGCGATTTTTCAGCAGCACCATACTTTTACGCGCCACATCACGCGCTTCTGCACGGTGCAGACGGCTTTCGGCATTGGTATCCTTTGGATCGTCTACCGCTGCGCCAAGATGGCTGTAAGGATCGTTAAACAGCCCCATATCATATTTCACATTTAAAACGTGACGCGCAGCGTCATCCAGGGTCTGTTCGCTGACCGCACCACTCTTTAGCAACTGTGGCAGATAGCGACTGTAGAACTCATCGTTCATACTCATATCCACCCCGGCATTCACTGCCAGCCGTACCGCATCGCTGGGATCGCTGGCCACCCCGTGCTGAATTAACTCTTTGATCGCACCATGATCGCTGATGGTAATGCCTTTAAACTGCCAACGGTCACGTAATACTGTCTTCAACAGCCAGCTGTCGGCGGTGGCCGGGACGCCATTCAGGGAATTCAGCGCTACCATCATCCCGCCGCTGCCGGCATCCAGCGCAGCCTTATACGGCGGCAGATAGTCCTGGAACAGGCGCTGCGGGCTCATATCAACGGTATTGTAGTCACGCCCGCCTTCCACCGCCCCGTAAGCGGCAAAGTGTTTCACGCTGGTCATCACCGAGTAGCGATCCGCCGGGCTTTTGCCCTGCATGGCATGAACCATCACCTCGCCCATCCGGGCCGTCAGATACGTATCTTCGCCAAAACCTTCCGAACTTCTGCCCCAGCGCGGTTCGCGCGTCATATCCACCATCGGTGCCCAAGTCATATTCAGACCGTCATCAGCGGCTTCATACGCGGCGATACGCCCGACTTCGCTGACGGCATCGGTATCCCAGCTGGAAGCCAGCCCAAGTGGGATCGGAAACTGCGTGCGCTGGCCGTGGATCACATCATAGGCAAAAAACAGCGGGATCTTCAGGCGGCTCAGCTGCATCACCTGGTCCTGCATCTGACGAATATCCTGACGGGTGACGGTGTTAAAGATGCCCCCCACCTGCCCGTTGCGGATTTGCTCACGAATCGACTCTTTCGGGTTATCCGGCCCAACGGTAATCAGCCTCAGCTGACCGACTTTTTCATCCAGCGTCATCCTGGACAGTAAATCGCTGACAAAAGCATCCCGCGCCTTTTCCGTCAGCGGATGCTGACCAAAAGGAGAAGATGACGCGCAAAAAGCAGGCTGAATAAACAGCGTGGTGGCAATACTAAGGGTGCAAAACCATTTCATCAGACGCTATCTCACCAGAAATAAAAACTAATAATAGACAAGTTTTTCAACCAACGGATATGAAAAAAATGACAGATTGCCAGGCTGTGTCATACCTTAATTAACAGTAAGACGTTTTGATGGCTGAAATTCGCCCGGTTGCGCCTTTTTTTAGCCGATGATTACTGATGCCATAAGGATATAAAATGACGACCTCTTCCCCTGGCGGGCAAACCCTGCTCGCAGAACTGTCCCGCATCGTAGGCCATAGCCATCTGCTTACCGATCCACAGCAAACCGAGCGCTATCGCAAAGGATTCAGGTCCGGGGAAGGTGATGCGCTGGGCGTGGTTTTTCCCGGTTCTCTGCTGGAACAGTGGCGGGTATTACAGGCCTGCGTAGCCGCGGATGTGATTATCCTGATGCAGGCGGCAAATACCGGATTGACCGAAGGCTCAACCCCTAACGGCAACGACTATCCGCGCAATATTGTGATTATCAGCACCCGGCGTATGGATAAAATCGCCCTGCTGGATGAGGGCAAACAGGTACTGGCCTTCCCCGGCAGTACCCTGTATCAGCTGGAGAAAGTGCTTAAACCGCTGGGACGCGAGCCGCATTCGGTGATCGGATCATCGTGCATTGGCGCATCGGTGCTGGGGGGGATCTGTAATAATTCCGGTGGTTCGCTGGTGAAACGCGGCCCGGCCTACAGCGAAATGGCGCTGTACGCGCAGATCACGGCCGGGGGAAAACTGGTGCTGGTTAACCATCTGGGGATCAACCTGGGCAGCAGCCCGGAGCAGATCCTGAGCCGGCTGGATGATGATAGCTGGCGGCCGGAAGATGTATTGCACGATGAGCGCCACGCCTCCGATCATGAATATGCCGATCGGGTACGGGATATCGAGGCCGATACCCCTTCACGTTATAACGCGGATGCGCGGCGTCTGTTTGAAGCTTCCGGCTGCGCGGGCAAGCTGGCGCTGTTCGCCGTAAGGCTGGATACCTTTGTCAGCGAAAGTGCGCAGCAGGTATTTTATATTGGCACTAATGATACCGGGGTACTTGACCGTCTGCGCCGTCATCTGCTGGCTGACTTCACCAACCTGCCGGTAGCCGGTGAATATATGCACCGCGATATTTTCGATATTGCTGAAACTTATGGCAAAGATACCTTTGTGATGATCGATAAGTTTGGCACCGATAAAATGCCGCTGTTTTTCAGCCTTAAAGGGCGGGCAGATGCGCTGTTGTCACGTTTGAAGTGGGTTAAACCGCATTTTACCGATCGTCTGCTGCAGAAACTCTCTGCCCTGCTGCCCTCCCACCTGCCGCCACGGATGAAGCAGTACCGCGATCGCTTTCAGCATCACCTGCTGTTAAAAATGTCCGGTGAGGGCGTGGCAGAAGCCCGCGATCGTCTGCAGCAGTTTTTCCGTGAGGAAGAAGGCGAATTCTTCGAATGTGAAGGCAAAGAAGGGGCGCATGCTTTCCTGCATCGTTTCGCCGCCGCCGGTGCTGCGGTGCGCTATCATGCGGTGCATTATGATGAAGTAGAAGATATCCTGGCGCTGGATATTGCGCTCAGACGCAACGACCGTCAGTGGTTTGAACAACTGCCGGCGGAATTTGATGATGCGCTGATCCACCGCCTGTATTACGGCCACTTTCTCTGTCATGTTTTTCATCAGGACTACATCGTGAAAAAAGGCGTGGACACCCATGCCCTGAAAGAGAAGATGCTGGCGTTGCTGAATGAGCGCGGAGCGGAATATCCGGCAGAACACAATGTCGGCCACCTTTACCATGCCAAACCGCAGTTAACAGCGTTTTACAAGCAGCTGGATCCAACCAACAGCTTTAACCCTGGCATCGGCAAAACCACGCGGGAAAAACACTGGGGCAACTGCCATTGCGATAAATAACCCACACCTTTGCCTGTGATGTTGACCTGGCTTTTGACTTTGATGTTGCCCTGGTTTTTGACTTTGACCTTTGGGCGGCATCAGTAACAGAGCCGAGGTTGCGCCGGTTTCAAGGAAGAGCCGCCAGGACGGCGGCGAAAGGCGTGTTGAGACAGGATGTCGAATCGCGCCGGTCCGCCAGAAAGCGGCGTGGCCGAGGGAACCCGCGCCAGCGGGCGACGTGACGCCGCAAGCCCGGGTGCAGGGCGGCGGCGACTGGCCGCCCTGCTCGCCAGTCCGCGCAGCGGAATGGTGAAACGTCGTTGACCTGGGTTTTAAGCCCTGGGTTTTAGAAAACAGATAAGCGCAGCACTCCAGCTACTCCGCGGATTTCGGCGCATTGCGTCCCACCCCATGACGCTCAATCACCATCGTCTGCGGTGCCGACAGCGCCACGCCCTCTTTACGCAGCCGCGTCAAAATATCAAACAGCAAATCGCTCTTCACACTGCTGATCTGGCGCGGACTGGCCACATTACCGGTCACCGCCAGCACAATACCGCCAGAGGTCAAATCTTTAAACGTCACTGACGGCTCCGGGGTTTCCAGAATCCGCTCATTTTCCGTATACACATCCAGCAGCAGCTGCCGTACCTGAGTTGGATCGATATCCAGCGGGAAGGTCAGAGTAATCGTCGCCACCCCCTGGGCATTCCCCATGGTAGCGTTACGCACATTCTGCGAAATCAGCTGCGAGTTAGGCACAATCACCGTCGATTTATCCGACAGCTGAATTTCCGTTGCACGCACGTTAATCCGGCGAATATCCCCTTCAATGCCGCTGATACTGACCAGATCGCCCACTTTAACCGGGCGCTCCGTCAGCAGGATCAGGCCGGAGATAAAGTTCTTCACAATTTCCTGTAAACCAAAACCGATCCCTACCGACAGCGCGCTGACAATCCACGCCAGCCGGTTCCACTGCAGCCCCATAATCGACAGCGCCAGCAGAATAATCAGCACAAAACCAATATTGCTGAACAGGGTGAGCAGCGATACGCGCATCCCCTTGTCCATGGTGGTTTTCGGTAAAAAATCGTGCTCCAGCCAGCGCCTCACCACGCGCAGGATCCACAGCCCCAGCCCCAGACAAAACAGTGCGGTCATCACATGAGCCGGCACAATATTCAGCGCTTCCAGCCCTTTACCACCCCAGAATTCCACCGCTTTCTGCACCAGCTCTATCGGCGTGGCACTGCCAAAGGTGCCGTTGATCAGTGCCATTGCCGCCAGGATCACCAGCAGGGTTTTCCCCGTCGCCCCCAGCAGCAGCGCCACCTGCGACAGATGGCGCTCATCAATATTCAATGAGGCCTGCAGCCGCCGGCCCGAGGCGCTGTTAACCGAAAACAGGCTTTCGCAGGTGTCGGTCAGCAGCTGGCTGAGGAGATAAAACAACCCCAGCACGATCCCCATCCAGATCAGCTCGTAACTGAGGAAACGCGCCAGGGTGACGTAGCCAATCACCAGGGTGGTAATAATCGCCAGACCGGCCAGGGTCAGCGCCATCTGAATCAGTCCCACCAGGGTGGAACGCGCTTCCGGCTGCTTGCCCTGCTGGATCATGCGCCGCCGCACCCGGTTGGTGCGCATACTGATTGACAATGACGTGGCACCAATTAACAGCGCGGTCATCCCATTGGCGATAATGGTGGTGCCCACGCTGGTACTGGCACCGCTGTTAAAAAACTCCACCGTCTGAAACAAAAACACCAGTCCCGCCGTCAGCGGCGGATAAGGCTTCAGCGCCAGGGCAACATCATCAGATATCGCCGGCAGACGCCATGACGGACGGCGGGTGGAGAGAAAGGCCCGCCCCAGACCGGCGATCAGCCCGCAGATCACACTCAGCCCGGCCAGGCGATCGGCAAAGGTACGCACTTCGTCAGAAACCTGGTCGTGGCGGGTAAAGGCTTGATCGATAAAATTAAAGGCCAGCACTACCGCCAGCACGGTAGCCAGTGCAGTGGTAGCGGCCAGAAAACTGCGGCGCAAACGCCCTTCCGGCAAACGATGGACCCCCACCCAGGCGAACATCTCTTCCAGATAACGCCGTCCCAGGGTGACCATCAGCGCGGCTGCCAGCAGCCAGAGCAACGTGCCGGTACGCCAGCCCGGCTGAAAGGAAAGCCCGGACGTTGCCAGCAACTCATCAACAAAATCGCTGATTTTGCTGCTGTCATCCTGGGGAGCATTAAACATCGGCGCCCAGAAATGGGGGCCAAAGATACTGCCGGCATTCAGCGCCAGCTGGGTTTTCAGCGCATCACGGCGCAGATTGACAATCTGCGCGGACAAATTAATCGCGCCGCTTTTGATCGCCTCGGCCTGTTTAATCTGATCTTCAGTGCGGGTTTTTTTGCTTTCCAGCTGGTGACGTTTGCTGGTGACATCAGCAGTTTCTTTGACTCCGCTGTCTGCTTTCGGTGCCGGCCCCAGCACATCCAGCTGCGACTGCAGCTGAGCGCGCTGCGGGATAATCGATTGCATCAGGGTATCGGCATCATTGGACAGCTCCAGCGCCATTCCATTCAGCTCAGCCAGCCGGTCGTTGTTGGTTTCGCCGGAAACCTGCTGCTTAATTTTATCCAGCACCTTCTGCATATTCTGCAGTTCCACCACCGCATTGACTTTGGGGGTCACCGCCCCCGGCGTGGGCGCTGAAGGCGTCTCATCTGCCTGCCCGACCAGCGGGAACAGCACAACAATAACCAGCAAACAGAGGCGTAAAAAAGCTAACCAGCCAGACATATCCGCTTCCTGAAACAGTGAAAACGCCCAATGGCGTCTGAAATTATGGCGGCCAGTTTACGAAGCTGGCCGGTATGCGACTATAGGATTTATGCTGTAAAGCGTAGCGTAAATCCTGCCCAGTCAGGTGTCAGTGTTGAGGTTAGTTTGAACACCGACAGCGCGCAGGAACCGCAGCGTACACCAGGTACGTAAGGATTCTGAGCACTGCCCTGGTTCAAAATAACGAATAAACCAGCCTGATGGACCAGGATTTTACTCTATCGCGTTTTCATCCACCGTCACCGCCTTCGCCAGGCCGGCTTTTTGCTTGCGATAGCTGAGTGCCGCTGCCGGTATAGCCGAGACCTGCCCGGTTTCCACCCAGTTACGCAGGCGGTTAGCATCAGCAAAATGGGTATATTTACCAAAGGCATCCAGCACCACCAGGCTTACCGGGCGATGGTTGATCACCGTGCGCATTGCCAGGCAGTGCCCGGCTTCATCGGTATAACCGGTTTTGGTCAGCTGGATTTGCCAGTCCGGACGGTAGATCAGGTGGTTGGTGTTTCTGAACGGCAGAGCGTAGCTGGGATGGCTGAAGGTGGCAGTATCTTCACGCATGGTGCTCAACTGCCCCATCAGCGGATAGCGCTTGGTTGCCATCAGCAGCGTGGTCAGGTCACGGGCGGTTGAAACGTTTTCAATAGAGAGTCCGGTTGGCTCGACGTAGCGGGTATTTTTCATCCCCAGCGCACGTGCCTTGGCGTTCATTGCGCGAATAAATGCGCCATATCCCCCCGGATAGTGATAAGCCAGGCTGGCTGCAGCACGGTTTTCTGACGACATCAGCGCCAGCAGCATCATATTTTTGCGGCTTATTTCACTGTTCAAACGCACCCGCGAATATACGCCGCGCATTTCCGGTGTCTGGCTGATATTCACGCTCAGCATCTCATCCAGCGGTTGGTGAGCATCCAGCGCGACCATTACCGTCATCAGCTTGGTCAGCGAGGCAATCGGCCTGACGCGGTCCGGATGGCTGGCATAAATGAGTTTATTGGTGTTCAAATCGACCAGCATCGCACTGCCGGAGGCTATCTGCGGCTGGGAGGCGTTAACCTGATGAGCGGGAGTGGCAGCAACGGCCTGAGTCGTCATGCCCTGAGCAGAGAACAGTAAAACCAGACTTAACAGTGATAAACGAATTTTTCCAGGCATGGGCTAAAACTTAACGGCTGATGATTAAGGTGTGAATATTCACACACTGCTATCGGTAGTGTCTTTCCGGGGTCCGGGCATCGCGAATCCATTTGACATACAGATAGCTGGCTGGCGCATAATACGCTGCCGCTGAAGCTTTTTTCCATTATTTATTCGTTTCCGGGCATGTCAAAAATCGCCGTCGCCAGAGCGACGGCGAGAGTATCAGAACAGGCTTAAGCCATAGCCCCACAGCAGCACGGTTAGTGCCAGCAGCGCTTCCAGCACCAGGACACCAATCGCCAGTGTGGTACTGGTAAAACGCAGCCCCTCTTCACGATCGATATTCAGGAATGGCGGAATGCCGCGATACAGCAGGTAGCCGGTATATAACAGCGCCATCGCCCCAGCCAGCACACAAAGCCAGACCAGTGGATAAAGAGCCACCAGGCCGCTGATAAATATCGGTGTGGCAACATAGCCGGCAAATACCCGGCAGCGGTTTAACGATGGGCGATGCGGATAATCACGCGCCATCCACCAGATAATCCGCCCCATGACTGCCACTCCGACCAGCATTAATGCGTAAAACAGCACCGCCAGGCCAAGCGCAACAGACAGGGTCAGCGGCTCTGGCTGACTGTCACCAATGCGCCAGCCAATTTGCGTGGTGCCAATAAAAGCCGAAATAACCGGGATCAACGCCATCAGCAGCACATGATGGACATAGTGATGAGACAGCGTTTCGTTTTCCTGGCTGATATCGCGCATCTCGCGTTCAGGATGCGCAAGAAGTCCCCATACATGGTTCATATCTTCACTCCTCAGAACAGTTAACCGCCAGCTGGCGTCGTCCCCGGGCGGCATCACTTTAAGTATATATTCCGCACGGAATATCGCGCTGTTCTGCCAGTCGCCAACTGGTAAGCACTTCATTCACGGGCTAAAATTGTTTTTTTAATATTATGGTTTTGCCTGCGGATCGGCAGTCAGTCTCAGTATAAGGGGATCTTTTGCATATCGATATTAGCAGTCTGATTACTCAGTACGGCTACGGGGCACTGTTTATCGGCTGTCTGGCGGAGGGAGAAACCGTCACGCTGCTGGGAGGAATGGCTGCGCATCAGGGGCTGCTGCACTACGGCTGGGTGGTGCTGGTGGCCATGGCTGGCGGTTTTATCGGTGATACCACTCTGTTTTTTATTGGCCGTCATTACGGGCAGAGTCTGTTGGACCGTTTTACCCGCTTCCAGCCACAGATTGAGCGCGCCAGGCGACTGATCCGCCGTTATCCGGTTTTGTTTGTGATTGGCGTACGCTTTATGTACGGCCTGCGCATTGTTGGTCCTCTGATTATTGGTGCCAGCCGCCTGAACCCGGTGCGTTTTATGGTGTTTAATCTGTGCGGTGCGGCATTGTGGGCGCTGATTTTTGTTTCGCTGGGCTATGCTGGCGGCAAAGCGATCGCTCCCTGGTTACAAACGCTGGATCATCATCTGAAACAGCTGTTCTGGCTGCTACTGGTGGTGGCACTGGTCTGGGGAGTGCGTTTCTGGCTCGCCTGCCGCCGGCGATCGCGTTAGCGGCTAAATGAGCGCGAGTAATTCGGCGTAATCTGAAGGCCAGGTATGGTTTCCGTATCACGACGGTTTTTTGCCGCTGTCTGACGCGATCCCTCATCGCGGCAAATACGCTGACAGCAGATTGCTGGCTTTGCAGACAATAAAAGTTAACGTATAGTTCAGCGGCACAAGACCACAATCTATTCTGTAAAGGTTATCCCGGTGATATCCCGTAATATGCAGCGGCCCGCTTTACCCATGAGTAACAGGCCGTTTATCAATAGTTTATATGGCGCTTTAACTGAAATACCATGAAAAAAAGTATCCATGCGTTTGTCACTCTGTTTCTGGCTGCGGCGGCTTTAAGTCAGTCTGCTTTTGCCGTGGTTTACCCGCTTCCGGCTGCCAACAGCCGCCTGACGGGGGAAAATCTGGAAATTACTCTGCCGCAGGATAGCAAACTGCCGCTGGAGGCCTTTGCTGCGCAATATCAGATGGGGCTGAGTAATGTTCTGGAAGCCAACCCCGGTGTGGATGTGTATTTACCTAAAGCCGGCAGCAAGCTGATTATTCCTCAACAGCTGATCCTGCCGGATGCCCCACGGGAAGGTATTGTGATTAACAGTGCGGAAATGCGCCTGTATTACTATCCGAAAGGCACTAAAACGGTGGTGGTGCTGCCGATTGGCATCGGTGAACTGGGTAAAGACACGCCGATTAACTGGACCACCACCGTCCAGCGCAAAAAGGATGGCCCTACCTGGACGCCAACCAAAAAAATGCATGAAGAGTACGCGGCACGCGGTGATTCACTGCCTGCAGTGTTCCCGGCAGGCCCGGATAACCCGATGGGACTGTATGCGCTTTATATTGGCCGTTTGTATGCCATTCACGGCACCAACGCCAACTTTGGTATAGGCCTGCGCGTCAGCCATGGCTGTGTACGTCTGCGCGCCGACGATATTAAGTGGCTGTTTGACAATGTGCCGGTTGGCACCCGGGTGCAGTTTATCGACCAGCCGGTGAAAGCATCGGCAGAGCCGGACGGTTCACGCTATATCGAAGTTCATAATCCGCTGTCACAGACGGAAGAGCAGTTTACTTCCCGTAAGCCGGTGCCACTGACGCTGAGTGCGGCAGTGAATAAGGTGCTGAGTGATGCCAGCGTGGACAGCGACAGCGTTCAGAAAGCGCTGAAAGCCCGTTCCGGGATGCCAGTTAAGGTGAACGGTCCGGCCAGTGCTGAAGTGACTGCGCCGGTGGCGGTGCAGGAGCAGGAAGGTGCTCAGCCTAAGGAAGAGCCGAACACCCCGCTGGATTTACAGCATTCTGAGACACCCGCCAGTGACAATGGCGGTGCTGACGCCACGGATGCCGGCAGCAGTGATGCTGCATCAGCCAGCGATAATAGCGAAGACAGCGGTCAGGCAGCACCTGCATTGACGCAGCCAGGTCCGGTTTATAATCAGTAGCAGGTAGCAGGCCAGGCGAATCCCTGGCAGATTCCGCTGAGCGCGGGGCCAGGTAACGTCCAGGGCACTCCGCTTCGCGGAGCTAAGGTCAACGACGTATCTCCATCCCACTTTGTGGGCTGGTGACAAGGGGCGATCAGTCGCAATCGCCCCCTGACCCCGTGCTTGCGGCGTCACATCGCCCACTTCGTGGGTTCCCTCGGCCACGCCGCTTTCTGGCGGACCGGCGTGATTCGCCGTCCAGGCGAAGCACGCCTTTCGCGACCCTCTCTGGCCGCTCTTCCTGGAAATCAGCGTAACCTCGACGACGTTCCTGATGCCGCCCAAAGGTCAACTGCAAAGGCAAGGTCAACGGCAACGGCAACGGCAACGGCAACGTCAATGGCATCCTTGTTAGCAACGACCAAGACAACACTTGCAAAAGGTGAACGATGAGTCAGCAGCCGACATTACTTCAACGTTTTCAGCAGGCGCGCGTGGTGCCGGTGATTGTGGTAGAAGACGCGCAGGATATTATCCCACTCGGTCATGCGCTGGCCGACAACGGTTTGCCACTGGCGGAGATCACTCTGCGCAGTGGGTGTGCCGTGGAGGCCATTCGCTTACTGCGCCAGGCGCGACCGGATATGCTGGTCGGTGCCGGCACGCTGCAAACAACGCAGCAGATTACCCAGGCCATCGACGCCGGCGCGATGTTTGGCGTGTCTGCCGGACTGAACCCCAAGAATGCCCGGTTCTGCCAGCAGCAGGGATTGCCGCTGATCCCCGGCGTCAATAACCCGATGGCGATTGAGTGTGCGCTGGAACTGGACATTGATTTTGTGAAGTTTTTCCCGGCGGAAGCCTCCGGCGGCGTGAAAATGCTTAAGGCCTTACAGGGCCCCTATGCGCAGCTGAAAATCATGCCTACCGGCGGCATTAATTTAAGCAATATCCACCACTATTTAGCCTTGCCCCAGGTAGTGGCCTGTGGCGGCTCCTGGATGGTGGATCCGGCGCTGATTAAAGCAAAAGACTGGCAGCAGATTAGCCGCCTGGTGCAACAGACGGTGGCGCAGGTGGCCAGATAATAAAACAACGTCAGAATTCTGTCAGTGACAGCCAGCGGTCTGCGTAGTGAACAACAGGAAATACTGGTGAAAATATTTACCAGTACCTGCCTGAAACTAAATTTTCAGATAATCTCAATTATGCCAGCACTGCTTTTATTGGAGCAATATAAAAAAATAATAAACTATTACCTACAGACCCCCCGGTTTTTTGTTGAAAAATAGTTGGCACAAAAAGTATCTCTGCGAATTATTTATTGTTTGATTTTTATAAAACCCCATGATAAAAAACATTTTTCACCAAATGGTGATTGGGAATTAAAATGCCGAGATTAAGTGGTAGCACATGGGTCAATGAATATCGGGGAAGTTCTTCTACTGATGATTTAACAATGCCTTTCCGCGCAAATGTTAATGATTTTATTAATGCCTTAAATCGTGCCGGATCGAGAGTTACTATCTCTGCGACACGACGCCCCCCACAAAGAGCATAACCTTATGCACTGGGCCTGGAAGATCGCTAAGCGCAGAGCCTCACCAGAATCGGTCCCTTCCTTCTCCGGCGTTGAAATTCAATGGGTGCATGATACAGCAGAAAAAAGCTTACGAGCAGCACAGGATATGGTCAATGCATTTGGTATGCAGAATCTGGGTATTGCGCCTGCGCTACGCAGCCGACATACAGAAGGTAACGCGATTGATATGAATATATCATGGCCAGGGACATTAGTTATTAACAACGCGCGTGGTGAATCCATTGAAATAAAAACTGTACCCAGAACAGGCATGAATATGGAACTGCAAAGGGTTGGACAAAGCTACGGCATTAATCATTTCAGAGGAGGTAATGCTGATGCACCTCACTGGTCAAACGATGGCAGGTAAAATGCGCTTAGTTAACTGTTTTATTCTGCTGTGCTTTGCAGTCAGCGGATGTGCTTTTTCAAAATCAAATATGACATCTGAGGCAGAAGTCAAAGCTTTTACAGATAACGCTGAGAACTGCCAACATTTTGCCGGAGAGTGGGGCAATAATCTGCCTCAGGCACGCCAGGTTGAAATAGAGAAATCCCTGAATAAGTACTGCGGTAAAGCCAAAAAGCAGAAAAAGGAATTGAGTATTAAATACAAAGATGATTATGACGTTGAAAAAATACTTAATGAGTATGATTTTTAGAAATTAAAATTTTTTCAGCCAGAAGCTGGCCTGACGCTACTGTGCGTCAGGTCATAATTAGCTATTGAGTCGCGTCAGGGCAATACATCGCAGGCCAGATGCAGCGCAGTCAGGCAGATTAAATAGCGTCCATAATCTTATCCAGCAAGGCCTGGACAAGAGTAGAGCGCTATTCGACGCAGCTGGTTACACATCCTGTTCCACCCTGCCCCCCCAGCCTACACCACTGTTTATTGTGCTATTTCGCTTCTTTTACTCACCAGCTCCCGTCCGCTAAATCTGCTGATCATAGCCTCACCCGCCAGCCACTCACCATGCCCGGATTCGGTATTAATATGGCCGCCATTGCTAATCATCCTGATATCACTGCCCCAGTTCGCAGCTAACTGGCAGGCGCGGGCACTGGAAAGATGGTTATCGTTATCACTGTAAATAAGTAACGTAGGAAGCGGCAGTCGCCCATCAGGCAACGGTCCCTGCTGGCGGATCGCACCTAGCGCCAGTTCAGCATCCACGTCAGCCGGTGCCACCAGGATCGCTGCGACCACCTGCGGGCGGTGATGTGCAGCCGCCCACTGCGCCACGGCAACCGCGCCACAACTGTGCCCCACCAGCACAATATCGTGCTGAATCGATCGGATGGTGTCGTCAAGGCGCGTCAGCCAGGTCTGACGGTGCGGATTATGCCAGTCATCCTGGGCCACGCGCACCACATTGTGGTATTTCCTTTCCATCCAGGACTGCCAGTGCTCAGCACCGGAATTGGTATAACCGGGTACAATCAAAAAAGTGGTTGTCACAGCAGACCTCACAGGAACGTTTTTGGATTTAACGCGGTATTAAGATGCAATGTGCGTCTCTGCGAGCATAAAGCATTTGCCGGAGGGAGAGGCAGTATTTTTTACGGCACGCGCCGCCGTTCAGGGATGCAGGCCGGGTATCAGTATTTGCAGACGTTCAAACGCACTGCCCATCATGCCATCGAAGAAAGGTGCCAGGGTATAAAACGTCAGGCAAAGCGTTAACATCCCCAGGGTTAAGGTCAGCGGAAAACCTATTACAAACACTGACAGTTGCGGCGTCAGGCGGTTAAGTACGCCCAGCGTCAGGTTAATGCACAACAGCAAAATAATCACCGGCAGGCTCAGCATCAGGCTGCTGGTAAATATTACCCCGGCGCTGTGACATAGCCAGAGAAATACCTGCCCGGAAAGCGGACTGGCATTCAGCGGCAGCTGCGCAAAGCTGTGATACAGCATTTGCAACAGCCACAGATGACCGTCAGCCGCTAAAAACAGCAGCAGTACCAGCATGTTCAGCAGACGCGAGATCACCGACAGGCTGCCGCCACTGGAGGGATCGTAGAAGGTGGCGAAAGAAAGCCCCATCTGCGCGGCAATTAGCTCCCCGGCCATGCGCACCGCCGCAAAGATAAACTGCATGCTGAGTCCCATTGCAGTGCCAATCAGCAGCTGTTTCAGCCCCATCCACAGTCCTTCATAGCTGAAAATAGCGATCTCCTGCGGCGGTAACTGTCCTGCCAGCAGCAGGGGGATAACCAGCGCCAGGCCAATTTTGGTTTTGCGATCTATCCCTTTCTCGCTGAACAGCGGCGCAACGTGCAGCAATGCCAGCAGGCGCAGAAATGGCCAGAAATAGTGGCTGACGGCCAGGGAGATCGCTTCAGTGGTCAGCGTCAACGGCGTTACCCGATAATCTCTGGCAGGCTGATAAATAACCCGCGGGTATAGTCAAGGAAAGTGCCGATCATCCACGGCCCCAGCGCAATGCCGGTGATGACGATCGCCAGGATTTTCGGGATAAACGACAGCGTCATTTCGTTGATTTGGGTGGCAGCCTGAAAAATGCTGACCAGCAGACCGGTCAACAGCGCCACCATCAGCAGTGGAGCGGACATCATCAGGCCAACTTTTATTGCCTGATAGCCCATAGTCATAATGCTTTCGGGTGTCATTGTGTTTTCAACTGTAAAAACTTTGGGCCAGCGATCCCATCAGCAGCTGCCAGCCATCTACCAGAACAAACAGCATCAGCTTAAACGGCAGCGCGACGGTGGCCGGAGGCAGCATCATCATCCCCAGCGCCATCAGGACGCTGGCAACCACCAGATCGATTATCAAAAACGGAATAAAAATAGTGAAACCGATTTGAAATGCGGTTTTCAGTTCACTGGTCACGAAAGCGGGCAACAGAATGCGCAGCGGCACCTCGTCTTTAGTGGCAAAACTCTCCTGCTTTGCCATCCCGGCATACAGCGCCAGATCGGTTTGCCGCGTCTGTTGCAGCATAAATTCGCGCAGCGGCGCGATACCTTTTTCCAGAGCCGTTTCCATGCTGATGGTATTTTCAGACAGTGGTTTCCACGCCTGCTGATAAATTTTTTCACCAACCGGAGACATCACATAGAATGTCAAAAAAAGCGCCAGCCCCAGCAATACCTGATTAGGGGGCGCTGAAGGCGTCCCCAGCGCATTACGCAGCAAGCCAAGAACGATAATGATGCGGGTAAACCCGGTCATCATCAGTAGTATTGCCGGTAAAAAGGTGAGCGACGTCAGCATCACCAGCGTTTGTACCGGCAGTGACCAGCTTTCGCCGTTATTTCCCTGACTGATGGTCAGATCGGCGTTGCCTGCCAAGACGACAGACGGTAGCAACAGGCCACAGACCAGCAGCGCGCTTCTCATGACTTACGTCCCTTCAGCATCCCCGCCAGCAGCGTGCGAAAGTCCGTGGTCGCCACCCCGGACTCAGGCACATTTTCCTGCTGTGGCTTCTCCAGGCTGGCCAGATGGGTAATCTGACTGGCGGTTACCCCCAGCAGCAGCCGCTGGTCGGCAATCTCCACCAGCAGCAGACGCTCCCGTCCTCCCAGTGAATGACTCTCTTTAATCGTCAGGCGCGTTTGTTTCTGCAGCCCGCGCAGCTGGAAGCCACTGCGCCGGAACAGCCAGGCCCCCGCGACAATCAGCAGCAGCACCAGAACCAGCGCACCGCCAACGTTGAGCAGCATCGCTCCGGGAGTGATGGCACTTTCTGCTGCCACAGTCAGGGGCGTAGCCCCTTCGGTTAAGGTAGTCATAATTAGCTCAGACGGCTGATACGTTCAGAAGGCGTAATGATTTCGGTAATACGGATGCCAAAGTTATCCGATACCACCACCACTTCGCCCTGCGCCACCAGATAGCCGTTAATCATAATATCCAGCGGTTCACCGGCCAGGCCATCCAGCGTCACCACCGACCCCTGCCCCAGACGCAGCAACTGTTTGATGGTCATTTTGGTTCGACCCAGTTCCACGGTCATTTTTACCGGAATATCGTGGATCAGGTGGAGTTCATCTGCAAACTGCGTGCCTGGTGCCACCTGTTCAGCTTCACCGTCAGTCAGCGTTTGCTCCTGCATTGCTGCGGCCCACAAATCGTCAACGGGCTGATTGTCATTCATGAGGTTAATTATCCTTGGTTCAGTGAAGACAAGCCCGGCTGATTCACCTGCTCGACCTTCAACGCGTATTGCTGATTAACAGAGCCATATCTGGCAGACAGGACGGGAACGTTATTGATGCAGACGTCAATGATCTGCTGGATTTCCATCGGAATAACATCGCCCCGCTCCATTTTCATCACCTGGGATAAACGGCTGGAGATATCGGCGAACTTTGCTACCAGTTCCACCTCGGTATCCGTCACCTGCCCGGCGAGGTTATTGCGCCATTGACGGTTTTCCTGCAGCGAGTTTTCCAGCGGCGGATTGGTCAGCAGTTCACGCAGCGGTTCAATCAGGCTGAAAGGAATACAGATATCGAACTCCCCCAGATGTGAACCAATTTCCACCTGGAACGGCGTAGTGACCACAATGTCATTAGGCGAGTTGGTGATATTGGTAAACCTGACCTGCATCTCAGCACGCACATATTCGGTTTTAATCGCAAACAGCGTGCTCCAGGCCGTATCATAGGCATCCAGCGCCATATTCAGCAGACGGGTGATAACACGCTGCTCGGTTGGCGTAAATTCACGCCCGTCGGCTTTAGTGGGAAAACGTCCATCTCCGCCAAATAAATTGTCCACCGCCATAAACACCAGGTTGGGGGAAAAGGCAAACAGCGCCATACCGCGCAGTGGATGCAGGTTGATCAGATTCAGGTTGGTTGGCACCGGTAAATTTCGGGCAAATTGATGATAGGGCTGAATAGTAATTGGCCCGGCGGTAATATCCAGACTACGGCGGAAAAGATTAAATAATTCCGTTCTGAACTGGCGGGCAAAACGCTCGTTAATAATTTCCAGCGACTGTAACCGTTCACGAATGACCCTGCGCTGTTTATTCGGATCATAAGGCTTGATATTATCGTCACTGACGATAGTTTCAGGCGTTGCCTCACTCTCCTGGCCGCCACCATTTAATAACCGATCAATTTCGGCCTGAGATAATATGCTGTCAGACATGAGTTATCGCAAAATAAATTCGTTAATCAAAACATCTTCCACCGGCAGCTTCTGCCCGGCTGAAAAGGGTGTGGACAACTCTTGTTTAATATTATCAATCAGATTTTTTTTGCCTTCCGGCGAAGCCAGTTGATCGACGGAGTAACTCGCCAGCAGCAAAAATACGCGGCTGCGCAGTTCCGGCAGGAATTTTTGCGCCAGCTTTTGCGCATTGTCATCGATCAGGCGCAACGTCAGGCCGATATACACTACCGGATTCTGCCACTGCGCACCCGGTAACAGGGTGGCGGTGAAGGTATCCAGAGAAATATAAACCGGCTCAACGGCAACAGAGGCACTGGTGTCGGCAATTTTTTCACCGTTATCTGCTAAATCAGATTTCAGGTTTTTCATTTCATAAAACATATAACCGGCAGCAGCACAGGCAGCCAGAGAAATAAACAGTACCAGCATTATTAACAGGGAGGATCTGTTTTTACTCGGTCCCTTGTTGTTATCTATTCGTGCCATTAGTTCCACAACCCACATTGATATAACCGGTATCCTGCAACGAAATAAACAGGATCGGCGTACTGTTTTAACCGGCGGATATTGTATTACAGTCTGATGGCGGGACAATATTGTGATAAGCCGCCACTTGTGACGGCAATTGATCGGCTGAAAGCCAGCCGCCTGGCTGGCTGTTCTGTCAGGCTTTGAGCGCTGCTCCCTGAGAAGCAATCACCTGCTGATACCACCAGAAACTCTTTTTGCGGCTGCGCGCCAGAGTACCGTGACCACTGTCATCACGATCAACATAGATAAAGCCATAGCGTTTTGAGAGCTCAGCTTTGGAAGCGCTGACCAGATCAATCGGCCCCCAGCTGGTGTAACCCATGACGTCAACACCATCTTCAATCGCTTCACCCACCTGTACCAGATGGTCGTTAAGATAGCTGATACGATAATCATCCTGTACCATGCCAGCTGCATCCGGCTGATCCTGCGCGCCGAGGCCGTTTTCCACTATAAACAGTGGTTTCTGATAGCGATCCCACAGCACA